>JAFGKA010000099.1 GCA_016928855.1 Phycisphaerae bacterium
GCCGCTGCCCAGACAACGCCCGGCGCGGATCGACGCATCCGCATGGGCGTGGTCGGCGGCGGATTCGGCTCGTGCTTTCCCTGGCACGAGCATCCCGACGCCGTCGTCGCGGGCGTCAGCGACCTGATCCCCGAACGGCGCGAGCATCTGATGAAGACGTTCAAATGCGAGACCGGCTACGAGTCGCTGGAGAAGCTGATTCTCGCCAAGGACATCGACGCGGTCGCCGTCTTCACACCGGCACCGGATCACGCGCGGCACGTCGAAATGGTCATGAATGCCGGCAAGCACGCGATCAGCGCCGTGCCGCTCGGCATGGACATCGAGGAATGCGAGAAGGTGCTCGAAGCGACGAAGCGCACAGGCATGACGTACATGATGGCGGAGACAAGCTTCTACCGGCAGGAGACGATCACCGCCCGCCAGTGGTACAAAGAGGGTCGCTTCGGCGAGGTGACCCACGTCGAGGGCGAATACTTCCACGACCACACGGGGCCGCACATGCAGTACTGGCATGATCGCCGCGGGCCGACGTGGCGATACGGCTTCCCGCCGATGCACTACCCGACGCATTCGACCGCGTTCCTGACGGGCGTAACCGGTGAGCGGATTACCGAAGTCGCGTGTATGGGCTGGGGCGACGATACCGACGCGCTCAAGGACAACACATACAAGAATCCATTCTGGAATTCGACCGCCCTGTGTCGGACGAACAAGGGGCATTACGCGAAAATGTCGGTATTCTGGGCGGTGCAGGCCGGCTTTGCGGAGCGAGCCAACTGGTTCGGGACGAAGATGAACTTCTACATGCCGCACCCCAATGGCTCGGGTGCCATCACGACGACGGCGGACAAGCCGCCGCAGCCCTTCGAGCAGCCGATGCACTGGAAGACCGACATGCTTCCGGAGCCGCTCCGGCACGACAGCGGGCACGGCGGCGCGTGGACGTTCGTCGTGCACGAGTTCGTTGACGCCCTGCTCAAACGCCGCTCACCGGCGATCGACATCTACGAGGCGCTCGCGGAGACGGTTCCGGGTATCATCGCCCATCAGTCGGCGCTCAAGAAGGGCGAGCTGATGAACGTTCCGCAGTACGAGCCAACTGCTGGCTGATCTACGAGAGAACGCCATGGCCAAGACGATTGCCCTTGTCGGCGCGTTCGACACGAAAGGCGCGGAATACGATTTCGTGCGGCAGCTCATCGAGGCCCGCGGCCACCGTACGTTGCTCGTGGACGTCGGCGTCCTGGGCGAGCCGACGATGGCGGTGAGTATCTCGCGGGCCGAGGTGGCGCGGGCGGGCGGCGCCGACCTGGAGCGGCTTCAGGTCGGCAAGGACCGCGGCGAGGCCGTGGCGACGATGAGCCGCGGCGCAGCGGTGCTGCTGCCGCAACTCTGGGCGGCGGGTCGGTTCGACGGCGTGCTGGCGCTCGGCGGGACCGGCGGCACGTCGGTCGCGTGCGCGGCGATGCGGGCGCTGCCGATGGGCGTGCCGAAGGTCATGGTCTCGACCGTGGCCGGCGGCGATGTTTCGGGCTACGTGGGCGTGCACGACATCGTGATGATCCCGTCGATCGTGGATGTTTCGGGCATCAACCGGATCAGTCGCGAGGTTTTCGCGCGGGCGGCCGGCGCGATCTGCGGGATGGTCGAGGCGGTCATTCCCTCCGGCGATGATCGACCGCTGATTGCGGCGTCGATGTTCGGCAACACGACGCCGGCCGTCGAAGCCGCCAAGAGCATTCTGGAACGGCACGGCTACGAAGTGCTCGTGTTTCACTGTACCGGTGCCGGTGGCCGCACGATGGAAAGCCTGATCGACGCGGGGCGCATCGCCGGCGTGCTCGATATCACGACGACCGAATGGGCGGACGAACTCGTCGGCGGCGTCTTCGCGGGCGGACCGACGCGGCTGGAAGCGGCGGCGCGACAGGGCGTGCCGGCGGTCGTTACGCCGGCGTGTCTCGATATGGTCAACTTCTGGGCGCCCGAGACGGTGCCGGCCGCGTTCAAAGACCGGCGCTTCTACCCGCACAATCCCAACATCACGCTGATGAGGACGAACGTCGAGGAGAACCAGCAGCTCGGTGCGATTCTGGCGGAAAAGCTCAACGCCAGTTGTGGACCGGTGACGGTCGTGCTGCCGTTGCAGGGGCTCAGCATGATCGACGCGCCGGGCGGGCTGTTCTGGTGGCCGGAAGCGGACCACGCCCTGTTCGCGGCGTTGAAGACCACCCTTCGGAGCGACATCCCCGTGATCGAGTTGGACTGCAACGTCAACGATCCTCCGTTCGCGGAGTGTTGTGCGGAGCGTCTGCTGGCGGAGCTGCAGAAGATCTCCCAGTAATCCCGCGATGCCTTTGGGGCGTATTGCCGTACGATAAGCAAGGTATCGTTGAAGGGCGGTGCCTCGAAGGGGCACAGGTATGTAGCCAGGGGCGTAAGCCCCTGGAGCCCATGTCAGCCAAGCCGATCAGCCCCTGAAGGGGCGGCAGAAGTATGACACCGAAAAGACTCATTCCTCATCTGCTCGTGCTGTCGCAGCGTTATGGCATTATCTGTCGCCCCTCTGGGGCTCAATGACCATCGCGATCCGGCACCAGGGGCTTACGCCCCTGGCTACATACCTTCGCCCCTTCGGGGCGGCAACGTTCGCACGGACGCGTAATACGGTTGTTCGCGCGGACGCGTAATACGGTTGTTCGCGCGGACGCGTCATGCCGCTGTTCGTACGAACGCGTAATGCTGCTGGTCGCGCGGAGGCGTCATGCCGCTCATTTGTTTGTCAGGTTTGCTTCTTGGCGGCAGCCTGGCGGGCTTGCCACTTTTCTTCCGGTTCGGGCAGGCGGATGTAGATGGGGACGCAATCACCCGGCTCGCAGTAGTGGCCCGCGGTAGCCATGGCGGAACCGACGGCGTACACGCACTCGGCCCGGGCCGGCCATAGGGCTTCCGGCAGGATCGCCGCGCCGGCCTGCTCGATCGCCGCATGGTGATACGCGACGCCCTCGCCAAGGACCGCGATCGGTCCGTGCGTGCGATGCGCCTCGGCCAGAAACGCGGTCGGGTCCACCATCGCCTCGGGCGTCAGCTTCGTGTACGTTGCGCCGGACCGCGCGAACAGGGCCGAATAGATCTGCTTGCGTTTTGCATCGAGTACGACCGCGACATGCTCCGGCGGCGACTCGGCGGTCAGCGCGTTGCGCGCCAGCGCATCGACCGTCGGCACGCGCACCAGCCGCGCCTGTGTCGCCCAGGCCAGCGTCCGGGCGACGGTCACGCCGATCCGCACGCCGGTAAAGCTCCCCGGGCCGGCCGAGACGTAGACCTCGTCGAGCGCGTCGGGCCGCCAGCCCTGCTCGCGCACCAGCCGATCGATCGCCGCGTGCAGGCCGCTATCGTGCCGCGTCATCGCCGGCAGATCGACCGACGCCAGCACGCGCTCGCCGTCGGCCACGCAGACACTGCCCGCCCGGCCGGACGTCTCGATCGCCAGAATTCGCCGCGTCGTACTCATGGCCGCCATTCTACGGGGAAACGGCTGGAAATGCCGCATGGCCGAAAACGCTGACCTCGACCGGCTCCGTCAATCCGGCAGTCGGTGTTCGAGGATGTCGGTGCAGTCGATGACCTTCTCGACTAGATCCAGCGGCAGGTAGTAGTAGTGGTTCGACGCTTCGAAGCCGATCCGCGAGTCCTGCCGCGTCAGGTGAAACAGGCGCTTCGCCAGCTCGATCTCGTCCTCGCAGGCCGCCTTCATTGTCGCGCGATGCACGGCACGCTGCTCAGCCGGCAGGGTCGCCGACGCCAGCGTGTTGCGCGCGAGCGTGAAGCGGATCTGGTTCGCGACGCTGGCAAAGTGGATCCAGGCCGCCTCGGCAACGCGCAGGTCTTCGGTCAGGTTGGCCCGATGGGCCGGTTCGGTCGCCTCGGTGAGGGCCTCACGGAAGCCGTCGAGGCCCTTCCGCCAGCCGTCGGCCACCTTCTCGAATTGCCGGCCGAATACGTCGGCGGGGTAGACGCTGCGCCACCGATCGAGATCGTCATACGGGAAGCCGACCATCGTCGCGTGGAAGCCGGTCGGCTCGGGGTGAAGCAGATTCATCGGCCCGTATTGCATCGGCGCGTTGTACACCGTGCTGCCGTGATACGGGAACTCCGCGAAGCCCGCACTGAACGCGGACCAGGCACGCCGGGCGTGGCCGGCCGCCTTCGGGCCATAGCGATCGACTGCCAGCCGTGTCAACGCTTCTTCGGGCGTTGCGGGCGGCGAATCGCCGAAGAACAGGCTGGCCAACTGCAGGTTCGGCGAGGGATAGCCGCCGAGTGTCCAGCTCAGCATCAGGCCGTCCACGCCGGCCTGCGCGAGGTTCGCCATGTGTTGCGCGACGAGGTCCATCGCCGGCAGGTACGGCACGGCCGACAGTTCCCACGTGCAGTTGACCTGCACCTTCGCCATGGTCGGCAGGCCGCGCTGCCGGGCGAGCGCCCAGTGCGCCTGTGCCCGCGGGCCTGGGCCGACCGACGAGATCGAGTATTCGCCAACGGCCGTCGAGACGCCGCCGCGCTGAATCGGCAGATCCCATTCGCTTACGCTCATCAGGCTCACGCGGTCGGGCAGGGCCTGAATGATCGGCTCGGCCCATTCGTTCCGCCAGGCCCAGTCCCAGACGAGCACGCGGGCGTCGGGGTTGCCGCGATGCACGCCCGCCTCGATGGCCGTGTTGACCTCGGCGATGATCTCCGGAATCGGGCGTTCCTTGCACCGCGGACATTGTTGATGCCCGCCGCGCGAGGGGCAGTTCGTCAGATTCTCCGACGCCGTGATCGTGAAGACACCGCCGAGATCCGGCACGTCGGCAAAGACGGACGCCAGCGATTCGGTCAGCCATTGCCGGACCTCGGGCACGGACGTGCACATCGCGAAGTGGCCCTGTTCCTCCGCGCCCTTCATGTGCGGTCGCTGCTCGAAGAATGACGCCGGCATCGC
>JAFGKA010000100.1 GCA_016928855.1 Phycisphaerae bacterium
GAATGGACGTTTGATGTCGTCGAAGACAATGACAGCGACGTCTTTCACAAGGCGATGCCGTTCAATCTGCCGGGCCATGAGCCGGGGATTCTTACAATCTCCGCGAACAAGTCGCCGCGCTTGGCCCTAATGAAGGTCTGGCGGCGCACGGCGGAGGGCTGGAAGGCGAGCATCCTATGGAAGGCCGAGTTTGGCGGCCGGTTCAATCGTTTCCGCGATGTCGAGATCGGGGATGTGACCGGCGACGGGCATCCGGACCTCGTGGTTGCCACGCATGATCAGGGTGTGGTCCTTGTGCTGGAGAATACCGGTGCGGGATGGAGGGCGATTGAGATCGCGCGCACCGAGGAACGCAACTTCGTGCACGAGATCGAACTGGGCGACGTGACCGGCGACGGGCAACTCGAGATCTTTGCCACGCCCAGCGCGCCGAACAAGATCGACGGCACGCCCCAGCCGGGAAAGATCGTCGTGTTTCGGCGGACGGCGGAGGGCTTCACGCAGCACCTGATCGAGGAGTTTCCCGCCCGCCACGTGAAGGAGATTCTGGTTGCCGACGTCGAGAAGACCGGCAAGCCGGATCTCTTCGCGGTTCTCGAGGTCGGGCTGCCAACGACGCAAACGGCGACGCTGGATCCGGGCATCACGGTTGACATCATCCGGTACACGTTTGAAGGGGACCAGGTGTCGCGTACGAAGATTGCCAGCCTGCCGGACCGGCAGTGTCGCTTCCTGCTTTGCGGTGACGTGGATGGCGATGGTTCAAACGAGCTGATCGCTTCGGCCTTCAAGTCCGGCATCTGGATGCTGAAGCGGGAGGACGGCCAGTGGTTGACCGACCGGATCGACGCCGATTCCAGTGGCTACGAGCACGCGAGTGTATTGGCGGATCTCGATCGCGACGGGCGGCTGGAGATTTATGCGGCCGGCGATGATCAGCAGCAGTTGTGCCGATACCGCTGGGATGGCAAGCAGTTCGAGCGGACCGTCATTCAGGAGACGATTCCCGACAAGATGACGTGGGGGCTGATGCCCTGTCTGGATGCGAAGTGCCTGAATCCGTGATGATCGCATGTTGCCGGACCGCGGTTGGTGCCGGAGCGGCGCCCCTCCCTGCTGTTGTTGCCATGGGTCGAAGTGTTCCAAGACTGCTTGCATCAACATTCCTCAGCATTGTTGCCGGTTTGCTCGGTGCGTGCGGTAACAGCGAGCCGCCGCAAGGGGCTGATGGCGACCCCGGCTGCGCCCTGCTCGTTACTCAGTCGAAGTTCAACACGATCGATGGTCGGATCAAGGGTGTTGCGCGGTTTCTGATCGCGTATCCAGGCGAGGACGCCTGGACATTCGACGTGATCGACGACAATGACTGCGACGTATTTCACAAAGCCATGCCGTGTGAGCTGCCCGGGGAGGCTCCTGCGATCCTGACGATCGGGGCCAACGAGGCGCCCGCGCCTGCGCTGGCCAAGCTCTGGCGGCGGACGCGCGAGGGCTGGCAGAGCACGGTGTTCTGGAAGGCGCGCTACGGCGATGCGTTCAACCGCTTTCGCGACGTGGAGATCGGTGATGTAACCGGAGACGGCGATCCGGAAGTTGTGCTGGCTACGCATGATCGGGGCGTCGTGGTTGTGCTGCAGAAGATTGGCAGTGCCTGGCAGCCGACGGAGATCGACCGGTCGGTCGAAGAGACGTTTGTGCATGAAATCGAGCTTGGCGATGTGACCGGTGATGGACGCGCGGAGATTATCGCGACCCCCAGTGCGCCGAATGTCCGGGACGGCGGGCCTCAGCCGGGTAAGATCGTCATGTATCGGTATCGGGACGGGGTTTTCGGCCGCCACGTTCTGGAGGAGTTCCCTGCGCGGCACGTCAAGGAGATACTCATCGCGCCGTTCGAGGAGGGCAGCAAGTCGGATCTCTATGCGGCGATCGAGGTCGGCTTACCTACGACGACGCGGCCGGAAACTCTGGAGTCGCGCGGCATCGTGGATATCGTGCGATACCGTTTCGACCGCGACCAAGTCTCCCGCGAGGTGATCGTGAGTCTGCCGGATCGGATGTGCCGGTTTCTCCATCTCGCGGATGTGGACGGGGATGGTGTCAAGGAATTGATTGCCTCCGCGTTCAGGTCCGGTCTCTGGATGATCAAGTACGAAGAGGGAACATGGATCGCCGACCGTATCGACGCGAATTCCAGCGGCATCGAGCATGCCAGTGCTCTCGCTGATCTGGATGGCGACGGGATTCCGGAGATCTACGTGGCTGCTGATGATCAACAGAAGCTTCGTCGCTATGAATGGGACGGGCAGACGTTCCACCGGACCGAACTCCGGGAGTTCGACAAGTGGGATCTGACCTGGTCGATCACGCCCTGTCTGGATGCGAAGTGCTTGGCTGTCCAGTAGGCGAGTGTCTCGGCGTGGTTTGCGGCTATTTCCGCTACGCGTCAGGGGCTGTCGGCGCTGTCTCCTCGGTCGGTGAAAGCACGGCGGTCAGTGTGTCGATCTCGGCTTCTATCCTGCGGCGGGTCTGCGGCGACCAGCGGCGGAGTTCCTCTTCGGCGGGGCGGGCGGCGTCGAGCGCCAGCGCTTGCCGGTATTCCTCGATCGCTTCTGTGAGCAGCAGTTGCTTGCCCTTTCCAGATTCCAGCAGCGCCCAGCCGGAAAGCGTATCGGCGAGCAGCAGATGGCTGTTGGGTGAATTCGGGTAGAGCGCCAGGGCCACACGGGCGGCACCGCCGGCTGCCTGGGCGTCGACCTCGTTGCCGAGGACATGAGCCCGGCTTGCGCAGACGGCCGCGTAGGTATGGAAGACGCTGCTGTTCCGCGGGTCGCGCTGCGTGGCGAGGTGGCTGAGGACCTTGGCTTCGCCCAGCAATTTGCGGATCACTGGCCCTTCCGGCGGCTGGGTCGCCAATACCGTGGTTTTCATGACCCATTCGGCCGCTTCCGCCGGCGCTGTCGGATCCAGCGGATCGGCTACCGCCGCAACACGATAATGGTCCAGTATGGCGGATCGAGCCGACGCCATTTCCGCATTGCGGGCCGCGAGGTTTCGGGCGGGGATGAGATGTCGCTGTGCGGCGGCTGGCGCCCACCAGAGCAGTGCCAGATGACCTGCCCAAAGGGCCATCAATGGCAGCAGGGCGAGCTGCGCGGTGCGGTGCCCCGGGCCAGTCGAACTGTTGTTTTGTTCCGTGGTGGCGACGTTCTGGGCTCGAACGGCCAGCCCGACGGCCAGGGCCGCCAGCCACGTCGTCGCCGTCGCCGGATAGAACGCGGCCACGTCGATCATGCCGTGCAGGAGGAAGGCCAGGACTCCGAGCACCACGAGGTTTCCGGCGAGTGGCGGGATACGCACATCGGACCAGCGATTGAACTGGTTGCTCTCGACGGTGGCGGTTGCGAAGGTGAGTAGCCAGGCGATCATCGGTACTGCTGTGGCGAACACGATGTAGCTCGGCTGCAGCCCGAGCAGTGTCCACGTTCGTATGGCGAAGATCCCCAGTGCCAGTGCGACCGCGCGGCCGATGGTTCCCTTGTGCAGGCCGGCATCGTTGGTGGGCTGCGTGGAGGCCTTGATTGGTTGCGCCAGACGCCGGCCGGCTCCGACGACGAGCGCACCCATCGCCGCAGCGCCGAAGATGCCCCATTGGGCGAACCCGGTGAGGAACACGTTGTGCGGGTCGCGGATCTCTTCCGGGCTTGTGATCGGCTTGTACTGAAGATAGAACGTGCCGAAGTTCTCCGCGCCGACGCCGGTCCAGAAATAGTCCTTCAGCAGATTCGTCGTAGTGCGCCAGTAATCCCACCGGAACCCCATCGAACTCGCTGGCGGTGCCTGTCGGGCGTAGAGCACGACCGCGCCGGCGACGCCGAGGATCATGATCCATCCGAGGACCAGGCGGGATTTCCATGCAAGGCGGCGTGTTGCCCACAGCCAGGGCAGGCCCACCGCCGCCGTCAAGCCGCCGGCGAGTAGCGCGCCTTTGCTGCCGGTCAGTAAGACGCAGCCAAACAGTGCGACGGCCAATGCGGCGGCGATGAGACCGAACACGACGCGAAAGCGGCGCGCCTCGTCGTCCTCGGGGTTGCGGCGGCTCAGCTTGCCAATCGCCAGCGCGGCCGCAAGCCAGGCCGAGAGCATCAGGTAGCTGCCGGCCACGTTGCTCAGCGGAAAGAAACCGGTCGCTTCCTGGCCATAGAGACGTCGCTCGTAGAGGCGGACCAGGGGTTCGTCCGGGCCGACACCCTGGGCTTCCCAGAATTCCGGTTTACTCGCCTCGTAGCTGGCGATCGTTTCGGGGAATTCGACGACTCGCTGCATGACGCACTGGATCGCGAAGGTGGCGGCGCTGGCGAGGAGTATGCAGAGCGTCAGGCGCACCTGCCACGGTCGCCGGAGCAACTGAACGAGCAGAACACACATGCTGAGCGCGATGAGCCAGTCACTCGAAGCGGTCAAGGCGACGCGGCGGTTGCTGGCGACGAACAGCGAAATCAGCATGCCCATCGTGAGCAGGACCATCCCGGCGGCCAAGCCCGTGGGTCGATAGCGCGCGCCGCTCTGGCACCAGCAGCGCCCGAAGGCCGTCAGGACCGCAGCGAGCAAGAGCAGGCTGCCGAGCGTCAGCGTGAAGACCGGTCCCGGGCCGGCGGGCAGATTCAGCACCTGTACGATGGCCGGGATCGCCGAGTCATAGGTTTCACTGACCAACGGACGTACGCCGACGACGAGGAGAACGAGGAAGAACGCGATCCGTTCCGGCGTCGAGACGCCTGACTTCGTGCTTCGCGTGTCGGTCGTCGATTCGGTTTGCCTGGCGTCGCTGGATGGCGCGGACATCGCGTGTGTCATGAGTTCTCCGAAGGCGGTCTGGTGCCGGTGGATTCCAGGATGGCGACGATCAGCACAATGAAGAAGCACTGCAGCAGCACAACGAGGGCGAACGGCCAGGTGCACTGCGGCAGCAGCAGGGATGACAGCCCGGTTGCACCGGTAGCGAGGTAGATGGTCAGCACGGCGGATTGAGGGCGCAGGCCGCGGCGCACGAGCCGGTGGGAAAAGTGGTGGCGATCGCCGCGGAACGGGCTGACTCCGGCGCGCAGGCGGATGAACACGACCGATACCATGTCATACAGCGGGACGGCCATGACCACCAGCGGCGCGAGCAACCCGAACGGCTCGCCGAGTTCGGGATCGACGCGGTACGCAGTCAGGATGGTCAGGACCGCCAGGAAGTAGCCCACCACGAGGCTGCCGGAATCGCCCATGAAGATCGACGCCGGCGGGAAGTTGAAGAGCAGGAATCCCATGAGGGCCCCGACCAGCATGAAGGCCAGCGCCGGCACGAACACCTGTCCAGCCAGCACGGCGGCGATGCCGAAGATGACCGCGGCCACGGCGGCAACACCGGCGCTCAGGCCGTCCATGTTGTCGAGGAAGTTGAATGCGTTGGTGAGTACGACGATCCACAGCACGCTGGCGAGCGTGGCGGGGATCGGGCCCAGCATGTCGAGCGACCGGATGCCATAACCGGCCGTCAGCACCAGCGCCACGCCAGTCATCACGAGCATCTTGACCAGCGGTCCCAACGGCCGGATGTCGTCGAGCAGCCCGAGCGCGTGCAGTACCAGCGCGCCGCCGAGAATCGCCAGCCCCATCGGAAGCCGCATCGCCATGCCGCCCAGCAGGTCGCCGACTTCCGCGTTTCGTCCGTCAATGACGATCTGGTGGTGCCGTACGGTTTCGGGTGCCAGGCGCGAGGCGAGAACGCCGACCAGGATGGCGCCGGCCAAAGGGAGCACAAGCGCCGCCGTGATGCCGATGCCGCCGCCCAGGGCGATGGGCTTGGCGTGAGCCTTGTGGCCGCCGGGGTGATCGACGAAGCCGCGCCGCAGCGCCCATCGTCGGATGATCGCCGTCGCCGTAGCGCTGATCGCGAACGGGATGGCGGCGCTGGTGCCGAGCAGAATCAGCAGGAAGACGGCGCGACTCATGCGTCCGGGGCCTCCTTTGTGTCACAGGCGGGCACTTCGCTGAGCTGTTCCCGCAGGCGCTCGCGCACTTGCGTCAGAAAGCCATGGTAGCGCTCGCCCGCAAAGTCGGGATAGGTCCACGGCCAGGCTTGCCAGGCGCCGCTTTGCCAGTGAAGCGTGGACTCGGCGTACATGCCCTGGCCGATGTAGATCCGGTGGGAGTAGTCCTTCGTGGTGGCCAGGACGAGCTTGCTCAGAGTGATGTAGCCCGGGTCGAGGTTGACCAGCCGGAACTCCGGCGGGGCGCCCATGTCGTGGCAGATCGCCGCTTCGAGGTCGTTCGTCTCGTGCTTGATATGGGCCAGTTGGCCGGGGTCGATCAGCGACGCGAACGAGACGAACATGCGTTGCAGGTCCGGGCCCATCTCCGGTTCATAATAATCAGTGGTGTCGAACGGCCAGAGTTCGCTTTCGGTGTCAATCTCGCCGAGCCGCCGGGCCAATAGCTGCCGCGCGCGGCGCAACAGGTCCACATCGTTGGAGAACAATCCGCAGATGAGCTTCGCCTTTCGTGGCGGTCGAATCGCACCCATGGCGATCAGTGTACCGGGCCGACGGGGTGTTTCAACGCGGGCTTGCCGTCCGCCCGCCGCGCCGGGGGCTTGACCGGACGGGACGCACCGGGCCGGCTATAATGGCGGTATGCATACGCGTCGGTGGCTGCGAATTGGAAGCGGTTTGGTCGTCTGCCTGGCGGTGGCGGCTGGATGTGCCCCCAGGCTTCGCGGGATTCCCGTTGGCGAGCAGGTGGCCTTCGACAAGGATGAGGGCCTGTTCGAACATCGCGAGGGCCTGACGATTGCGGCGATGGGGTTGGGCCGGCCGCCGATCTCGGCCGGTCACGAGTTCGTCGCGATGGCGATCGAGCTTCAGAATCATGGCCAGGCATCGTTCGCGGTGGAACTCGAGCGCGTCCGGCTGGGCATGCTCAGTGGCGATCGGTGGCTCGAACGTCAGCCGAGCCGTCCGGACGATCTGCTGCAGGCGTATCAGTCCGCCGATGCGTCGCCGGCGACGCGCGTTCGCGAGGTGACCGGGGCGGAGTTGGTGCGACACCGGGCATACGATCACGGCTATGCTTATCCGTATGGGTCGTACCATAGTGTGCACTTCTACTCCGCGTACTCCGACGGCGCTCGCGAGGCTTACGAAATGCAGCAGCGGACGTCGAGCTTTCTCGCCCGGTTGTTGCGGTCGCAGCCGATCGCGCCGGGGGAGGTGCTCAGCGGGTTTATCGTGTTCCCGCAGCCGATCGAGAAGAAAGACCGTCTGCGGCTGCGCGTCCCGATCGAGGTGGTCGAACCGGCGGCTCCCAGTGGCACCACATCAGCACCGGCGGCGCCGACATCGGGCGAGACGATGATGTTCGAGTTTCACTTCGAGGTTCACTGACGTTTGGGCGGAACGGGGGCCGGACCCTTTGCTCTCGCTATGAGAGGCCGATAGGATATCGCTGTCATGGGAAACCATAGCGTACACGTTGGAACGTTCGAGATTGGCAGCGGCACGCGGTTGGCGCTGATCGCCGGGCCATGCGTCATCGAGTCACTTGACCATTGCCTGCGACTGGGCGAGGCCATCCGCAGGATCTGCGAGTCGCTCGATGTGCCGTATATCTTCAAGGCCAGCTACGACAAGGCGAATCGGTCGAGCATCGACAGCTTTCGTGGCCCGGGGCTGGAAGAGGGGCTCGGTATCCTGGAGCAGGTTCGCTCCGAGGTCGGCGTGCCGGTGCTTTCGGACATTCACGAGCCGGGCCATGCGGCGCCGGCCGGGCTGGTGCTCGATATCTTGCAGATTCCCGCGTTCCTGTGCCGCCAGACAGACCTGCTGGTCGCGGCGGCGAGGACGGGCAAACCGGTGAACATCAAGAAGGGCCAGTTCATGAGCGCCGAGCAGATGGGACTGGCCGTTGAAAAAGTCCGCAACGCGGGTAATGCCAACGTGCTCTTGACCGAACGCGGCACGTTCTTCGGCTACGGGCGGTTGGTCAATGATTTTACGGGCCTTCCCGTCCTGCGGAGCCTGGCGCCGGTGGTCTTCGATGCGACGCACAGTTGCCAGGTCCCTGGCGGCGCGGGCAAGGTAACCGGCGGTCTGCGCGACCGGGTGCCGATGCTGGCCCGGGCGGCGGCGGCCGTGGGCGTCGATGCGTTGTTCCTCGAGGTGCACGATCGGCCGGAACAGGCCAAGAGTGACGCGACGACCGTCTGGCCGCTCGACCGGCTGCGTGGCCTGCTGGAAACCTGCCTGCGGATCGCCGACGCCATCCCGCGGTAGCGGCGTGGTCTACCACGGGGGCGCGGAGGCCATAGAGAAGAGGAACCTACCACGAAGGGCACGAAGAACACGAAGACGTGTAGGTCGGGTCAGCAGACCCGGCGAAAAGTCTCTTCGCATCTCAGTGCCTCGGCGGTGAACAATACAGGCTGGCACATATAGCATTCTGAAAGGAGATCGGTTGTGATGCGATCCTTCGGACTCGTTGGAATCGTTCTGGGCGTCGGTTCGTGGGCGTCGTTGGCCATCGGGCAGGATCGCGGGCAGGACCAACGCCTTGCGCCGGAGGATTTCGCGATTCTGGCGTGGGGCGGTGCGCCGGCCGACAAGGCGGTGCTCGCCGACATTCGCGACTGCGGGTTCAATCTCGCGGGCTTCGTGGCGGTCGACGGGCTCGACGCTGTCGCCGAAGCGGGCCTGAAGTGTTTCGTCTCGGACCCCAGCGTGCATGTGTCCGACAGCGTGGCGGATTTGCCGGACAAGGAAGTGCTCGATCGCGTTCAGGTGCTGACGGCGCGGGTGAACAACCATCCGGCGGCCTTCGGCTACTATCTGCGCGACGAGCCGAGCGCCCGGATGTGGCCGGCGCTGGCGCGGCAGGTGATGGCGATTCGGGCTTCGGCGCCGCAGGCGAAGAGCTACATCAACCTGTTTCCGAATTACGCGTCCGCCGCACAGCTCGGCACGGACACGTACGAGGAACACGTCGAGTCGTTTATCACGAAAGTCCGGCCCCCGTTTGTCAGCTACGATCACTATGCGCTGATGGACGACGGTACACTGCGCGACGGGTACTTCCAGAATCTCGAGACGATCCGGGCCGCGGCGCTGCGTCACAAGCTGCCGTTCTGGAATATCGTGCTGTCGAACGCGCATTTCAGCTATGCCGAGCCGAGCCCGGGCGGGCTGCGTTTTCAGATGTACACGACGCTGGCCTATGGCGGGCGCGGCATCAGTTACTTCACGTATTTCACCTCGGCGACCGGGAACTACCGGCTCGGGCCGATCAACCAGTTCGGCGACAAGACGGCGACGTGGTACATGCTGCGCGAGGTGAACCTGCAGATCCACCGGCTCGGGCCGACCTACCTCAAGCTCAAGAGCGTCAACGTATTTCACCATCCGGATGTGCCGACGGGCTGTTCGGGGCTCGACACAAGCCGGTTCATCAAGAAAATCAGCGGCGGCCAGTTCGTCGTCGGCGAGTTCGAAGGGCCTGAGAGCGTGCCGTACGTGATGATCGTCAACAAGGACCTGCATCGCTCGATTGCGTTTCAGGTCGCGTTCAAGATGCCCGGCGCGATCCTGCAGACCAACAGCTACACCGGACGGACGCACCCCTGGGCCGGCGAAAACATCTGGCTCGCCCCGGGCCAGGGCATGCTGCTGAGTGTCAAGAAGGAGTAGACCCCCAGTTGCATAAGAAGACACCACCACGAAGCTCGCGAAGAGCACGAAGAATGGGATTTGTGACGATCCAGTTCACGCATGGAGACTGAACCTGGAGTGAAGTAGATGGGTACTTGGGCCTCTCGCCTGATCTCCGGTCCCCTTCGTGTCCTTCGGGCACTTCGTGGTTATCCTTTTTGCAACGTTGGGGTGGACCGTCTGTTCGCGGCTACCCTGTCGCGGTGCGGTTGTGAGCGAAGGAGAGATCCGATGCGGCATTGGGCCATTGCCGTTCTGGCCGTGGTTGTCGGTGGGTGTGCGGCGGCGGATGGGCCGTTGACGCGCGAGGCGCTGCTTGCCGCGCGGGATGCGGCGAAGCACCGGACACGTCGGATCATCATGAACAACGACGGGAACGATACCCGGCAATGGGATCCGGCCGAGCCCGCGACCGTCGAGACGTTCCTGAGCAAACGCGTCTCGCCGTTGGCCGGCACGCAGGTGGATGCGATCTTCTACTGCAGCGGCGTATTCAACCTGTATACGCATCGAAGTGACGTGACGGAGCTGCACGTAGACATCCCCGAATGTCCTCGGCCATGATGAACTTGATTGCCCTCAAAGAGAGCGGCCAGTGGGCAGACTACTGGCAGACACGAAAATGTGCCTGATGCCAGAATCGACGGGCAGACCCTCGGGCCTGCGCAGCGCGTCAGCGCAGAGGGCCTTTCCGCCTACGGAACCAGTCGCGGTTGGCCGAAGCGACTGCACCATCCACGCATCCGCGTGTTCATCCGGAATCGGATAGGGCGCCTCGAGACCCCCGGAAATCGTGCGATGCGATCACGTCTCGTCCGGTGTCACATTCACCTGGACCAGGCGGTCTGATCGGCAATCGCAGTCGGAACGCTTGGGACCACAGGCGCCACAGGTAGGCGTCTGGCGTTCGTTTTCCACATCTGCCGTGGTGTTCCCGGTTCCGCAGCAACCCGTACGCAGGCCGCGCTTGCCGAAGATCAGCCCGATCGATAGGGCGAACAGCACGATCGCGAAGATCACGATCGTCGCGACCAGCACAGTCAGCATGGACATGGACTCCACCTGCGTTCAGCGTTTTCCAGGGCCGACGGTCAACCCTGCAAAAGCAGTCGTGAATCGCTCGGCGATGTTCCCATCGGCGGTTCGAACGAGAAACAACGCCGCCATACCCCTGGCTTCCGCGAGATTGTAGCCCTCGTCCGGCCCCAGGACCATCAGCGCGGTCGCCCAGCCGTCGGCGATCATGGCCTTCTGATCGAGGACGGTTACCGAGGCCAGCGCGTGGTCGACGGGCATCGCGGTGCGGGGGTCGATCATGTGCGAGTAGACGCGGCCGTCCACGATATAGTAGTTGCGGTAATCTCCGGAAGTCGCCAGGGCTCGATCGACCAGTTCGACCGCGCGCATCACCACCCGCGTGCCGTCGCGCGTCGGCCGTTCAATCCCGATTCGCCAGGCCATCCCGTCGGGATTGAGCCCGCGAACGCGCACCTCGCCACCGACTTCGACCATGTAATCCGTCAAGCCGTGAGCTTTCATCACCTCGGCGACGCGATCGACGGCGTATCCCTTGGCGATGCCGGACAGATCGCAGTACACGTCGGCGCGTGGCTTGAGAATCGTTCGCGATGGCGGGTCCAGAGCGAGCAGCCGATACCCCACGCGCTGCCGCAGCGCCTCGAGTTGTTCCCCGGTCGGCAATGCCGGCGGTTCGGGCGGCGGCCCGAAGCCATAGGCGTTGACCAGCGGCCCCACCGTGATGTCGAACGCCCCGGCGGATTCAGCACTGATCGCCAGCGCGGCCTCGAACACCTCGAACGTTTCCGGCGAAAGCTCGAAGGGTACGTGGGCGGGGCTTTCGTTGAATCGCGAAAGCTCCGAATCCGGCGTGTAGGTGGACATCTTCGCATTGACATCCGACAGACATCGCGCGATCTCGCGGGCCAGGCGTTCTGTGTGTGCCTTCTCCCACGGAAGTTTGTCCGGCTTCAGGAAGCGGACCGTGTAGGTCGTCCCCATCGTCTCGCCCTGTATCGTGCCGTCATCGTTGGCGCGCGGGATGAGGAGGGCGATCAACAGGCACGCCGCCACGCCGATCGACAGCGCATACAGCCAGTTTCTCTTTCCGGACGATGGGCTTTCGGGCACGACGGGCTTCCTGTTCAGGCATTTTCAAATGCCGAAATCGTCCAGCATGATGTTCTCGCGCTCGACGCCCTGGTCGATCAACATGGCAATGCAGGCGTCATTCATCACCGGCGGCCCGCAGAGATAATACTCGATATCCTCGGGAGCGGGGTGGTGCTTCAGGTAGTTGTCGCGGACGACGGCATGAATGAAGCCCGTGTGACCCTGCCACGCATCCTCGGACAGCGGTTCCGACAGGGCGACATGCCAGTCGAAGTTGTCATGCGCCGCGGCGATTCCGTCGAAATCCTCGACGTAGAAGAGCTCGCGCTTGCTTCGGGCACCGTACCAGAACGTGACTTTGCGATCGGTCTTGATCCGCTTGAACTGGTCGAAGATATGCGATCGCATGGGGGCCATGCCCGCGCCGCCGCCGATGAACAGCATTTCATTGGCCGTCTCACGGGCGAAGAACTCGCCGAAGGGTCCCTTGATGGTGACCTTGTCCCCGGGCTTGAGATTGAAAATGTACGAGGACATCTGCCCGGGCGGGACTTTGTCCATCGCGTTCCATGGCGGCAGCGCGATGCGCACATTGAGCATCACGATGTTGTCCTCTTCGGGGTAGTTGGCCATCGAATAGGCGCGTTCGACGGGATCGTCCACCACGGAGGTCAGCCGCCAGAGATCGAGTTCATCCCAGTCGGGTCGGTATGTGTCGGCCACGTCGAAGTCCTTGAATCGCACCGTGTGCGGCGGCGCCGTGATCTGGATGTATCCGCCCGCGCGGAACGGGATGCGCTGGCCAGCCGGCAGCTCGAGCACCAGTTCCTTGATAAATGTGGCCACATTATCATTGGAGCGAACCGTGCACTCCCATTGCCGGACGCTGAAGATCTCCGGCGGGATCGCAATGCGCATGTCATTTCTGACTTTGACCTGGCAGCTCAACCGGACGCCTTCGCGGGCGTCCTTTCGGGAGACATGCCCCAACTCGGTTGGCAGAATCGAGCCGCCGCCTTCGAGCACCTTGACCGTACATACGCCGCACGTGCCCTTGCCGCCGCAAGCCGAGGGGATGAATATCTTCTGATTGCTCAGCGTGTTCAGCAGCGTGTTGCCCGCGGGCACTTCGAGGCGATTGTCAGCGTCGTCGTTGATTTCAATGGTCACCGTGCCGGTGTTCACCAGCCGGGCCTTGGCCACGAGCAGGACACCCACCAGCGAGAGGATGACCACGGAGAACATCACGACACCCAGGAGGACGGTTAACCAACCCATCTGTCATCGTTCCTTTGGACGGCCGCGCCGGACGTTCGCGTCACAACTGGATACCCGAAAACGCCATGAAACCGATCGCCATCAACCCGGTCACAATAAACGTGATCGCCAGGCCGCGCAATCCCGCCGGGACATTGCTGTACCGCATCCGCTCGCGAATCGCCGCCAGCGCGACGATCGCCAGGGCAAAACCGAGCCCGCTGCCGAACCCGAACACGGCGCTCTCGGCGAAGGTGTAATCCCGTTCGACCATGAACAGCGACGCGCCGAGGATCGCGCAGTTGACCGCGATCAGCGGGAGGAAGACCCCCAGCGCTCCGTATAAGGCCGGGACAAACCGGTCAATGATCATCTCGACAATCTGCACGATCGCCGCGATTGTGCCGATGTAGCTGATGAATCCCAGGAAGGATAGATCCACGCTCTCCATCCGCGCGCCGACGACCGGCAACCAGGTCAATGCTCCCTCGCGGAGGAGATGATTGTAGATGAGCTGGTTCATCGGGCAGGTGACCGCGAGCACGAACACGACCGCCAGGCCCAACCCGAATGCGGTGGTCACCCGCTTCGAGCAGGCCAGAAATGAACACATCCCCAGGAAGAACGCCAGGGCCATGTTCTCGACGAACACCGCCTTGATGAACAGGGCAAGGTAATGTTCCATCGTCACTCCTCCTCCACCTGTTCCGGCTTCCAGGTCCGCAGTGCCCAGATCAAGAGCCCGATGAAGAAAAACGCGCCCGGTGAGAGAACCATCAGACCGTTGGGGTAATACCAGCCGCCGTCGGTGACCTTCGTGAGCAACGGCACGCCAAACAGCGTGCCCGACCCGAGCAGTTCGCGGAAGAACGCGGTGGCCAGCAGCACGGCGTCATAGCCCAGGGCATTGCCGATGCCGTCGAGCAGGCTGTCGGCCGGGCCATTCTGCATGGCGAACGCCTCGGCCCGGCCCATGACGATGCAGTTGGTGATGATCAGCCCGACGAAGACGGTAAGCTGCTTGCTGATGGCATACAGGTAGGCCTTGAGCACCTGGTCCGTGATGATCACCAGCGAGGCGATGACCGCCAGTTGAAAGATGATCCGCACATTGGTGGGCACATAGTGGCGCAGCAGGCTGACGACCAGGTTGGACAGGCTCAACACCACGGTCAGAGCCACGGCCATCACCAGGGCCGTTTCCATCTTCGTCGTTACCGCCAGCGCCGAGCAGATCCCGAGCACCTGAAACGCGATCGGGTTGTTGTTGAACAGCGGGTTCAACAGAATGTCTCTTCGCTTTCGCGACACTTCATTGACTCCGTGAAGCGTTGTACCGTTCGATATAGGGCTTGTACCCGTTGTCGCCCAGCCAGAACCGTACGAGGGCACTGACGCCCCGGCTGGTGATGGTGGCGCCGCTGAGGCCATCGACGTGATACGGGTCGTCCTCCGGCGGGCCGGCTTCCTTCTTGAGGACCTCGATCGTGACGTTGCCTCGCTCGTCGAACGCCTTGCGGGCTTTCCAGCGGGCCTTCCAGCCGGGGTTATCCACCTCGCCGCCGAGGCCCGGGGTCTCGCCGTGCTGGTAGAAGGTGATGCCCCGGATGGTCCGGGCGTCGCCGTCCAGGGCGATGAAACCGTACAGCGTGGACCAGAGTCCCTTGCCTTCGATGGGCAAAATCAGCTTGTCGATCGTGCCGTCCTTCACGACCCGGTATACGATGCCATGAATTGGCACTCGTTTCACGCCGGCAGGGTTCGGCGGGGCGTCGCGGCTGCGGGCGGGATCCCTGGCGGCCTCGGTCTGATCGAACGTCAACGCGTCGATATCGACCTCCGTGCCCGTGGCCAGCTCGATCACGACCGGATCCATGTACTGATCGAACAAGTGCTGGATCGCTTCGCGGTCGGGATCCGTGCCGGGCTCGATCAGGCCCGCCACCTGGATGATGTTCTTCTGGCGGTCCAGCAACGCATTGCTCGCCTGCCGGGGCTTGAGACTCACCGCCGTCGTCGAAACGATCAGCGAGCAGACGACGCACACCGCCGCGGTGAAGCCGATCGTGTAGAGCGTTGTGTTACGCTGTTGCGACATTGCGGGCTGCCCTTCGCTTGATGTTGGCCTGTATGAAGCCGTAATCGATGAGCGGCGCGAACACGTTCATGAACAGGATCGCCAGCATCATCCCTTCGGGGTACGCGGGGTTGGTCACGCGAATCCCAATGGCCAGCACGCCGATGAGCAGGCCGTAGATCCATTTGCCCTGTTCTGTCTGGGCCGACGACACCGGATCGGTCGCCATGAACACCGTGCCGAACGCCCAGCCGCCCAGGACGAAATGCCAATAGAACGGGACATCGAAGTAGGAGTTCTTCACGTGCCCCGAGAACGCGTTCAGCAGTAGTGATACGGCGAGCGACCCGATCGCGACGCCTGCCATGGTCCGCCATGAGCCGACCCGCGTGACGATGAGGATGACCGCGCCGAGCAGGCACAACAGCGTCGAGGTTTCCCCCATCGAGCCGGGGATGAAACCGAGGAACGCGTCCCACCAACTCATGTCCGCGGCGAGTAATCCCTGGCTCCCATCGACCATCGCCCGGGCCAGCAGGGTCGGGCCACTGAAACCATCGACCGCGACCCACACCGCGTCGCCGGAAATCTGCGCCGGGTACGCGAAGAACAGAAACGCACGAGCCAGCAGCGCGGGATTCAAGATATTCATTCCCGTGCCGCCGAAAATCTCCTTGCCGATCACCACGCCGAAAATGATCCCGACGGCTACCTGCCACAGCGGAATCGTCGGCGGCAGGATCAGCGGGAACAGAAAGCCGGTGACGAAGAATCCCTCATTGACCTCGTGTTTGCGGACGATGGCGAACACCACCTCGCATGTCCCGCCGGCGGCGAAGGTGACGACGAACACGGGCAGAAAGTACGTCGCTCCGTGAACGAAGCATGACAGGATGCTGCCGGGCAGGAAGCCGAGCCCCATCGCGGTTACCGCCGAAGCCCGCCAGCCGGCCGGCTCCAGGCCGGCGGCAATCGCCTGGTTTGCCTGCAGGCCGGTGTTGTACATGGCCATCAGCACACAGGGGAGCAGCGCAAAGACCACGATGCTCATCATGCGTTTGAGGTCGAGCGCATCGCGGACGTGCGAAGGGTGTTCGGTGACCGTGGGCGTCGAATACAACAGGGTATCCGTGGCTTCATACAGCGGATGGAAGCGGTGCAGCGGCCCATCCGGCTCGAAGTATTCCTTCTGGCTGTCCAGCAGCTTGCGTAACACCGCCGTTACCCCTCCCTTTCCAGTTTGTCCAGGTTGTCGCGCAGAATGGGAGCGTAGTCCGTTTTGCCCGGGCATACGAAAGTGCACAGAGCGAGGTCTTCCTCTTCCAGTTCCAGAGCCCCGAGTTGCTCGGCCCGTTCGACGTCGCGCATCACCAGCGCCTTGAGCAGAAACGCCGGCTCGATGTCCATGGGCATGACCCGCTCGTACATTCCGATGGGAACGATCGCCCGCTTGCCGCCGTTGGTCGTCGTCGTGAAATCGCGGTATCGCTTGCCGAGCCACTTGCCCACGTACGCCGGGAGGATCGAGAACTTCCCGATCCCCGGACGCGTCCACGCGAGCAACTCCCGCGAGCGCCCCTCGGCCAATACGCTGATCTGCAAGTGATACCGGCCGAGGTAGCCGAGGCTGGTTCCGCTGGCGGTTCGCCCGGACAGCACGGAACCCGAGATGACCCGGCAATCCGACCCGGCGAACTCCCCGTGCGTCAGCTCATCCAGCGAAGCCCCCAGCCGGGTCCGCAACAGGCGAGGGTTGTGAACCACCGGCCCGGCCAGCGACACCACCCGTTCGGCATCCAGTCGGCCCGTCACGAACAGCTTCCCGACCGCCAGCACATCCTGATAGTTGATATACCAGACCGTCTTGTTTCGGCTTACCGGATCGAGCGTGTGAATATGCACGCCGGGCGTACCCGCCGGATGCGGCCCCACAAACTGCTCGGCCTGAATCGTGCCCACGCCGGCCGGCGTCGTAAACCTCGTGTCCGGGCCGGTGCAGACATAGGTCTTCCCGTCGGTCAGCTTCGCGACGGCGGCAAGCCCCGCGAAGAAATCGTCCGCGCGGGGCGTCAGGACCACGTCCACATCGGCGGCTAGCGGGTTGGTGTCCATCGCGGTGACTAAGATCGAATGCGGCACGGTCTTCGGGTCGGCGACGTACCCGAACGGCCGCGTCCGCAGCGCGGTCCACAGGCCCGATTCGAGCAGCAGCGCCTGGATCTGCTCGCGGCTCAACCGCTCGAAGGTGGCGCCGGTGTAGGCCTCGAACGTCTCCAGCTCATCGTCAGCCGGCGAACCGGCCCGCTCACCGTCGCTCAGCGCGATGACCACCGATTCCAGCACCCGCCGTTCGCCGCGATGGATCGCCACCACGGTTCCCGCGCCGGGTGAGGTAAAGCCGACCCCTTCAATCGTCTTGTGTTCAAACAGCAACTGGCCGCGCTTGACCGGCTGCCCCTCCGAGACGCATAGGCGCGGCTTGAGACCTGGATAATCATATCCCACCACCGCCACACGCTGCACCGGCCTCGCGTCTTCGATCTCTTGCCGAGGTTTGCCGCTGATGGGTAAATCCAGACCCTTTGTGATCCTGTGCAACGCCATCGACGAATACGGTCCTTTCCTGCGCCAGGGGTGCGCGGGTTATCGTTTCCTGCGGCAAGGCTGGCCGCTGCCCCTGCCTGGATGACGCCTACCCGAGCCTGACGGTGCAACAACCGTTCGGGTCCTGCGCCCCGTGGCCACCCTCGCCTCCGCTTCAGCGAAAGGGCCCCCGAGGCCGAGATTCTCCAGATGACCTTGCCCGACCACGCCGCCGGGCCGTGTTTCGATATTCTACAGCGCTTCGTCCCATTGCGACCACCCCGCGGTCGAGGCAGATCCAGGCCCTGCGGGCGGAAACGCAGTCCTGCCTGCGAACCGAACAAGAGGGCTTCTCGACCTCGCTCGTGTGGGCGGGCGCATGACGGCCATTCCTGCCGCGTCGCGAACTCGTGCTCCGCTCGAACGGCAACGCCGGTATAATCACCGGCGCCGGACGCCCTGTGTCGTCCCTGATGGAGCCGCGCATGCCGAACCGCCGCCGAGATCGTGCGATGCCGCTCGCCGCATTCGTGGCGATGCTCTCGGCAGCGCTGATCGCGTGGTCGGCCGGCCAACTGTTCGCCCAAGGCGTTACCGGCGACGACGTCCGCGCCGCCGTCGACAAGGGTACGAAGTACCTCCGTACCACGCAGAAGGACGATGGAAGCTGGGGCACCTACGGTCACTACCGCGGCGGCCGGACTGCCCTGGCTTTGCTGGCGCTTCGCAATGTCGGCGTGGCGGCCAATGATCCGGCCGTCGCCCGGGGCGCCGAATATCTCCGTCGCGTGCCGGACCAGTGGACGTACGTGGTTGCGGTGAAGGCCCAGGCCCTCGCGGCCGTCGATCCGGTGCGCTATCGCGCCGACATTAGCGCCGCCGCCGACTGGCTGGCCAAGGCGCAGTGCGAGGAAACGGGCCTCTGGAACTACACCACCGGCCAGCGCGGCGGGGACCACTCGAACGCGCAATTCGCCCTGCTTGGCCTGCACGAAGCGGCCCGCGCCGGGGCCGAGATCCCGGACCGCGTCTGGCGGCGCGCCGAGAAGCAATGGTCGGACACCCAGCGTCGCGACGGCGGCTGGAGCTACCGCGGCGACGTCGGCACGAGCACGGGCAGCATGACCGCCGCCGGGGTGGCCAGCCTCTACATTTGCGGCAACAGCCTCACTGTACGCCAGGAGCGGGGATACCTGCCTGGCGGCCGGGCGAACAACTGCGGCAAGTATGGTGAACATCGGGGGATCGCACGGGGCTTCGACTGGCTCACGCGCCAATTTGACGTCACGCAGAACCCGTTCGGCAGCAAGGCCTACCTGTACTACTACATGTACGGACTCGAGCGGGTCGGCATTCTCTCGGGGGCGAGGTATCTCGGCGCGCACGACTGGTACCGCGAAGGTGTCGTTCAACTCATTCGCGATCAGCATGCGGACGGCCATTGGCACGCCATCGATCCTGTCGCCGATACAGCCTTCGCGCTGCTCTATCTCGGCAAGGGGCACCGTTCGTTGCTGTTTCACAAGCTCAAGTGGGCCACGGATAACCGGTGGCGTCCCGACCGCCACGACATCGAGAACCTCATCGCCTTCATCGGCGACAAGCTGGACGAGCCCGTCAGTTGGCAGGTTGTCGAACTGGACGCGCCATTGGAACAATGGCTCGAAGCGCCGATCCTGTATATCACCGGGCACGACTTTCCCGACTTCAAGCCCGCTGAAGTCGAGAAGCTCCGCGAATTCGTTCGCCAGGGCGGTTCGATCCTCGCCGAGGCCTGCTGCAGCCGTGTCGAATTCCGTACGCGATTCAATCGCTTCGCTGCCGACACGTTTCCTGAATCCGCCTTGCGGCCACTGGAAGCGGCGCACCCGATCTTCCACGCGCACTATGATGTAACCTGGGAAGACGTCTTCGGCATCGATCTCGGCTGCCGTACGAGTATCATTTTCATAGCACGCGATGTGTCGTGCCTCTGGGAACAGGCCGATGTGCCCGAACTCAGCGAAAGGGCGTTCCAACTCGGCACGAACATCGCCGCCTACTGCACGGGCCGGCAGAAGCTGCGCGACCGGCTGGACGCGGTACACCTTGTGCGAACAAACGTGGACGCCGCCGACGTGCCGGCGGCCGCGCTCTACATCGGTCAGGTCATGCACAACGGCGACTGGCGGCCTGACCCGAAGGCGATGGCGCATCTCGCCGAGTTCCTCCGTGATCAGGCGGATGTGACCGTCGTGCCCGAAGCGCGGCCGCTGCAGCTTACCGACGCGTCGCTACGCCAGCACCCGATCCTGTTTATGACCGGCCACTTCGCGTTCACGCTGACCGACGACGAACTCGAAGCGCTCCGAACGCACCTGCGGCGCGGCGGGTTCCTGTTCGCCGACGCCTGCTGTGGCCGGCCGGCGTTTGACGCCTCGTTTCGCGAGATGCTCGGCCGCCTGCTGCCCGAGGCGAAACTCGAACGGCTGGGGCCGGAGCACCCGATTCTCTCGGGCGCGCTCGGCTACACGCTTGACCGTGTGACGTATCGCCCCGCCGTCGTCAAGGAACAGCCGGACCTGCACACGCCGGTCCTGGAGGGCATCACGCTTGCCGGACGCACAGTGCTGGTGTATTCCCCGTACGGCATCGGATGCCCGATCGACGGACACGCCTGCTACGGCTGTCGCAGCCTTGAAACCGCCGACGCCCTGAAGCTCGCGGCGAATATCGTGCTGTACGCATTGTCGTATTGACCGAATCGCTCGAAACGGAACAAGAAGGTGAAGCCATGTCGAACCCTGTCAACCGACGCACGTTCCTGAAACGCTCCGCCGAGACCGCCGCCGCCGTGGCCGGCCTGCGACACCTGCCGGCCGTCGCCGCTGAAACGCAGCCCGCGACGCAACCCGCGCTGGAATGGCGGAACAAACAGCCGACGATGGCCTACGCCCAGCTTGGCCGCACGCGGTTCATGGCCAGCCGCTGCGTTTTCGGCGCTGCCGGCGTCTTCAAGAAGGGGGGCGACCTGCGCGTGCTCGAGCTGGCGATCGAGCGGGGGCTGAACTACATCGACACCTGTCGCGGCTACGGCGACAGCGAATCGGCGATCGCCGGCCTGATCAAGAAGCACCGCGACCGGCTCTTTGTCGTCAGCAAGGCCGGCCATATCGGCTGGCCGGACATGACGATCCAGCCCGGCCAGGACGCTGCCGCCGCGAAGCTTTACACGGACCAACTCGAAGAGTCGCTGCGCCAGCTCGAGGTCGAAACGATCGACTGCTACATGGTGCAGGGCGTCGAGCACGACTGGATCGTGACGATGGATGCGCTTTATGAGGCCTTCACCAAAGCTCGCAAGGCGGGCAAGGTGCGATTCTTCGGCCTGGCGACACACACGAACGTGCCGCAGATCTGCGAGCTGGCCGCGAAAGGCGGGCGGCACGACATCGTCATGCTCGCGGTCAACCCGAGCAGCCTCGCGCCGCTTTCCCCGGCGATTGCGATGATGCACAACGCGGGCGTCGGCGTCGTCAGCATGAAGGCGTCGGGACCGATCGCCAGGGACCGCGCTGCGTTCGATGGCCAGACGGCCGACCTCTTCGCCGGCCAGAAGCTCTCGGCGTATCAGCGGGCGTTCGCGTACCTCCTCTTCCGCGGCGGCATCGACGCGTTCAACTCGCACATGCCGAACCGCGAGATCCTGGAAGAGAACCTTGCCGTGCCGATGCGCAAGCTCGAAAAGGCCGCCCTCGATCAGATCGAGGCCCGGACGCTCGCCGAGACCCAGGGCGCATGCCGGCACTGCGGTGCGTGCAACCGGACCTGCCCGCAGGGTGTAAACGTGTCGGGCCTGCTGCGTTGCCATGCGTACGCCCGGCATTACCACGAGCCGGACCTGGCCCGGGCCACGTACGCGATGTTCGGCGAAGCCAATGCAGCGGCCTGCCGCGACTGCGGTGCCTGCCGGGCCGCCTGCCCGGCATCAATCGACCTGCCGGCAGTCATCCGCGGCGTTCGCGCGGCAATGGCATAGGCCGGCGCCCAGCGGCTGTGAAGCGTCGAGGGGTCGGGTGGTCGCGGCTTTGGCCGCCGACTGATTGTGAATCCCTTCGCGTGTCTCCTTTTCGCCCTCACGTCTGATCCTGCCGCGTCAATCAGCAGCAGTTGCCAGCAGGGCTCCTCCACCTAAAGGGCTGTCGCAAAAGCGCTTATGCGGGGTATCCTTCTCCTGGCCCGTTCCCGCGGACCGGGACGCTACTTGCAGCAACTGGCGTGTGTTCGGCCGAGGCTGGTATTATTCCATGGCGAACGGAACTATACTATTGTTCCCAGGTGGCATTCGTTCGTGTGGTTTTCACGGGATGCCTTGGGCAGGATCGGCGGGGGGCGCCGCCATATCCGCTGCTGGTCATGATTCACGCCCATTCGGGGCGATACGAGCGTTTATTCCATAGGAGCCCGCCATGGAGCGTGACACACTTGTCAAATCGATTGTCGGTGTTGTGGCTGTCATCATGGCCCTGATCGCCGGATGCTCTCCCGCGGCACCGTCCGGTCCGGACCTGCCCGCCGGCTCGTTCGATCTGTCGGAGGCCAACAATCAGACCTTGGCTCAGGTCGGCGATCGCTTCCTGGCGCTCGCTGGCGACGGTTCGGTCGCGACGGCGGCGTCGGCGCTGCTTGCCGAGCTTCAGGCCGGGTTTGCCGGCGTATCGTCGGCGACCCTGGGCACTGACGGCTCGACCCTCTTTCTGACCTTACGTGATGGCTCGGTCGCCTTGCTGAATACGAACCGGACGGTCTTCGGTCCGTTCGACTCGTCCCTGCTTGCCGCGGGGCATGCGCCGGTCGCGGGTGATGTACCGATCGCCTTCAAGGCTATTCACGGGGCGGCGGCCCGGATGCTCCCTGGCTCATCCGAGTGCCCCAATCAGGACACGCCGATCACGCGGAACGTGCTGATCATCAACACGGCTGCGGTCAGTAGCCCGAGCACCGACGGCTACGTGCAGCAGATCCAGGACGCCCTGATCGCGCACGGCTGGCAGCCGACGGAGATCGATGTGCGCACTCGCGCGGGGACCGGTGACCGGACGTTCGCCCCGACGTCGCTGACGGAGGTCGAGGGCTACGGCATGGTATTTATCATCGCCCAGGGCTGCGTGGCCGATCCGGGCGGCGGCGTGCCGCACGGCTACATCCAGTGCTGCCGGCCAGGGAGTCACACCGATGTGCTCAGCATGGAAATGGCCGCCGAGTTGCTCGGGGAGCGCGACACGGGGCGGCTGATTCGCGGCGAGACGCCCGCCGAGGGAGGCGGCTTCGTCAAGGATATCTACGTGCGTGACGACTGCCTGATCGAGCGAATGAGGGTTACGTCGGGAGCCATGGTCTACTTCATCGCGCCGCACTCATGGTCGGTCGCCAGCGGGCTTGCCGCCCAGGGCGCCGGTGCCACGCTCGGATGGGATGGTGCGTTCGAGGGTGCCGACGGCCAGCGGACGGTGCTCGGCATGCTCTCGCGCATGACGGCCGCCAACACCTGGACGACCGATGAGCAGGCTTATGCGAACCTGATGCTGTCGGGACTGGGCCTTAGCCACGATCCGGCCGGACACGCCACGCAGGCGAGGATTGCCGGTACGGCGGGCGACTTCTATCTGCCGGCATGGGGCGCGTTCACGGTCGATACGGCGGAAATTCCTGACGATGCTGTGAACGTGGAGGTGGACGTTACGTACGCCGCCTGCCCGGATTTCGCCCTCAACTTCACGATGATTGTTTCGGATACCGTCGATACGCTGCGAATGCCGGCCGGCGAGGCGACGGTGGCCGTGAAGGCGTTTAACGCCGCCGGTGAAATCGTTGGCACAGGTCTGCAAAAGGTGCTGCTCAACGGCGGTCGTAACGACATCACGCTTATGACCTGCAAGGCGACGGTTCAGTTGTACCCGCGCGAGTATCCTGAATCGGGCGTGAACGCGATGGCGCGACTTCGCGTCGAATTCGTCTACCCTTACACGCTGCGCGATGCGCCGCCGCCGGTCGAGTTGAATCTGTCGGACATCGCCGCATGGAGCACGGAGATCTGGGCCGGCAAGCTCAGCGTTCGGAGCACCGCCCTGAACGCCGCCGGCCAGGCTGTCGGCGAGCAGGTCCGTGAGGTCGAAATCGCGTGCGGCAACCGAACGATTGATGTCTGTTTCGGCTGGGCGCGGTTCGAGGCGACTCGCTACCCGCCCGGCACGGCGAGCATCCAGGTCGTCTCGGACTACGCGAGCGCGCCGGGACCGTTCACGTTCGCGCCCGGCGGCTCGGCCGAAGCCTACGGTTTCCGTGTGGACGGCGTGGTTCATTTCACGGCGGAGGCGCGTGATGCCAGCGGCAGCGCCATCGCCTCGGTGAGCGAGACGGTTACGATCGCCTGTGGCGAAAACGTCGTTTCATTCGATCTGTTGAACTACGGCATCACGGTTTCCGCCGATCCGACGGAGATTGCCGCGGACGGGCGGGAGCAGTCGCGTATTACCGCCACACTGCGCTATTGGCAGACGGGCGACACCACGGCGCCGAGCGGTCCACCCGTTGTCGGCAAGTCCGTTCTTTTCGGCACGACACTCGGTTCATTGAGCGGTACCAATCCGGCGACGACCGATGTGAACGGCCAAGTGACCATCCAGCTCTCGGGCACGACCAGCGGTTCCGCGACCGTCGTTGCCTCCGTCGCGGCCGATTCGAAGGAAGGCAAGTGCCTCGTCCAGATCGGTGACCCGAACGCCGGCCAGACGCTCTTCGTCGTTTACCACGGTCAAGGGCAACAGACTCCCGGTGCCAACGCGTCCGTGGGGGCACGCGTGAAGGATGCCGGCGGTCGGGGTGTGTCGAACGCACTTGTTCGCTTCCGGCTGCTCAGCGGTACCGTGCAACTGGTCGAGCCGCTGGAGGTCTTGACGAACGAAGACGGCGCTGCCGGCGTCGGGGTCCGCAGTGATGGCCCCGCGGTAGGTCTGGTCGAGGTGAGCGTGGCCGGTACAGCCCTGGTCAAGCAGTGCGTCGCTTATCTGCAGTTTACGTGCACCTTGTCGCGAACGAACGCGAGTCTGGAGATCGACAATGGCGAGCTGTTCCTCGATGTGAGTGGCACCGCGAACCTGGCTTCGCTTGGAATACCGTATCAATGGTGGTGGCACAAATATCCGCGCGGAGGCCGCCTCATTCGGGGCGGTACGGACGCGGTGGGTGCCTCCGCTACGTTGGAGGCGATTCCGGACGCAACCGGTGCCAAGCTGTGGCGAGGAGCCGAGCCGAATACGTCGATGGGCATTACCACCGAGCCCGCCTGCCAGGTTGACGGGGACTGGCAAGCGCTCAGTTGGGTGCCGTCGCCCACGCAGTGCCTCGTCGAGTTCTACCAGAACGTGGTTGCTACTATTCCGGTCTCGATCGAATCGCGATGGAAGCCGGTGGAGAACTCGGACTACTACCAAGCCAAGGTGGTGGCGCGCTTTGCCGGGTCGGGGCCCGCGGGCAATATCCGATTTATCGTGAGCAACCCCAACGACCACGGCCAAGTAGGTGGCGACTGGTACGACGGCAGCAATCGCCTGGCGTCGAACTCCGATTCGCAGATCAGCATTATCATCACCCAGGAATCGTATTTCGAAACACAGGCACCGGACGCCTGGATCGCGCAGAAGGTTCAGAGCTACCAGGACAAATACGGCGGGCTGTCGATCAGCGTCTCCGCGTATCCGCGTACGCTGAATTCGGGCAACGTTTCGTCCGATCCATGGAAGGGCTGGTAGTTGCCCTGATTCCGGCGGCGCGCTACGCCCGCTGGGCGCCTGACAACAGGAGGTCCGATGGGTCGTTCGATCGGCGTGGCCGCTTGCCTGGCAGGCGCGGCTGCGGCACGATCAGAGATTCCACGCCCGCGCAAACGCTTCGAAGCTGCGATCGTACGTCTTCTCCACCTCGGGCGGGAAGCAGCAGCCGGGCAACTGTCTGCTGGCGAGGTGATACTGTATACAATCACAACATACGCCCTGCTTCGTGCACGATGTGTAGGTGCATGTGCAGTTCTTCAGATTCCGGTCCTTCTTGCATTCCATGCTTGATCTCCATGGGTCCGGTTTCTTCGTAGTGTGCTGGTTCCACGTCGCGCGGTCAAGCAGTTGAAGACCGGCGGAAACGCTGCCAGGACGGGTGCCGGCGCTGTCTTCGCTCCATTCACGCATGTGGGATTGCTCGCCGAAGAACGCTTTTCGGCGTCGCACCTGGGTGTCCGAGTGCTCTTTTCTATGCGCAAACTTCACATTCCACATCTGGTTTCGGGATAGGCGCGACCATCGCTGGCGATTAGAATGAATGCTCCACGGCCAAGGACGGCAGATCGCGGACGAACGGGAAGACGAGTGCAGAAGATGTCCCAGAAGCCATCGATCCTAATCGTTGAAGACGAGGCGGACCTCGGCGAGCTGGTGCGTTACAACCTTGAACGCGAAGGGTACGCATGTCGGCTCGCCGCAGACGGCCGAGCAGCGCTGGCCGCCATTCACGCACAACCGCCTGACCTCATCGTGCTGGACCGCATGCTGCCGGGCCTCTCCGGCGACGACGTCATGACCGAGTTGCGGCGCGAGCCGCGGACCGCGAGCGTGCCAGTCATCATGCTGACCGCCAAGGCGGAAGAGTCGGACGAACTCGTCGGCTTCGCGCTCGGCGCCGACGACTACATCACTAAGCCGTTCTCGATCAAGGTGCTGCTGGCCCGCGTAGCGGCGGTCTTCCGCCGGGCCGCCGAACCGGAGAACGGCGGCTCGGTGCTGACTGCGGGGCCAATCGTGCTGGACGTCGAGCGCGTGGAGTTGACCGTCAGCGGCAAACCGGCTTCACTGACGGCGACGGAGTTCCGGCTC
>JAFGKA010000101.1 GCA_016928855.1 Phycisphaerae bacterium
CGCGTTTTTTGTGGCTACCGTCTTCGCCGAAGCAGTCGATCCGCTGATTACGCAGATTCCGCCGATTCGAAATCTGTGAAATCGGTGCAATCTGTGGATCGTTCACCTCTTCCTCCGTCTCAGGATTCTCCTGTCTCCTGCCTCCTGCCTCCTTCTTTCTTCGTGTCCTCCGTGTTCTTCGTGGTGATTCTTCCTGGTGTCCTGGCGCCTCCGTGGTTCCCCTTCTGCCCTCTGCCTTCTGCCTCCTGCCTATTGCTGCCTCCTGCCTTCTGCCTCCCATCTCCTCTCACCAATCGCCGGTCTCGTGGGCGTGGCAGGCGCAGCCGGCGGCGCCGATGAAGCCGGCGTCGTCGCCGAGCGTGGCGAACATCACCTCCGGCGCGTCATCGAGCAGCGTCCACGTCAGCGACCGCACGTATTCGCGCAGCGGTTTCAGCAGAAAATCCCCCGCGTTGATCATCCCGCCCGCCAGCACGATCCGCTCCGGATTCGTCGCATGCTGCATGGTGATGCAGGCCAGCGCCAGATAACGGCACGCATCGTCCCAGACGCGGCCGGCCAGCGCATCGCCCGCCTTCGCCGCCGCTTCGACATGTTCACAACGAACGGCCTCCCCGGCATCGAGCCGCGCTTTCAACGACGAAGCCTCGCCTTCGCGGATCAGCTCGGCCGCGCGCGCCGCCACGTTGCCCGCCGACGCATAGGCCTCCACGCAGCCGTGTTGGCCGCAGGAACACCGGCGCCCGCCGGGCTGAACGATCATGTGGCCCAGCTCCGCCCCGTTCTCGAAGTGGCCGCGGAGCAGGTTGCCGGCGACGATGATGCCCCCGCCGACGCCGGTGCCGAGCGTGAACATCACCATGTCCCGCACGTCCTTGCCGGCGCCGGCCCAGAACTCGCCCCACGCCGCCGCGTTCGCGTCGTTCTCGAGCGTCGTGCGGATGCCCGTGCGCTCGACGATGATGTCGCGCAACGGCGTGTTCTTCATGCACGACAGGTTGCCCGGATTGATCACGAGCCCCTGGCGGTGGCTCATCGGACCCGGTGAGCCGATGCCGATCCCAAGCACGGCACGGCGCGAAACCTTCGCCTCCGTGATCGCGCGCTCGGCGGCCAGCGCGATCTGCGCCACCACATGGTCCCGACCCTTCTCGATGCCCGCGGGCACGCTGAAGCTCGTCAGGACACGCGCGTCGCCGTCAAGCAGACCCGCCTTGATGTTCGTACCGCCGAGATCGACGCCGATCCAGTAGGGCTCACCCATCGCAACTCACCTTCATGGGCGCATACGCGACAACCGCGCAGCGCGACCTGTGCCTTTGTTGATACGCTCACCGGAGGGGTGCGGCGCGCGCGCCGCGCGCCCGCGCTCGACGCGACCGCACCACCCCATGCACCACGACTGGCGGTGGCTACGCCGATGCCTGGGCGGCAGGCAACGTCACCGTCTTCACGAACACGATCGGCGGCTTCTTCGCCGCGAGCGCCTCGATGGCCGCCGCCGGCGCGGGTGCGTCGATCTTGAGCAGAATCAGCGCGGTGTCCTCCGCACGCGCGAGGGTCATGTCCGCGATGTTGACCTTATGCTGCGCGAACGTCGTGCCGACGAGACCGATCACGCCGGGCTCATCGTGGTTGTGCACGATGACCATGGCGCCCTCGGGAACCATGTCCATGCGATACGCGTCGATCGCCAGGATGCGTGGCAGCCCATCGAGAAACACGGTCCCTTCAATGCTGTGGACCCCATCGGGTGTCGTCACCGTCGCGACAACGTTGTCAGTAAACGTCTCGCTCTTCGTGCTCGTCGTATGCTCGACGGTAATCTCGCGCTGCTTCGTGAAGTTCTCCACGTTGATCAGGTTGAGCCGCGTGCTGAAGTGCGGCCCGAGCAACTCGATCACAAACTGCCGCGCGATCGTCGGGCAGATCGGCGCGAGCGGTTCGCCGTGCGTCTTGACACTGACCTTCTCGATCCCGCTGGAACACAGCGGCGCCAGCGTCGCGCCCATCCGCGCCGCGAGATCCAGGTAACCCCGATCCCGCGCCGAAAGCTGACTCGGCAGGCCCGCGACGTTGACGGCCCAGCGGATCTTGTCATGAACGAGGTAGTCCAGCATCGCGTCGACGGCATCAAGCGAGACCGCGAGCTGTGCCTCGTCCGTGCTCGCGCCGAGGTGCGGCGTGAGCACGATGTTCGGCGCATCCCGCATGGCCAGATCGTCCGGCGGCGGCTCACTGCTGTAGACGTCGATCGCCGCACCGGCGATGACGCCTTCCTTCAGCGCCTGCGCGAGTTCCGCCTCATTGACGATCCCGCCGCGCGCACAGTTGACGATCCGCAGGCCCTTCTTCGCCCGCTTCATCTCGGCCATCCCTATCATGCCCCGGGTCTTGTCCGTCATCTTGGCATGAATGCTGATGAAGTCCGCCACCTCGAGAATCTCGTCAAGATTCTCCGCCATCGTCACCTTACCATCGAGTGCCGTCTTCGCGGTAAAGAACGGATCGAGCGCGATCACCTTCATCTCGAAGCTCAGTGCCCGCAGCGCCACGGCACGCCCCACACGGCCGAAACCGATCAGCCCGAGCGTCTTGCCCGCAAGCTGACAGCCCATGAACTCGGCGCGCTTCCACTGTTTCGCCTTGACGTGCTCGTGCGCGCCCGGAATCCGTCGGGACAGCGCCAACAGCAGCCCCATCGTATGCTCGGCAGTCGAGATCGTGTTGGAGTCCGGCGTGTTCATCACCAGCACGCCGTTTCGCGTCGCCGCGGCCAGATCGACGTTATCGACGCCGACGCCGGCGCGGGCGATCGCACGCAGCTTGCCGGGATTCTCCAGGACCTTGGCCGTCACCTTCACGCCCGACCGGATCAGCATGCCATCGTAGTCCTGCACGACCTTGGCGAGCTCATCCTCGCCGAGACCGATCTTCACGTCGAAGTCCACGCCCTCCGTGGAGGCCATACGGTCCAGCCCGGCTTGCGCCAGCTTGTCTGCAACCAAGATGCGGATCATCTTCTCACCTGTTCCTGTTTTGTCTGAATGGTGCCTGGGGGTCGTCTGCCAGCGGGAGCCCATTCTAATGCAGACTCGCCCTCCGTCCAATAGGCCCGCGGGCCTCCGATCTACTCCGGCCCATCCGGGCTCACCGCCGGCCCCGATCCCGGGTCAAGCCCGAATGCCTCCAGCCAGCCGTCGGTCTCCTCGCGGTTGGCCGTCGGCTTCTCCGGCAATGCCGGCGGCGCCACCTCCGGCCCACGGTCCTCGACCAGCAGCTTGGCGAAAGCTTCCGCCTGGATGCACGGGCACCCACGACGACGCCCCGCCGCCCGAACCGCCCCATCGCTGCTGACAATCGTCAGTTGCCTCGGTAACGCCGCAGCGTCGATGATGTCCTCGATCAACTCGTCCGCAGGCCGACCCGGCGAGAAACGGACGGCCACCCCCGCCTGGCGCATTTGCTCAAGAACGCCCGCCCGCGGCTCCGGCCCGTCGAAAATGATCGTCGCGCCAATGCCCCGCCCGGCGGCCCACCGCCCGACCGTCGCGCACAGTTGGCCCCGCCCCGGCGGCCCCGCCAGGTACGCCCGCGCCGCGTGCAGCAAGTTGTTGCCGTCAATCACGTATTCCACGTGACGTCCCGGCCTTCGCTCCTTCGCTTCCATTCCGCGCCTCTTGTGGCATCATTGCCCAACGACGTCAAGCTCGACGAAAAGGTTACGGCGACTGGTGCTGTCCGCGCTTGCCGACGTTGCCTGAACCGGTGGGTGCCACGGGTCCCGACGTCACGTCGGGATCCGCCAGTGCTCCCGCGACCACCGTGTCCCGCGACGTGATCATGAAACCGGCCCGCTGAGTTGCGGAACTAGCGTTTACTAACTGCGCAGATGTTATTAGTTCGGGCGCCATCGGCAAACTGCCCCGAAAACGCACTCCGCACAACCCAACGCCCGAATGTGACGCCAAGGCACCCAAGGCCGGTCCAGGCGCGCGGCCCGCCAGGCTGCGATCGCTGCCGGGGACGGACCGTGTTTCACGTGGAACAATGCGCCGGCATCTCCGCGTGCACGCCCGCACACGCGACCTGCCCCCAAACCGATGTTTCACGTGAAACATCACCCACGCCCCATTCCGCCGGCGCCGGCCCTCACCGGCCGCCACACGCTTCTAGGTTCCACGTGAAACAGGCTTGTAAAGCGATCCTCCCGCGGATACCATCCGCGGAAACATGAACCGCAGTTTATTACCACGGAGGGTTCCATGGCCCCTGCCCGCGACCAAAGACGGCTCGGAAAAGGCCTTTCCGCACTGATTCAGGCGACTGCCGACGCTCCCCCTCGCACCGTGGCGCCGCCCGCGGGGCCCGTACCGGAGGTGACGCCACGCGGCGCCGTTCGCAGCGTCCGCTGCACCTCGATCCGCCCGAATCCCTTTCAGCCGCGGGCCGATATCACCCCCGATGCGCTGGAAGAACTGGCCAAATCCATCGGAAAATGCGGTCTGGTCCAGCCGATCCTCGTCCGGCCCGACGGCGATGGCTACCAGTTGATCGCCGGCGAGCGGCGCTGGCGAGCCGCGCAACTCGCCGGCCTCACGGAGGTTCCGGCGATCGTGCGGGCCGCCAGCGACGAGGAAATGCTCGAGCTGGCGCTGATCGAGAACATTTTCCGCGAAGACCTCAACGCGATCGATCGGGCCAAAGCGTACCGGCGATACTGCGACGAATTCGGCCTGAATGCCGACCAGGTCGCGGGCCGACTCGGTGAGAACCGCACGACCGTGACGAATTACCTTCGGCTGCTCGATTTGCCCAGGTCGGTGCAGGAGATGGTTCAGGATGGTCGGCTTTCGATGGGGCACGCCCGCGCGCTGGCCGGGATCGATGACCGCGAGAAAGTGACGAAATTAGCACAGTTAGTGATCGCTAATTCGTTTTCCGTTCGCGCCATGGAGGAACTTGTCCGCAAGGAGAAAGAGGGCGACGACGAGCCGAAGGCGGCGACGATAGGGCGGCGCGTGCCTGAAGAGAAACGGCCGCACATCCGCGACCTCGAACAGCAGTTCGTCCGGGCGCTGGGCACGAAGGTCGAGGTGCACGAATCGCGGCGCAAGGGCGCCGGCCGGCTGGTGATTCATTACTACACACTGGATGATTTCGATCGCGTCGCCGAGCGCCTGGGCATCCGGTGGGATTGAGTGGGGCGGCGGGATGAGAGTGTCATGAATACGGTACTCATCTACAGCGGGGGGCTCGATTCGACATGCCTGCTGTATCAGTTGCGTGCCGAGGGCCACGCCGTCACGGCGCTTGGCGTCGACTACGGCCAGCGACATCGGCGCGAGCTGGATTCGGCGCGGGACATATGCGAAGCGGTGGGGGTGCCGATTCGGATCGCGGACGCGTCGAGCCTGAGGCCGCTGCTGGCGGGCAGCGCGCTGACGGATGACATCGCGGTACCGCGAGGCCACTACACGGCGGAGTCGATGAAGCAGACGATCGTGCCGAACCGGAACATGATCCTGCTGGCGCTGGCAATCGGCTGGGCGGTGAGCCTGAAATACGATGCGGTGGCCTATGCGGCGCATGCCGGCGACCACACGATCTATCCGGATTGTCGACCGGCGTTCGTGGACGCGATGCGGGAGGCGGCAGCGCTGTGCGATTGGCATCGGGTCGAAATTATGACGCCGTTCCTCGGGAAGACGAAGGCCGACATCGTGCGGCTCGGCGCGGCCCTGGGCGTGCCGTTCGCGAAGACGTGGTCATGTTATAATGGCGAGGCCGTGCATTGCGGTTCGTGCGGGACGTGCACCGAGCGGCGCGAGGCGTTCGCGCTGGCCGGCGTCGCGGATCCGACCGAATACGCCGACGCGGGATGATGGGAGAATCGTAGACGATGGCTGAATTGCGACACCTGGGAAAACGTTCCAACGAGCCGACCGACAAGGTCGATCTGATCGAGTGGGGCGGCGAGACGATTCATGTGCGGCTCGAATGCACGGAGTTCACCGCGCTGTGCCCGGTGACGGGCCAGCCGGACTTTGGCACACTGGTCATCGAGTACGTGCCGGCGAAGCACCTCGTCGAGACCAAATCGCTCAAGCTCTATCTCTGGCGCTACCGCGGCGAGCGGGCGTTCAACGAGGCGCTGGTCGATACGATCGCAAGCGACCTGTTCGCGCAGATGCGGCCGCGATGGCTGCGCGTGACCGGCGAGTTCAACCTGCGGGGCGGCATCAGTGTGACGGCCATGGCACAGCGCGGCGACGAGGAAAGGTACGGATCATGACAACGGTCGTGCGACGCGTAGGGTTCAGCGCGGGCCATCGGGTCTGGGGCCACGAGCACGAGTGCTCGAACGTGCACGGCCACAACTACGAGGTCTATTTCCATGCGACCGCCGAGCACCTCGACGACGTCGGGCGCGTGATCGACTTTCGAATCCTCAAGCAGCGGCTCGGCGGCTGGATCGAGCGGCACTGGGATCACGGGTTCATCTGTCACGAGGCGGATGCCGAGGTGCGTGACGCGCTCGCGACGATTGCCGGCCAGAAGCTGTTTCTGCTGCCGGGCAACCCGACGGCGGAGAACCTGGCCAGCTACCTGCTGCGCGAGGTCGGCCCGCGGGAGCTGGCCGGCACGGGCGTGCGGCTCGTGCGCGTGGTGCTCTGGGAGACGCCCAACTGCTTCGCCGAGGTCTCGCTGTGAAAACGTATCGCGTCAACGAGATCTTCTTCTCGTTGCAGGGCGAGGGGGTGCGGGCCGGGACGGCCAACCTGTTCGTGCGGTTCGCCGGCTGCAACGAGGCCTGCCGGGTCGAGACGCACGGCTTCGACTGCGACACCGATTTTCGTGACGGGCGTGAGATGACGGCAGCCGAGATCGTCGCCTCGCTGCGCGCGGCCGATGCGCGGTGCGCGTGGGCGGTCCTGACCGGCGGCGAGCCGGCGCTGCAGGTCGATCGCGCGCTGATCGACGCCTTGCGTACGGCGGGGTATCGGCTGGCGATCGAGACGAACG
>JAFGKA010000102.1 GCA_016928855.1 Phycisphaerae bacterium
CTCGGCGTAGTACTCGGCCAGCTCGCGCGACGCGGGCACGAGTTCGTTGTAGATCAGCGCGAGGTCATTGGCCCCGATCGGCGGGGACGCCTCGGCCCGCGCCGCGGACGCAATGAACACCCCACACAACGGAAACAGAATACCTGGCAGGTAACGACGCATCGCCGGGCAGCATAGCCGATCCGGCGCAGGCATGCGACAATACCCCCGGCCCCGCTCACGAGGGACTCTCATATGCATTCGATTCATCCTGCCGATGTCCGCCTCCGTGCCTTTCCCGGGACCGTGCATCTTGACGCCAAAGCGGGTATCCTCAGGCGCCAACACCGTTGCGAACCGGAATCGAACCAGAGCCCGAAGCGGATGCACGCCATGCCAACCAAACGTATCTTCGCCTGTCCGGCCATCCTTGCGACCCTGGTCGTGTTCGTCGCCGCACCAGCCCACGGGCAGAACTCGCCCCCGCCGGCCGTTCCTGTATTGATCGGCGGCTTTGCCGATCATCTCCAGCCGGTTACCGGTGGCCGCATCGACTGGGCACATGGTGTCATCCTGGCCGAGGGCAGGGGCAAGGCAGAGGCCGACACGGACCAGCAGCGGCTGATGGCCCAACGCGCCGCTGAGGTCACCGCCGCCCGCAACGCCCTGGCCATCGCCAAGGGGATCCGCATTGACGCGGCCGGCCGCGTGGGTGACGTACGGCACGGTCTGTTGCGGCTCGACGGCGTCATACGCGGCCACCGGACGGCCGAGATCGCGTGGCTGCCCAACGTCAGCCCGCCGCAGTGCAGGGCCACGGTCCGCGTACCGCTCTGGGGCGTCCGCGGCGTAGCCACGATCTTCGAGCAGGCTCAACGCATCGCGCTTCGCAGCACGGTACGTCACCGGCTCATCCTCACTTCGACGGAGGTCGAGGTAGCCGATTTCGTCCTCGTCCTCGACGCACGCGGCCGAAATCTGGCGCCGAGCCTTTTTCCGGTTGTCCGTGACGCCCAGGGGCGCGTCCTGTACGATCTGACCGCGTTGCCGGTGGGCACGGCAGCGCGGATGCCGCCGGTCCGCTACGTCGAAACCGAACTGCAGTTCGAAGCCCTGCGCACAATGGTCGAATACGAGCCGCCGGAGTTCCGGCTCGCCCAATACACGCCGCCGACAGCCGTGAACGCCACGAGCGCCCCCACGAGCCAGCCGGACGAACCGACACGGCGACGAGCCAAGCGCCGTATGGCCGTTCGTGTACAGGATGTCACCGGCGATCAGAAAACCGAACTGGTCCTGACCGAGGAAGACGCCGAGCGGCTTCGCAGTTCACCCGAAGCGACCAGCGCGATGAAACGCGCGCAGGTGCTCGTCGTGGTCGATGCCGCGGCGGCCGGCACGGAGGGCCGAGGGCCCGCCGAACCACTCGATTCGCTCGCCATCGCTTGGGCACTCGAATGAATCGCGCGAACGCAGCGCCGGAAGCCTACCTGCAGGATCGCCCGGTCCTTTCGAAAGGACAGCAGCGCCTGATCGGGCTCGTACTGCCCCTCGTGCTGGCCGGCCTGGCGGCAGTTCTCGCCCGCCCGGCCTGGCTCGCCGGACTTGAACGCCTCAGCGTCGATTGGCGATTCCGCGAGCGTGGTTCCCTGGAACCCAGCGACCGCATCGTGCTGGTCCACCTGAGCGAAGATGACCGCCGTGCCCTAACCGAGGGCGAAGCCCAGTTCAATCTGCGAGCGCATCTGGCTGACGCGATCGACCGGCTCGCCAACGCCGGCGCGGTGGCGATCGGCACGGACTTCTGGCTGCAGGGTCTCGGCGATCCAGCCATCGACGCCCGGCTCGCCGAGGCGATCGCCGGCGCGAACGTGGTCCTCGGCGTCGCGATCTCGAACAACGTCTCCATGCGAGCTGCGTCCGTCTTCCTGGACGCCGAGCCGGATGAAGGCTGCATCGCGGTCCGGCCTGACCCGGACGCCGTATTGCGGCGACTGCCGGAACTGCCCAACCTGGATTTGCTCGTCGATACGAATGGTAGCACGGTGCGCATTCCGCACTTCCCGTTCGTGTTGGCGTACCTGCTCTTCGCCGAAGACGCGTATCAGGCCGGCCGTGAGCCACCGGCGCTCGAGCTGCCGGCACGCGGCGCGGCACGGCTCGGCGATCGGATTGTCCACTACGGCACGCTCGTCAACTATGCCGCCGGCCCCGGCGAGGGCTTTGTCACGCTCGATTTTGCCGACCTTGTGCAGGGGACATGCGATCTCGCGCCGGTTGATGGCGCCATCGTCATCATCGGCCCGACGCGATCGCTCGAAGATCAATTCGCCATTCCGCTCAGCCGGCGGCTCGTGCCGGGGCTCTATTATCACGCGAATGTCATCGACATGATCCTGCAGGACCGCTTCCTCGCGGAATGGCCCGGCCGACCGCAGGACGTGGCGTTTCTCGTCGCCGCGCTGGCGGTCGCGGCCGGGTGGTACGCGTTCCATCTTCGCGGGTGGTGGACCTGCTGCGCCGGCTGGCTTGCACTGCTCGTCTACTTCGCGGCAGGCGCGGCCGTGTTCGTCGGCGGCTGGTGCGCGACGTGTCACTGGGCATTCAAGAGCGGTACCGTGTTGCCGATGACGCCGCCGCTGGTCGCGATGAGCGCGATGCTGCTCTGCGGGCTCACGACACAACTGGCGGTCACGATCGCGAGCGCCCGGCGCCTGACGCAGCGGAATCGCCAGATCGAATCGCTCTTCGGCCGCAATGTCTCGACGCAGGTGCTCGACGCGATCAAGGCCGACCCCGGCCGGATCGCCCGCACCGAAGTCCGCGAAGTGTCCGTGCTGTTCTGCGATATCCGGGGGTTCACGGCGACATCGACGCGCCTCGCTCCGGAAGCGGTCGCCGAGATGCTCAACGAATACTTCGATGCAACGACGTCGGCTGTCTTCGCGCACGACGGCTTCCTGGACAAGTTCGTCGGCGATGAGCTGATGGCCGTCTTCGGCGCCCCGCTTGAACAGAGCGATCACGCCAACCGGGCGGCCGACGCCGCCGTCGCGATCAAGCAGGCGCTACAGGTGTTGAACGCGCGTCGCGCCGAACGCGGCCTCGATCCGCTCGACTGCGGCATCGGCATCCACACGGGCCCGGTCGCCGCCGGCCATATCGGCACGGCCCAGCGGGCCAACTACACCGTCGTCGGCGACACGGTCAACATGGCCGCCCGCATCGAGAGCCAGACGAAGGCCGGCGAGATCCTCATCAGCGAAGCGCTGCGCGACAAGCTGGCCGACCCATCGCGTGCGGTTCCGTGGAAAACCGTAGAACTCCGCGGCAGCGACCGGATGCACACGCTGTTCGAGTTGCGGATCGCCCCGCCGCCCAACGCCCGATAACTCCTTAACCAAAACCACGCCAAGTTGCGGTCTTTGCCCCATTCACCGTGCCCAATCACCGGCCGATACACACCAAGAAACCACTGAAACCGGCAGAGGGAGATAGTCCATGTATTCCATCGAAAAGGCAAGCTACGGCGTGAAGCTGACATTTGACGGCTACATTGAAGCTGCGGAAATGACGCAGTGGGTGGCGGAATCTAGAAAGACCGTACCCACGCTCAGCAACGCCTTCGGTGTCTTTGTCGACATGCGAGGCCTGAAGCCGCTGCCGGCCAACAGCCAAAACGAAATGCAGGAGGGGCAAATGCTCTTCAAGCAGGCCGGAATGCAGCGATCGGTCGTCATCCTGAGCAGCGCGATTCTGACTGCACAATTCAAGCGGATCGCCAAAGAGACAGGCATCTACGAGTGGGAACGGTACATCAACGCCGCCGCCACGCCCAACTGGGAGCAGATTGGAATCGATTGGCTCGTCACGGCCGCAGATCCGGACCAGACCCCCGCGGCAGCAAGCGCAAAGGCGTAAGCCACCGCGTCTGCGGGGCCACGTGCTGGCCCGCACGCCCGACGCGTCATTCACCACCAGCCCTCACGCAGAACCGGCCCAGGAAACATCGATTCCCTGCGCCAGGCGCAGCCTGCCGGCGAGCAACGCGGCGTGGTGTTGGATGTGCCGGATGTTGTTGATCTGATGCTCCAGTTTGTTCATCGCGTACCAGGGGAATCCACAGTCCTGGGCATCGAGATCAAGCTCATCGACGCCAGTATCGACCGTCGTGTCGCACACCTGCCAATACTCCAGCAGTTGCGGCTTGGTGTAGGCCTCGCCGATCCGCGGCTCGTGGTGAGGCGGATACGGCAACACGCCCAGACATTCGTACTCGTCGCGGTGGTGTTCCCACGGGCGAAACGAGTCCATGTCCGACTGTAAGTAGAGATGCGTGAAGAACAGCGCATGGTACGCCACCCGCCAGAATGCCACAGCATTCTCGCCACCAGCCCACAGATCCTCCGGGCACTGCTCGATCGTCTGCTTCAACATGGCCAGCGCCGCGTGGTACTGACCTTTCAGGGCGGCCTGGATGGTCATTGTCGGTCCCTTCTTGAGCCGGGCAGCTATCGGATGTCCTTCATTGCCAAGACGAAAAGCGTGATTATGAAACCCACCCCACTGGGCACGATGCCGGCAAGGAAGCCCACGAGTGCCACAATTCGAAGCCAAGTACCGCGCGACACGAAGAACCCGACAATGCCAAGCAGGATCGCCAACACCCCCAGGACGGTGAGGGCAAGGGACAAGAACAGCGCGGTCTCAGCAGGAACCGGCTCGGGATCGCCTGCACGCATATCGAGGAACATGAGAAGACCGAGCAATCCGCAGGTCAGGCTGGCCACAGAAGGAATGTCCCATTGCCACCCTCGCGCCGGATCAGACGATTGGGCAACCGTAGGCTGCGCATGCTCCTCCGTGAGCATGTCGACGGTTTCGTCGTGCGGGTCATGCGCAGTCATCGCGCCCCCCCCGCGTTCTGTGCTTTGCTCGACGCGAATAGGGTGTCGGCGTGATTCTTGCGGGATTCGACCATAATCGCGCATTCGTTCTGTCGCCCCTTCGGGGCTGTTCCCTAAAGATGGCACTCGTTCCAGGGGCTTACGCCCCTGGCTACTGACTGCTGCCCCTTCGGGGCAGATGAGATGGGTCAAGTGCAGCAGACCCGCCAATGCCCTCGGCGCAATACCCGAAGCAGAAACGACGACCTATTCGCGACATCATCGCCATCGACACGCGCATCTCTCTGTTCGCCGACGCGGCGTATTGCTTACGGTGGGTCCGCTTCGCTTGACGCACCCTACCCACTGCTTCGCATCTTCCCACCGCCGTGCGCCTCTATCCTTCCTCCACTACCGAAAGGCCAAGCAGGCGGCCGAGGCGGCGGGTGTCGCTCATGTGGTTGCCGTAGAAGATCACGCGGTGCAGACCGTGGGTCCAGCCGTCGAGCATCTTCTGTGCGTCGCGCACCTTAACGGCCACCTTCGTGCGACAGCCGCGGTCCACGTCGGGCACCTCGACGATTGTCCCGGTCGAAACCAACAGCGTCGACGCGCCGAGACTTTCGGCGGGCGTGGCCGCGAGGTACGGGTTCTTTCCGGCGACACGACAGTCCTGGCTGACGAGCTTGGCCATGGTAATCTCCTGCCCGATGCGCATCTTCACCTGCAACGAGGCACCCTTGTTGTCTTCGAGGTGGCTGCGGATCGCATACGGACACGCCGGCCCGGCGGGGCCGTCCATCTTCGTCGCTGAGACACAGTGGGCATGAATGAGCGTACCATTCGAGAGGTCGAAGACCGGATCGGTCACGAAGCCCGGCACACCGGCCAGATGCGTGTACATGATCTGCGTCAGCGCCGACGCCAGGTCGGCCTCGCACACGCCGGCATAACCCAGGTCGTTGAGCCGCGCGAAGCCCAGGCACGGATAGGCCGGCAGCTTGCCCTGCCCGAACAGGCCGAGACAATTGATGGTGATCACGTGGGCCTTCTCCGCAGCCAGTACGTTCTGCAGCGCCAAACTGAAGCGGGCGGACTTGACGATCTCCTCACGCGTGGGTTCCTTGACCACCTCGGCCTGGCCGATCCACTGCTTCGCGTCGGCCTCGGCCGCCTCGGCATCGACGGCATCGAACGCCTCGCTGAGCCGCGCCGGATCGAACGGCACAATCTCAACACCGAGTCTCTCGCGTACTTCGGGGATGAAGCCTTCGGGCGGCAGCCAGCCACCGCTGACGAACAGCAGCCGCGTCTCGCGCAACCGGCTGATCGCCCGCAGCGGGCGAATCGCGTCAGCAACCGCCTTCGCATCGCTCGAGGGAAGCACGTCGATCTTCTTGCCGGCCTTCTGCAGGTCCGGCACGATGCACCACTCATGCCCGCTGTAGGGAATCGCCAGCATCATCGTCGGGAAACCCGAATCGGCCAGCGCGCAGACCGTGTGCGTCGTTCCCCCGGCAACCTGTACCGCCAGCACGCCGGCAACGTCGCGATGCTGCTCCAGCAGCCGCAACACGGCGCCCGGGTTGACGAGCAGCTCATCACCGACGAATTCGACATCGTCGAAGCCCGGGGCCTGGGCCATCTGCGCCTTGAGACGCTGAACCTCCGCTTCGGCCTCGATCAACGGACTCGGCCAGCCCGACCGCGGCGGGCCCATGAACACCCGCAGCACGCGGACCCGGCCGAAGCTCGGCAGATTCGCCCCCGCACCCACCCCCGCCATCGCCCCGTTGGCCAGACGCCCCATCGTCGCGGCGGCAATCATGCCCGCTGACGCCGTCCCGAGAAACTCCCGTCGCGTGATATCTGCACTCATGATCCTCTCCTGCGCTGGTGGAAATGACCGAAAACTCAACCTCGTGCCCATGGTTATACCCCAGCCGGTCCGGCCGCGGCAAGGGAGGCCGTGAGGCAGCCAGTCAGCGAGGCAGCGAGGCAACAAGGCAGCAAGTTAGCAAGTCAGCAAGGCAGCAAGGCGGCCCACTGTCCCTTGCTGGCTTGCTAACTTGCTGACTTGTTACCTCACTCACTTACCCGCTTGATCTTGGCGGGCACATCCGGCATCATGCACGGCTCAACACTCAGAAATGGAGGACGTCATGATACGCGTAGGCCTCATCGGTGCGGGATTCATCGGACGGAACCACTTCAACCAGTACCAGGAGCTGACCGATCGCGCCAAGATCGTCGCGCTCTGTGACGCTGTGGAAGCCCGGCGAACCGGCGACTGGTCCGGCATCGGCGGTAACATCGGCGATGCCCAGGGCAGCCGGCGCGATCTCGGCGATATCCGGCCCGTCGCCGACTGGCGTGAGATCGTCGGCGACCCTGGGATCGACATGGTCGATATCTGCGTGCCCACCGGCATGCACCCCGAGATGACCGTCGCCGCCCTCAACGCGGGCAAGCACGTGCTCTGCGAGAAACCGATGGCTCTGACCGCCGAAGCGTGCGCGCCCGTCCTCGCCGCGGCGGAGAAGGCCGCCACCAAGTGCATGATCGCCCAGTGCATCCGCTTCTGGCCGGAATACGTCTTCCTCAAGCAGGTCTTCGATGACAAGCGGTTCGGCGCCCTCAAGGCGCTGCACCTTCGCCGGCAGGCGGCGACGCCAACGTACACGCTGAACAACTGGGCCCTCGATCCGGCGTTGTCGGGTGGCGCGATTCTCGACCTGCACGTGCACGACACCGACTTCGCGCTGTTCCTGCTCGGCAAGCCCAAGTCAGTCTGCGCCCAGATGTACAAGCAGCTCAACGGCAGCGTCGACCGGGTTTCGGCACTGTGGCACTACAACCCGGACCTGATCGTCCACATCGAAGGTTGTTGGGACTGGCCGGCGGCGTTCGGCTTCAATATGGGCTTCTCCGCGATCTTCGAGAAGGCAGCGGTGCTGTTCGACATCAGCAGCGGCAAGCCGCTGACGGTCCTGCGCAGCGACGGCGGAACGGAAACGCCCGCGATGCTGCCGAAGGACGGCTACTTCCGCGAGATCGAGTACTTCCTCGACTGTATCGCGAAGAACCAGACGCCGAAGATCAGCACGCCGCGCGAAAGCCGCGACGCGGTCGCGATGGCAACAGCCGAGCAGCGAAGCGCCGAACTCGGCCAGCCAGTCGAGATCCAATGAGGAAGCTTGTGCAGCAGTTGATCAACGGCGACGAACCGCGGTGTGTTCACAGCGCCGGCCGGCCTTCGTTCAGGCACAGCTCGACGAGCCGGTCGATCCGCGCGACGCCGACGTTCATGACCTTGTCAGCTCCGCCCCAGTAGAGCTTGATCGTGCCGTCGTCCTCGGCGATCGCCCCGCAGGTGAACACGACGTTGTGCACATAGCCGGTAACCTCGCACTCATGCTCCGGCTGGAGAATCCACCGGTCGCAGACGCTGAGGATCTTCGCCGGATCGTTCAGGTCGTGCAGGCAGACGCCGAGCCGATAGATCGCCCCGTCCATCGTGGGGAAGACGCCGTGGTAGATGTGCAACCAGCCTTGCGGCGTACGGATCGGCGTGGCGCCCGGGCCGATCTTCATCTCGTCCCAGTGGTACTTGACCGGGTACATCACGACGCGCGAATCGCCCCAGTAGAGGAGGTCCTCGGAATAGCTGATCCAGATCGACCAGGGCGAAATCTCGCTGTGCGGCCGGTCGAGCCGGGCGTAGCGCCCGTTGAACTTCTGTGGAAAGATCACGACGTTGCGCATGTCCGCCTGGCTGATCAACGCGACGCGCTCGACCGACTCGAAGTCGCGCGTCCGCGCGAGGCCGATCCGCACGCCGTGCCGCGAATAGGCGCTGTACGTGATGAGGTATTCGCCGTCGATCTCGCAGATCCGCGGATCCTCGACGCCGAACGCTTCGTACTCGGCAAAGAGACCGTCGGTCGCCGGGACCATGAACGGCTCGGGCCGCGGCGTGAAGCGGAAGCCGTCGTCACTCTCGGCCAGCCCCAGGATGCACCGCCCGGTCGCCTTGTGGGCACGGAAGAGCATCATGTACTTGCCGCGGTACTTCGCCATGCCGGCGTTGTGTACGGTCTCGACTTCATACGGAATATCGGCGGGTGCCAGAATCGGGTTGCCTTCGTATCGCCGCACAATCGGTTCGGCCATGATCGCTCTCCGTTGGTCAGCGCCACACCACGGTTCCTTCGTAGCGGCCGGCGTCTCGCCGACCGGGATTGCCAAGGTGCAGCACAATGTCACAAAACGTAGCAGGCCGTCGGCCGCGCTTGCCAGGTCGCGGTAGCACGTCAGAAGACGGCCGGCGAAACGCCAGCCGCTACATCATCGGCGATGCAGCAACCGTTTGTCGGAGCCGCCGCAGACATAGGTCGGGGCAGCAGATCCGACACAGCAGGCCGTCGGCCGCGCGAGACTTCCCGCCCCAAAGGGGCGGAGGTATGTAGCCAGGGGCGTAAGCCCCTGGAATCAGTGCCATATTACCGAACAAGCCCCAGCGGGGCGACAGATTCTGGCTTGCGCTCGCGACAAGATGGCAATCAAGGCGGGTGCGGGCCTGACCCATGGTTCGGTGTCCTCGGTATCGCCCCTTCGGGGCAACGAACGCTTCACGCCCGCGCCGCCTGGCGGCAGCCAACGCTACCGACTCGGTCGCAGGCGATCCTTGGGGATCATCGCGATGGCGTCCATCTCGACGAGCAGTTCCGGCCGGCAGATGCGGGCTTCGATGCAGGTGCTCGCCGGCAGCGGGTCGAGCCCCTCTTCGGCGTAGAACGCGTTGCGGACTTCGTTGAACTCATCGTAATGGCGGAAGTCCGCGAGGTAGCACGTCGTCCGGATCATGTCGTGCCAATCGGCCCCTTCGCTTTCGAGCAGGGCCTTGATGTTCGTGAACGCCCGGCGGGCCTGGGCCTTGAGATCACCCGGGTGGATCGACTCGCCGGCCTCGTTGACGGCAGCCGTCCCGGAGATGAACAGCATGACGGCGTTGTCCAACTCGACGCGCATGCCCCGGGAAAACGCCACCTTTTTCGGATAATCGTACGCCTCGTTCAGAACCGCGCTGTTCCGCATCGGGCGTTTGGGAATCCGCGTCTTATCGTCCTTCGCCATTCGTCTACACCTCCTGCGATTCCGACCTATTATCCCGGTGTCGCCTGCGGCGTCAACGGTCGGCCTCGTCGGTGTCCAACAGCAATCGCAGCCATGAACGGGGTGGACACACCTGATGAAGGCTGGAGGTTCTGCCCATGCCCGGCGCCCACCGATGAGGGTGGCATGGGTCCCGACGTACGTCGGGAAAGGGTTTGCCCGTGTGCTTCGAGGCGCCGCCGCCTTCACGCTAGCGGCGCAGCCACGATCCACTATCGAACAGCGAATCGATCGCCGCAATGCATTGCTCATCGTCGTGCCGCGGCGAATTGACGTGATGCGAAACCGGCTGGGCCGTCATCCGATCCGCGTCGAACGGCTTCAACAGTGCCGCCAGCGCTGCCGGGTCAGCCTGCGCGGGATCGAGCCACGCCGCGTACGCCTCGCGCGGCAGGATCACCGGCATCCGATCGTGAATCGACTTCAGTAGCGCGTTCGGCTCGGTCGTGATGATCGTGCATGATGCCAGAGCCTCCGGCGTTTCCGGCCGCCAGCGATCGAACAGCCCGGCGAACGCGAACGGCATCCCGCCATCCACGCGGATGTACATCGGCTGCTTCGCCGCGCCGCGCCGTGCCCACTCGTAGAAGCCGTCGGCCACGATGAGGCACCGCCGCTGCGCAAACGCCGACCGGAACGACGGCTTGCTCGCGAGCGTCTCGGCCCGGGCGTTGATCAGCCGTGCGCCGATCGTACGATCCTTTGCCCACGACGGCACGAGCCCCCAGTGCAGATCGGCCAGCACGCGCCGGCCATCCCGCACGAGTACCGCCGGCACGGCCTGCGTCGGCGCGATGTTGTATCGCGGCCGGCTCAGGTCCGCCTCGATCGCGTCCAACTCGAAGGCTTCGGCGACGCGTCGTGAATCCGTTATGGTGTATCGACCGCACATTCGGCGGGCTCCTCATCGGGCCCCCGCGCCACATCGCTGTCAAACCCCGTCGGCCGAACGCCGCGCAGATGTTCCTGCGACCAGACCACCAGAATTGTGCCCAGTACCAGCATCACGCCTCCGACCCATTGTAGGGGTGCAAACCGCTCGTGGAACAGGAGGCTCGACGCCGTCACCGTCACGAACGGCGTGAACACGTTCGACGACGAACAGATCGTCACGCCCAGCCGCTGGATCGCGAAGTAGAACATCGTGTGCGCTATCGCGATGCCGACGATCGCGGAAAAGAGGAGAATCAACAGCGGCTTGGGCCCCAGCGACAACAACGAGGCCGGCTCGCCGAGCGGTGCCAAAAAAATGCACGCCACGGCCGTATAGGTGCCGATGATGCTGAACGCCGTCACAGGATTGACATGGCGCATCGTCGCCCGGACGCCGATCATGTACAGCCCCAGAGCGACCCCGCACGCCAGCGCCACGATGACGCCGACCAGCGTCGCCCGGGAATGAATCGTCTCGGCCCGGAGCACGACCGCCGCAAACCCGCCCAGACTCAACACCAGCCCGACCCAGAACCGCGTACTGCCCAGCAGCCGCCGCTCCTCGGGAAACAGCACGAGCGCCGCCAGCAGCCCCCAGATCACCGACAACCGCACCAGGAACGTCAGCAGGCCCGGCTCGATGAAGTACGGTGCCCACGCCCAACACGATTGCGAGACAATGTTGAATGCCGCGGGGATGAGCGCCAGCACGAACAGCCGGCGCTTCGACCGATCGCATGCCGCCGCAATGAACCACGGCAGATAGAGAATCGCTCCGGCCGGATAGCGAACCAGGTTCGTCGTCCAGCCGTCCGGCACATAATCCGCCAGATACCGCAGCATCAGCGGCACCGACGACCAACACAGCAACGCGGTCAGCAGCGCCGCGGTGCCCGGAATATCAATGCCGCGTCGCGTCATGCCCCACGCCCGCCGAGAATGACCGTGTATGCTCCACTGCTCTCACACTTGCTGTTACCCACATTGATCCCATCTGTTCAGCGGTTGCGGGGCGTATCGCTCCGGCCCCCTTCGAGGGGACCTTCCCGGCGAAGCCGGGTCCATAGGCCAGTCCTTCAGGGCTGGTCGGGCAGCGACGCACAGCCACCTCTTCTTCTCTCGAAAGGCGTAGCCCGTTTCAACGCGCTTCTTGTTCGTGTGTGACGTATATATGTCTCTTCTTGGAACCCCATCTCTGCGATCGCACGATGAAACCACCCCGTCGAATGCCGTCGCTCCAAACGTACGGCTCAAGAGCAGCGGCACACGGCCGAGGGTGGCATGCGTCCCGACGTACGTCGGGACAGGGTTTGCCCGTGTCTTCGTTCCCGTGCCGTTGCGGAACGGATGTCAAGGCTTCTTCTCGTCGGCCTTCGCGCCGGCCGCGCGCCGCGCGTTCAGCCGCTCGCACAACTTTGTCAGGTACGCCACGTCATCCTCGATCGCCTTCTTCTTGCCGGCCGCGTCGAACTTGCGAAGACTGTCATCCTCGATCGTCAGATCGCCGACGTAACCGGCCCGCGCCACCGTTTCGACAACACGCGCGATGTCGATGTCGCCCGTCGGAATCGGCTCGGCATACTTGCCGTATTCCCAGCCGGGCTCGCGCTGCTTCTGTCGCTGGTCCTCGGGATACTTCACGTTCTTGCAGTGCACGTAGCGGACGTGCGGCGCGAACAGATCGGCCAGTTCATAAAGCATATCGAGCGGATGCCCGTACCAGTACATGTTCGTGATGTCCAGCGCCAGCCCGACGCGATCGGCCCGCACGCTCTTAAGCACGGGATCGAGGATCTCCTTGCGATTCCAGTAGACGCTGAGATTCTCGATCGCAATCTGCACGCGCGCTTCTTCAGCGAGGGCCTCGAGCTTCCGCGCGAACGCGATATGCCGTTCGACAAACGCTTCATCACTGAACCCGCGGCCGACCAGCGGAATCATGAGCAGCCGACAGCCGACCTCCGGCGCCGCTTCCGCCGCCGCACGCACCCACGCCAGAAGTTCCTCGTCGCCCTGATCCGGCGCGAGCGGCACCGGCAGTGACAGACAGCCGATCGTCATCTTTTCGGCTTCGAGCTTGGCACGCAGCTTCGCCCGCGCTTCCGGCGTATCAAGCCGATACGGCGCACCATCCTTTTCGTACAGGTTCGGGCACGCCAGCTTCCGATCCGGGTACACCTCGAGCCGCGAGATGCCGACGGACTTCGCCGCCGACCAGATATCCTCCGCGTCGAGACCCCGCAGGTATCCATCACAAATGCTGATGCGCCACTGCCGCTCAGGGGCAGCCTGTTGCGCATCGACCCGGACCGTCACCGCGAACACCGCCAAAGAAAGCACCAATCCCAATCGCATGAAATCCTCCCCCCGCCGAGCGACATTCGCCAACTTGACGGGTGCCTCCGGCGGCTTACCCACCCGTGCATGGACAGACAGGCCGCCTCAAAATCCTGAACGCAATAGACCGGCCGACACCGCCTTCGACTCAGTGGACGCCCTGGGCCGCCAGCCACCGCTCGGCATCGAGCGCGGCCATGCAGCCGGTCCCCGCCGCGGTAATCGCCTGCCGGTAATAGGAGTCCATCACATCGCCCGCGGCGAAGATCCCCTCCACGCTGGTGCGCATCCGGAACCCGTCGGGGCAAACCACGTACCCCTTCTTGTCCAGCTCGACCGTGCCCTTGAGGAACTCGGTGTTCGGCGTGTGGCCGATCGCCAGGAACAGGCCGGCGCACGGCAGATCACGCTCGGCGTCCGTCTTGACATCCTTCAGCCGCACGGCGGTGATCCGCTCGTCGCCGAGCACATCGACCACGACGCTGTTCCACACCACCTCAACCTTCGGATTCTCGAGCACGCGCTGCTGCATGATCTTGCTGGCCCGCAGCTCGTCGCGGCGGTGGATGACATACACCTTCGACGCGAATTTCGTCAGATAGTCCGTCTCCTCCATCGCGCTGTCGCCACCGCCGACGACGACGAGTTCCTTATTACGGAAGATCGGCAGCGCGCCGTCGCAAACGGCACACGCGCTGACACCGCCGCCCGTGCGGGCCAGCCGCTGCTCGTTTTCCTGGCCCAGCCAGTTGGCCCGCGCGCCGGTCGCGACGATCACCGCATGGGCCTCGATCGTCTCCTTCCGCGACGTGCTGATGCGGAACGGCCGAGCAGACGCGTCGATCGTCGCAGCATCGTCGCCCTTGACGCGCGCGTCGAAGCGGACCGCCTGCTTCCTCAGGTTCTCCATCAGCTCCGGCCCGGTGACGCCCTCGGGAAAGCCCGGATAGTTCTCCACCTCGGTCGTGTACATGAGCTGCCCGCCGGGGATCATGGTCTGCGAACCTTCACCCTCGAGCACGAGCGGGTCGAGATTCGCCCGGGCGGCATAGATCGCCGCCGTCCAGCCCGCGGGCCCTGATCCGATGATGACAACCTTCTCGGCCATAGCCTCTCCTCACGCCCGGCGTGACCACCGGCGCCAACAGATTCCTGGTATTCAAGGTAGCTATTGTAGCCGCCAAGCCCCATGTGGCCAGACCGCGGCCTGTGGCAAGCGAAGAGGTGGGTCCCGGACGTCGCGATCTGACCTGCCCGAGCGCTCAAGACTCGGCCAGGACGTGCAATAGTCCGCGCTCGATCAACTGGGCGCGGGTCTGGCCCGTCTTGTTCGCGACCGCGTCAACGCGCCGCAAGACGCTCTTTTCGACCGTGACTGAAATACGCTCCGCACCCTCCCCTCGCGTTGGCCGACAACGCTTGCGTTTCGCACGCTGCCACCGCGCCGCAGCCTGCCTGTCCGGCTGCCGGCGAACGAAACTGACCTACCGAAAACGGCACTAGCTCGTAAAGCCCCCGGCCGCAACGCGATAGGCTGTCGCAATCCCGAAGAGGAAGAACAGAATATCGTGCCAACTGAAGACTTCGGCTGAGGCGGACCCCGTATCTTCGTCAAGATCCATCCCGTATTCGGCATCCGCGATTTCCGAGTCGTCGAATGTGCCCGCCTCGGGTTCGCTCTCGAGAAACTCCGCGAACCGCGCACTCACCTCGGCGTCGTCCATACGCTCAACGCGCTGCTCGGCCTCTGCAAAGGCGGCTTCCCATTGGGCCTCACGTTCGGATTCCGCCGTGATCCCGCGTTCGTCAAGCACTTCCTGGGCTATTTCCCCTGCTACGACCACTCGCTGAAGTTCGATGTTTCCAGCGAGTGTTGACGCGACATTGACCACAACGACTAACGCCGCCTTCACCGCAAGAATGCTGAGCGCGGCAATTCCCGCGGCGACCACGCCAGCCTGTCTGCTCTGGTTGCGACAGCCCACGCGCATGCCAAGCCCGGCCAACCCGCCAAGCCCCCATGCGACCCATCCGCTCTCAACGCCTGCGCCCACGACCACGACGAACCAGATCGCGGCACCAACAAGCCCGCCGACCGCGCTGAGCAGCATTCCCAGCAAGAACGGCCCCGTCGCGCCGGCAACGCCGCCGAGCACCCCGGCCACACCCGATGCCAGCCCCCCAGCCACCGAGCCTACGGCCCCAAGCGACAGCCCGACGCCCGACCCACGCCGGCCGGTCGACCGGTCATACCCGCACGCCGGACACTCCGACGAGCCGCCCAGCATGGCCGCCCCACACGACGGACACGGCGGCTGCGAACCGATGACGGCCACGGGGGCCCGGGCCGAACCTTCCATGTCGCCGAACTGCTCGAACAGCGAATCCGGGCCGTCGGCATCGCCCTCGCCGCGATCGGACTCGGATTCGGGCTCGGCCGGCTCGTCGGCTGCCACCTGAAGCACGATCAGGTCCCCGCACCGTGGACATTTGCCCTTCTTGCCCACTGCCTCCGGGCGCACCTTGAGCCGCGCCCCACATGGACAGGCCACCGACACCCGCTCAGCGGTTTCAGCCGGCGGCGGCAGCGGTGTGTGGGCTGCTCCCGTCGAAGCCACCGCGGCACCCCCGGCCGGGCTCCCGGACGTGGCCAATTCCATGTGAGCCGGCGAAACGTCCAGCAACTCGCCGCACTTCGGGCATTTCACCGTTCGACCTGCCGCGCTCAGCGGGACCGAGAGCTTGGCTTGACACGAACACCGAACCGTCATCCGCGCGGGCTGGGAAGCCGACATAGGTATTTCTCCACCATACCGAGACCACGGGCGACTTGAACCGAACCGGTCCACACACCTTGGCGAGCCGGCACGCCATCCCGCACGGCGTCCTGAGCGATGTGACGGACAGGGCCGCTCGCGGGGCACGCTTAGCTTAGCCGAAATCGGGCCAAGATGCCACCATAGAGCCATGTTGGCCAGCCCGAAAGAACACCCTTCCGGAGCCCCGCACGTGCCACCTGTTTGGCGTGTTGGCACACGAGGAGCCAACTTTTTTTGGGGGATTTAGAATCCAGCCCCGGGTAGTGTACAATCCGAGGAACGGGCGGCTGGGCAGGTGGACACGGCGGTCGGCCAGGCACAGAGGCGAGGATCGAAGCACCACCTCGAACGGGCAATTCGCCGGAAGGCACGGCGGCCCGATGGACAGATCGACGGACGCATGAGAAGCCAAGGGGGTCGGAGCAGAAAGAGAAGCCCTCGCCGCACCAGGCGCAGGGTCAGCCGCACCTCCTCGCAACGCCCGCAACCCGGAGAACAAGACGTGAACACACCCGCGACAACCTTCCGCCAATAGTGATTTCATCGCAATCGCAGGAGGCCGATCGCACAGTCTGGACTTGAAATCCGACGGTTCAATCGTCGCATGGGGATGGAACCGCTATGGTCAATGCAGTGTACCGTCACCCAACATAGGTTGTGTCGCCGTTGCCGCCGGCTATGGCTTCAGTCTCGCACTGAAACCGACCCCGCTTCCGCCCCGGAACCCTGACCTCGACGAAGACGGCGACGTAGATCTGGCCGACTTCGCTGTGTTCGCGTCCTGCTTCAACGGACCGAACCGGCAGCCGCGATGCCCGTAGGTCGCGGCGACGAGCATCAACCGGGTGTCTGAGCCGACCGGACCGCCTCTCGGCCGGCGCCAAGGCGCTATCAGCAGACCTAATGTTCGACCGGGCAATGCCTTATGGGCGCGAGACAGGCGTTCGCGCACGTCGAACCGCCGTCCAGCCGCACAAATCGGCCCGCCGAGCCACCACAGGCCGGTTGAGCATTTGACACCATACGGCTTCTCCACTATTGGAAATGGGCTCTTCGGGCCCGGACCATCGGATTGGCTTATGCGTACGGCCCCGGGCCGGCTCCCGTTCAACCCGCGGAGGAGAACCACCATGGCGGAAGACTACGCCCAGTTTGTGCAAACACAGATCGCCGCGCTCAAGGCCGAAGTTGGCGACGCCATCGCCATCAACGCCCTCAGCGGCGGCGTGGACAGCTCGGTCGTCACGGCCCTCGGCCATCGCGCCCTCGGCAAGCAACTCAAGACCGTCTTCGTCGATAACGCCCTGATGCGCGAGGGCGAGCCCCAGTACGTCGTGAAGGTGTTCCGCGACATCGGCATCCCCGTCGAGTTGATCGACGCGCGCGAGGAGTTCCTCGGTGCGCTGCGCGGGCTGACCGACCCCGAGGAGAAGCGCCACGCCATCACCGACACGTTCTACGCGAAGGTGTTCGGCCGCCTGGTCAAGGAATCCGGCGCGAAGTTCCTGCTTCACGGCACGATCCTGACCGACATCGACGAAACGGTCGCGGGCATCAAGCGGCAGCACAACATCCTGGCCCAGATCGGGATCGATCCGGAGAAACAGTACGGCTACCGTGTGATCGAGCCGCTCGACACGCTGCGCAAGGACGGTGTCCGAAAGGTCGCGGCCCTGTTGGGCCTGCCGGCGGAAATCACCGAGCGCATCCCGTTTCCCGGACCAGCGCTGGCCGCCCGCATCGTCGGCGAGGTCACACCGGAGCGACTCGCGACCGTGCGCGCCGCCACGACGATCGTCGAGGAGGAACTCGGCAATACCGGTGCGTTCCAGTATTTCGCCGTGCTGCTGACCGATTACGCGACGGGCATTCGGAACAACCAGCGCGAGTTCGGCCAGATCATTGTCGTCCGCTGCATCGAAAGTACCGACGCCCGGACCGCAACGGTCACGCGCATCGGGTGGGACACGCTCGATCGGATCGCCGAACGCATCACGCAGATCCCGAACGTCAACCGCTGCCTGTACGACCTGACGCCGAAACCGCCGGCCACGGTTGAATACGTCTAGGCCCTGGGGTTCTGATTCCGCACCCTCTGAATGTATGAGGACAATGATCCATGCCGAAACGCGATGACATCCACAAGGTCCTGATCATCGGCTCGGGGCCGATCGTGATCGGCCAGGCCTGCGAATTCGACTATTCCGGCACTCAGGCGTGCAAGGCGCTGCGCGGTCTCGGGTACAAGATCGTGCTCGTCAACTCCAACCCCGCCACGATCATGACCGACCCGGGCATGGCGGACATAACCTACATCGAGCCGCTGACAGTGGAAGCGATTACGGAGATCATCGCGAAAGAACGCCCGGACGCGCTGCTGCCGAACCTGGGCGGCCAATCGGGCCTGAACCTTTCGTCGGAACTGCACCGCGCCGGCGTGCTCGACAAGTACGGCGTCAAGGTGATCGGCGTGCAGGTGGACGCCATCGAACGCGGTGAAGACCGCACCGCCTTCAAGAACACGATGAACCGGCTGGGCATCGACATGCCCCGCAGCGAAGCGGTTTACACCGTCGAAGACGCCGAGAAAGTCGCCGCCGACCTGGGCTACCCCGTCGTCATCCGGCCGGCCTACACGATGGGTGGCACCGGCGGCGGCCTCGTCTACAACATCGAAGAGCTTCGCACGGTCGCCAGCCGCGGCATCGCCGCCAGCCTCGTCGGCCAGATCCTCGTCGAAGAATCCGTCGTCGGCTGGGAAGAACTCGAACTCGAAGTCGTCCGCGACGCGAAGAACCGTATGATCACGGTGTGCTTTATCGAGAACGTCGATGCGATGGGCGTGCACACCGGCGATTCCTTCTGCACCGCGCCGATGCTGACGATCGCTCCGGAGCTGCAGCAGCGCCTCCAGAAGCACTCCTACGACATCGTCGAGGCCATCCAGGTCATCGGCGGCACGAACATCCAATTCGCGCACGACCCCGAGACAGGGCGCGTCGTCGTCATCGAGATCAATCCTCGCACATCGCGTTCATCGGCCCTGGCGTCCAAGGCGACGGGCTTCCCGATCGCGCTGGTGTCGTCCAAGCTCGCCGGCGGCATGACACTGGACGAGATCCCCTATTGGCGTGACGGCACACTCGACAAGTATACGCCCTCCGGCGACTACGTCGTCGTGAAGTTCGCCCGCTGGGCCTTCGAGAAGTTCCGCAACGCCGAAGACAAACTCGGCACGCAGATGCGCGCCGTCGGCGAGGTCATGAGCATCGGCAAGAACTACAAGGAAGCCCTCCAGAAGGCCATCCGGTCGCTCGAGAACGGGCGCTACGGCCTTGGCTTCGCCCGCGACTTCAACCGCAAGTCCAAGGACGAACTGCTCGCAATGCTGCGCGAGCCGTCGAGCGAACGCCAGTTCATCATGTACGAGGCCCTGCGTAAGGGCGCCACGATCGACGAGCTACACACGCTGACACATATCAAGGCGTGGTTCATCGGGCAGATGAAGGAGCTGGTCGAACTCGAAGAGAAGATCCTGCAGACCAAAGGCAAGGCGCTGCCGGACGACCTGCTGGCCCGGGCCAAGCGCGACGGGTTCGCCGACCGATACCTCGCCAAGCTCGTCGGCGTGCCAGAGAAACAGATCCGCCAGCAGCGGACCCGGCTCGGTGTTACGGAAGCGTGGGAGGCCGTGCCCGTCAGCGGCGTCGAGAATGCCGCGTACTACTTCTCGACCTACAACGCCCCGGATACCGTGCCCACGAGCCAACGCAAGAAGGTCATGGTCCTCGGCGGCGGCCCGAACCGCATCGGCCAGGGCATCGAGTTCGACTACTGCTGTGTCCACGCCGCATTCGCCCTGCGCGACCTCGGCTACGAAACGATCATGGTCAACTGCAACCCGGAGACCGTCTCCACCGACTATGACACGTCTGACAAGCTCTACTTCGAACCGCTGACCGTCGAGGACGTGCTGAGCATCCATGAGAAGGAGAAGCCCGAAGGCATCATCTGCCAGTTCGGCGGCCAGACGCCGCTGAACATCGCGCAGGAACTCGCCGACGCCGGCGTGAAGATCCTCGGCACGAGTCCGGATACGATTGACCTGGCCGAAGACCGTGACCGCTTCCGGCAGATCATGGACCGCCTCGGCATTCCGATGGCCGAGGCCGGCATGGCCAGCACACAGGAACAGGCCCTCGCGATCGCGAAACGCATCGGCTACCCGGTAATGGTCCGACCGTCGTACGTCCTGGGCGGCCGAGGCATGGAGGTCGTCTACGACGATGAGGCGCTCGAGCGATACGTGGCAGCCGCCGTCGATGTCACGCCGGAGCGGCCGATCCTCATCGACAAGTTTCTCGAGAACGCCGTCGAGGTCGAGGCGGACGCCATCGCGGACGGCACCGACGCGTTCGTTCCCGCGATCATGGAGCATATCGAGCTGGCGGGCATCCACTCGGGTGACTCGGCCTGCGTGATCCCGCCGATCAGCATCGCCCCGAAACACCTTGAAACGATCCGCGAATACACGCGCAAGATCGCCTGCGAACTCGGCGTCATCGGCCTGATGAACATGCAGTACGCCATCGCACGCGACACCGTATACGTGCTGGAGGCCAATCCACGGGCGTCCCGGACCGTACCGCTGGTCTCGAAAGTCTGTGCGATCTCCATGGCCCGCATCGCCACCGAGGTCATGATGGGCAAACGGCTCAACGACCTGAACCTCAAGCAGAAGACAATCCCGCATTTCGGCGTGAAGGAAGCCGTCTTCCCGTTCGCGATGTTCCCTGAGGTCGACCCGATCCTCGGCCCCGAGATGCGGTCCACCGGTGAAGTGCTCGGCATGGCGGACTCGTTCGGCCTGGCGTTCTTCAAGGCGCAGGAGGCCGCCAAGAGCAGCCTGCCGACCGAAGGCACCGTGCTGATTTCGGTTTCATCGCGAGAGCGGCCGGCCGTGCTCGATCCGGCCCGGCGGTTTTACGAACTCGGCTTCACGATCAGGGCCACCGAAGGCACACATGCGTTCCTGACCGCGCACGGAATCGAGTCGCAGTCGATCCCGAAGCTCATCGAAGGCCGCCCCAACATCGTCGACGCGATCATGAATGGCGAGATCCAACTTGTGATCAACACCCCCGTCGGCAAGCTGAGCCAGCACGACGACTCCTATATCCGTAAGTCCGCGATCAGACACAAGGTGCCGTACGTCACGACGATCAGTGCGGCCATCGCCGCCGCGCAGGGAATCGCCGCGCGGCGCAACGGGACCGGCCAGGTGAAATCCGTGCAGGACTATCACGCGGATATCCACTGACCGCGTCGGGAGATGCGACCCATGGAGTACCGAAGAATCATCCCATGCCTCGACGTGAAAAACGGCCGGCTCGTCAAGGGCGTCCACTTTGTCGAGATCAAGGACGTCGGTGACCCCGCCGAAAACGGCGCCGCCTACAGCGAAGCCGGCGCCGACGAGCTGGTGTTTCTCGATATCACCGCGACGCTCGAAGCGCGCAAGACCATGGCCGACGTCGTCAGACGGACGGCCGAGCGGATCACGGTCCCGCTGACCGTCGGCGGCGGCATCGGCAGCCTCAGCGACATCGAAGCGCTGATGGCCGTCGGTGCCAGCAAGGTTTCGATCAACACCGCCGCCGTCAAGAATCCGACGCTCGTCGCGGAAGCCTCCAGGGAATTCGGCAGCGGCCGCATCACCATCGCGATCGACACCCACCAGTCCGCTGAGATGCCGTCCGGGTTTGAAGTGATGGTCAGCGGCGGCATGAAGCCCACCGGCCTTGACGCCGTGGAATGGGCCAAACGCGTCGAAGAACTCGGCGCCGGCACGATTCTCCCGACGAGCATGGACGCCGACGGCACCCAGGCAGGCTACGATATTCCCATGACCCGCGCGATCGCCGACGCGGTCTCGCTGCCGGTCATCGCATCCGGCGGCGCGGGAACGCTCGAACACCTGTACGAAGCAATCACCGAGGGCCGCGCCGACGCCGTCCTCGTCGCGTCCATCGCCCACTACGGCACGTTCACCATACGGCAGATGAAGGAATACCTCGCGGGCCGAGGCGTCCC
>JAFGKA010000103.1 GCA_016928855.1 Phycisphaerae bacterium
ATCTCGGCGGCGCTGGCCGCGGTGTTCCGCCTGGTTCGGCAGGCGAACTACCTCATGACGCACGGTCTGCTGCATCAGGATGACGCCGGCGCCATTGAGGTCGCGCTGCGTTCGACTGACGCCGTGCTGGGGATTCTGCCGGCCGCCGGTGGCCTCGAGGTATTCCCGGCCGAGGTCCAGGATCTCGTACGCCAGCGCGACGAGGCCCGGCGCAACAAGGATTTCACCCGCGCCGACGCCATCCGCCGCGACCTGGCCGCCCGCGGTTACCGCGTCGAAGACCGAAGCGGCGGCCCGCGCATCATGCGGCGCAGTTGAGTGTCGCCTCCTGCGAGAACAGGCCAGAGGTATGCATCGATGACCGAATCACAACAAGCTGCCTTTGAACGGGATCTGCGACAACGCGTGCGTGGCGAGGTCGCCTTCGATGCAATGACTCGGGGCATCTATGCCAACGACGGAAGCATCTATCAAGTCATGCCGTTGGCCGTGGTGCTTCCGTATGATGAGGCCGATGTGTGTGCCGCGGTGGCCGTAGCCGCCGCGCACGGTGTGCCGATCCTGCCGCGAGGCGGGGGGACGAGCCTGGGTGGACAGGCGGTCTCGGCGGCGATGGTCCTCGACTTCAGCAAGTACATGAACACGATCCTCGAGCTCAACGTCGAGCAGCGATGGGTACGCGTCCAGCCCGGCATCGTGCTCGATGAGCTGAATGCGCAACTCGCGCCGCACGGCCTGCACTGTGCCCCGGATCCGGCCACGAGCAGCCGTGCGACGATTGGCGGGATGATCGGCAACAACGCATCCGGCACGCACAGCATCGTCTACGGCATCATGCGCGACCACGTGCTCGAAACACGGGTGCTTCTGTCGGACGGCACGATTCTCGACTTCGGCCCGCTCTCGGCCGAGGAGCGAGCCCGTCGCATCCAGCACGCCGACGGCCACGTTCACGAGGTGCGGATTCTTGATGGCCTGCAGCAGATCATCGAGACGCACCACGACGAGATCGCCAAACGATTTCCCAAGGTGATGCGCCGGGTGGAGGGCTACAACCTCGACGCCTTCCTCGAACCCGACGACTGGAACCTGTCGAACCTGATGGTCGGCAGCGAAGGCACACTGGGCATCGTTCTCGAGGCCAAGTTGAATCTCGAACCGGTCCCCAGGCACAAGGTTCTGTGCATTGTGCACTTTGCCGACGTTCTGACGGCGATCCGGGCGGTCGCCCCCATCCTCGAACACGGGCCCTCGGCTGTCGAGATCGTGGATCGCGATGTGCTGAGCCGCGCCCGCGAAAATCTTTCGACGGCTCCGCTGTGCGGCTTCATCGAGGGCGATCCGAGCGCGCTGCTTCTCGTGGAGTTCTTCGGCGACGATACGGAGACCGCGGCACGCAAGGTCGAAGCGACGGCCGCCGATATCCGGAGCCGCGGTTTCGGCTACGCCTGGCCGATCATCACCGCGCCGGCTGAGCAGGCCAGGGTCTGGCAGGTGCGCAAGAGCGGGCTCGGTCTGTTGCTCGGCATGAAGGGCGGGCGCAAGCCGGTGGCGTTCATCGAGGACGCTTGCGTGCCGAAGGAATTCCTGGCGGAGTATGTCGGTCAGGTTCTGGAATTCTGCTCGGCGCGCGACGTGTCGGTGGTTACGTACGCCCATGCCAGTGTCGGTGTGCTTCACATCCGTCCGATCCTCAACCTGAAGGTGCAGGAAGATATCGACCACATGAAGGCCATCGCCGAATTTGCGTTCGGCCTGGTCGTGAAGTACGGCGGAGCTTGGTCCGGCGAGCACGGCGACGGCCGAAACCGCAGTCCGTTTCTGCGCCGCTTCTTCGGCGACGAGGTGTACGGCGCCCTGCGGGAGGTCAAGAAGCTCTTCGATCCGGCGGGCCTGATGAATCCGGGCCTGATCATCGATCCCGAGCCGATGGATCATCACCTTCGCTATGGCCCGGGCTATGGGACGCCAATGCTGTCCACGGAGTATCACTACGCCGAAGATGGCAGCTTCGCGGCCGCCATCGAGATGTGCACCGGCATCGGCGCCTGTCGCCAGAAGCTCGCCGGGACGATGTGCCCGAGCTACCGTGCCACGCTGGACGAAGAGCACTCCACCCGCGGCCGGGCCAACGCCCTGCGCCTGGCCATGACCGGTCAACTCGGTCCGGATGCCCTGACGAGCGAGGGGCTCTTCGACGTCATGGACCTGTGCCTGTCCTGCAAAGCCTGCAAATCCGAATGCCCCAGCAATGTCGATGTCGCCCGCCTCAAGAGCGAATTCCTGCAGCTCTATCATGACAAGCATCCCGTGTCCTTGCGGGAGAAGATGGTCGCCTCTTCCGCGCAGTTGGCGCCGCGCATCGCTGGGTGGAAAGCGCCGATCGTCAACTTCGTGCAGGGGATGTGGTTGTTCCGCAAGATGCTCGAATGGATAGCCGGCTTCGATGCCCGGCGTACCCCGCCGATGTACGCGCGCGTGCCGCTCGACACGTGGTTCGCGCGGCGGCCGAGCACGAATGCGAAGAAGCACAAGGTCGTCCTCTTTGGCGATACCTACATGAGCTATCACGAGACCAGCGTCGGCGTCGCCGCCGTCGAGCTGCTCGAATCGTGTGGGTACGAGGTGATTCTCGCACGGGCCGGCTGCTGCCAGCGGCCGAAGATCTCACACGGATTTCTCCGTGATGCCAAGGCCGCGGGCGAGCCGACGCTGCGCAACCTCGACAAGTACATCCAGCAGGGCCTTGATGTCGTGGCCTGCGAGCCGGGCTGTTGCTCGGCGCTGACCGACGATCTGCCCGATCTGGTTGGCGACGCCGCACTGAGCGAGCGGATCAAACGCCATGTGATGATGATCGACGCGTTCCTGGCCCGCGAGGTCCGCGCTGGCCGGCTCGATTGCGAATTCACTTCACCGGCCAGGAAGATTCTCATTCACGGTCATTGCCATCAGAAGTCGCTCTACGGCACGACGGCCATGAAAGAGATCCTGAGCCGCGTGCCGGGCGTTTCCGTCGAGGAGGTCGATTCCGGCTGTTGCGGCATGGCCGGCTCATTCGGCTACGAGAAGGAACACTACGACCTGTCCATGCAGATCGGCGAGGATCGCCTCTTCCCAGCGGTACGCAAGGGCGGCTCGGACACAACCGTCGTCGCCTGCGGCTTCAGTTGCCGTCACCAGATCGCCGACGGCACGGGCGTGAAGCCGGTCCACTGGGTCGAAACCGTCCGCGGCAAGGCCAAAGCATAGCCTGGCGCATTCGCCGGGAACAAGAAGACCTTACCACGAAGGCCATGAAGCCCGCGAAGCAAGAACACGGAAGCAGACGAGGCGATGTAGCGGCCGGCGTCTCGCCGGCCGTCTCCGCGCATGTGACGGCACGACGTGGCCCATCCCTGCGGTAATCAGTAGAACAGTAGACCGTTCGGCTGAGCTCACGGCCGAAGCCGCAGGTGATTGAATGTATCTGTCCCACCAGCACAAATCTCGACGCTCGACCTTCGTCGCTCTACTGTTCAACTGCTCTACTGCTCACCTGCTCTATCGCCGCTTTGCGGCGATCGGGGTGGCGTCGCGATGATGGAGTTCTGGAATACACGCTGGCATCACGCGGCACTATTCTATCTGCGTTCGCGTCGCTCCTCTCTTCCTCCTTCGGTATTCGCGTCGATTTGCAGCCATTCGCGGTTCCTCTTCTTGTACGAATCGGCATCAAGACGCCGGCTTCGGACGCGCCTACAATCGCCCGCCGAGAAGGAGGCAGGTGCTGTGACGGCTCGACGAAAAGCTCGTGCCGGTTTTTCCGGCAGGGGGGCGATGAGCTTTGTCCTGGTTGCGGTGGTTGTGTGGTCCGTGGACTTCGCGGCTCGCGCCGTGGACAACAAGCCGGACGCCGATGGGGCGTCCGCCGCGTCCGTGATGATCGATGCGTCCGTGCTTCTGGTTCGTGCCCCGTCCGTCCAGGCCGAATTGCAGTTGACCGATGCTCAGCGCCAGGCCGTCGACAAGCTGCTCGACGAGATCAACCTGCCGCTGTGGGCGTTGCGCGATCTGCCGCTGGATAAGAAACGTAAGCGGTGGGACGCGCTGGCCGCGACGCTTGAGGCCAAGGTGGATGAAGTCCTGAAGCCCGCTCAGTGCGAGCGTCTCGATCAGATCGTGCGACAGGCCCGCGGGTATTCCACTCTCAGCCTTCCCGACGAGGCCAAATATCTGTCGTTGACGGACGACCAGCGGAAGGCGATCGGCGACACGCTCGCGAAGACGCGGCGGGCCATGGCGCAATTGAACCAGTTGGAACAGACCGGCCACAACCAGGATCGCTTGCGTCGGCTCGCGCGCCTCGCACGTGCAGAGCAGCGCCGCGACGTGCTGATGATCCTGACAGACCAACAGGAGAAAACCTGGGCCCGGCGGCTCGGCAAGCCGTTCGACTTCTCCGGCGTTCGATCCGTCGCCGCCCGGGCGCCCGAGTTCCGCGGCGACGGGCCCTGGCTCAACAGCGAGCCGCTGACAATGAGCGAGCTTCGCGGCCGGGTTGTCGCAGTCCACTTCTGGACGTTTGGCTGCAGCAACTGCATCCACAACTACCCGTGGTATAAGGGCTGGCAGGAAGACTACGCCGACAAGGGCCTGACCATCGTCGGCATCCATACGCCCGAGACGACCGGCGAACACAAGGTCGAGAGCGTGCAGGCCAAGGCGAAGGAAAACGGCCTGATCTTCCCGATCCTCATCGACAACGACAAACAGAA
>JAFGKA010000104.1 GCA_016928855.1 Phycisphaerae bacterium
CTGTCCACGTTCCCGCCCTTGCTGAGGCCACATTCCAAAGATGTGGGTAACAGCAAGCTCTGTGAGCAGTGCTCTTCGACGGTGAAGCCGTCATGTTACTGCACAGAAGCTTCCGTCGCGCGAACGGGCCTTGTGACCGCTTCGCACCGGTGGCACGTCAACCGGACGCTGCCGACACGGCAGTGGCACACGAAGACCGCTGTCCGCACAGCTAGTGCCGCTCTCGGTTGGTGACTTTCGTTGATCCGACCGGGTGGCATGGGCAGGCCCGAAGGCCGCAGGCCGAAGGGTTTGCCCGTGTCGCTCCGTCCGGGCGCCGCTCGCCAGTCGCTTGCCACGTCCTGATGCCTCCGGAACGAAACTGGCCAACCGAAGACGGCACCAGCGACCGAGGTGGGTCTTGACGGAATAAAGCCCACGGTGCAGCGCAGCGGAACCGTGGGTATGCGGTGCGCCCTGCCTGTCGAGAACCCCCGTCAGGGGGTGACGGAAGTGTCCCCTCTTGCCCTTCGCGTTCGCAGGTTCCATTCGACGCGACCGCCCGCGTCATCCTCGTTGCGCTTCGTTTGACAATACTGCGTGGCCGAACGAGATTGGTGACATGCATTGGTTCTGGCGAGGAGTACTGGCGGTGGCGGTGGGGAGCCTCTGTGGTGTGCTGTGGAATAGCTCCCCGTTGCGCTTGGCGCAGTCCGTTGTCGGCTTGCCCGTCGCGTATTGCATCCAGTTGCCATTGAAGAAGATTGGGCTTCCTGCGGGCGTCGAAAGGGAACTGGGCATTGCGGCATGGAAGCTGTTCGTCAGCTATCCACCGGTCATTGCCGCTGCTCTTGTCACGTATCAACGGCTGACTCGGCGCTATGCCCCTGCGGCTTTCGGCAACCAAACGCGCTGCCGCAAGTGCGGCTACATCCTGCGAGGCATTACCAAACCACGATGCCCCGAATGTGGGGAGCGGATATGATCCGGACAGGGCGAAGACGGCGCGTACTCAAGTGGGCGGGCATGATCCTATCGATGCTCATCGCGGTTGTGATGTGTGCCAGCGCGTTCGTGGGGCTGCGGGCCAACGTGTTTGTGCAGGATGCGTTCGCCTTGCAGATCACGTCTTCGTGGGGGACGGTCGTTCTTTCTTCGCTCTGGCCCGCATCGGAGATTCCGTCCAATCTGTACGTGGCGTGGCTCGACGCCCACGGCGTTAGCTATCTTCAGCAGGAAGGCTGGCTCTGGGCTGTCGACAATCTCTTCCACTGGCCAGCGTACGAGAAGATCCTGCCCAACGCCCAACTCCAAGGTCCGTACGGAATGACGTCCATCGCAGTGCCATACTGGATCTTGTTTCTGCTTGTCGCTATTCCCACCGCGGTTCTCTGGTGGCGTGGCCGTCGTTGCATCCCGTCTGACTGTTGCCGGCAATGCGGCTACAACCTGACCGGCAACGTCTCGGGCGTCTGCCCCGAATGCGGGGAACAGATATGATCCGGAAGATGGCGATCATCGGATCAGTGTTGTTCCTCACCGTGAGCGTGACACTCTGGGGCTTGAGCTGGATCTGGTTGGTCGAGGCCGACGTATACCGAGCCGCCTCGGGCCGCCGCATCACAATCACGCACGGCGGTGGCCGCGTTTCCGTAATGATCTCTCGTTGGACGCCGCGGAGAGAGCCAGTTGGGTCTCGGTTCAGGGTTTGGACGGTCGCCGACGTCGAAGAGACGATCAGCGGGCTCAATTTCATGACGCCTCTTCGGGAACGGCCGGGATTCGAATGGCATTCCTTCAGTTACCCCATTCGTGGGTCAACCTGGACGGGATACACTGTTGCTTTTCCGCATTGGCTGCTTGTCCTGTTGTTCGCAGCGTACCCCGTGTTTGCGTTTGTGCGCGGTCCCTGCCGCCGCCGTCACCGGCGGACGAAGGGGCTTTGTCTCAACTGTGCATATGACCTGACCGGCAACGTTTCGGGCGTGTGCCCTGAGTGTGGGGAGCAGATATGAAGGTCAGGGCTTCGCTCAAGGGGCATATGATTTGTCTCCTCCTGTTGGGGCTCAGCCTTTTCATGGGGCTTGCGGGGCAGGCCAGCGTTCGCGACGGAGGAATCGTTTTCGGCTTCGCCGGAGCCGGCTGCGCCGTGGCGAGCATCGTTACGGTCGTTGTCTTCTTGTGGCTTCTGGCTGACGCGGCCGGGCTTTCCAGCAATTGGCGAGACAGGAAGCGGCTTCTTCTTGCCATTGTTGCCAATGTTGCGTTGCTCGTATTGGGGGCAGCCGCTGTCCACGTGAACGCAGCGAACCTGCGTGCGTCGTATTCGAATCGGGCGAGCGTCAGGGATCAAGCAAGGTCTCCCGCGACGCAGGGATCATCTGTGACCCCGCCGCAAGACGCGTCGCAGTGAACCAGCCGTGCGGAGCACGGATACGCACAACGTTCCCAGCCCCGGATGGGGCGGCGGTTTGTAGCCCAGGGCGCAAGCCCTGGGAAGACCCGCGTCGGGACCGGGAAAGCCCCGCAGGGGGCGACAGAATCAACTTGCGGACAAGGCTTCTGTCGCCCCTGCCGGGGCTCACGATGTGTCTGCAATGTGTCCCCAGGGCTCACGCCCTGGGCTACAGACCGCCGCCGCTCCGCGGCTGATTGAGACGCATCGCCCGTCCAGTGTTGCCACAATTCCTCACGCTCGCCGCAAGAAATGGCCACGCCCCTGTGAGACCGCCCGAAGCACCATTGAACCGTCGTTTTTCGCGCCCCAGGGGGGGCGGAAATGTGGGTAACAGCAAGCTCGAGAGCAGTGGCACACGGCAAGACCCATTCGCGTCCATTCGCGGTTCCTCTTCTTTTCTATGTGTCTCCGTGGTTCAAGGTTTTGTCTTCTCGGCGTTCTTGGCGGTTCATTCTTCTTCTCTGCTTCTGCCTTCTGGCTTCTGGCTTCTGCCTTTGTTCGCCCCTTGCAGCCGTCGCGGGCGCCAGCTACACTGTCCCGATTCGCACGGAACGTAACGGCATCGCCGAAAAGGATTTGCATGAGTTCCGACCTTGACGCACAACTACAGGCCATCCGGGCGGACGGCGAGCAGGTCTTCGCCGACGCCGCCACGCTGGAGGCCCTCAAGCAGGCCGAGGCCCGCGTATTGGGCAAGAAGGGGCCGCTGGCGGCCCTGTTCGGCCGGATCCGCGAGTGTACGCCCGAGCAGCGCGGCCCGTTCGGCCAGCGCCTCAACGAGGCCAAGGCCGCCCTGGCCGAGCGGGCGCAGGGGCGCCGGGCTGAGCTGGAGCAGTCCGCCGCCGCGGCCGACCTGAAGCAGGCCCAGGCCTTCGACCCGACGCTGCCGCCGCCGGTGGTGGCGCGGGGCAGCGTGCACCCGGTAACGTACGTCCAGTGGGAGGTCGAAGACGTCTTCGAACGCCTCGGCTTCTCGGTCGTAGCCGGGCCGGAGATGGAGACCGAGTATTACAACTTCGAGGCGCTGAACATCCCCGCGATGCACCCCGCGCGCGATATGCAGGACACGTTCTGGCTGACGAGCGGCATGCTGCTCCGCACGCACACGTCGCCGTGCCAGGTCCGTGCGATGGAGCGGTTCGGCCCGCCGCTGCGCGTGATCGCGCCGGGGCGGTGCTTCCGCTATGAAACGATCGACGCCTCGCACGAGAACACGTTCTTCCAGCTCGAAGGGCTGATGATCGACCGGCACATCTCGATCGCGAACCTGATCGGGATCATGAAGCTGCTGCTTCGCGAGATCTTCAAACGCGACGTCAAGGTGCGCCTGCGGCCGGGCTACTTCCCGTTCGTCGAGCCGGGCTTCGAGCTGGATATGAGTTGCAGCATCTGCGACGGCGCGGGTTGCGCGACGTGCAAGCGGAGCGGCTGGGTCGAGATCCTGCCGTGCGGCATGGTGCATCCGAACGTGCTGCGGTTCGGCGGGATCGATCCGCACGAGTATACGGGCTTCGCGTTCGGCCTCGGCCTGACGCGCCTGGCGATGATGAAATACGGTGTCGGCGACATCCGCGTGCTCAACAGCGGAGACCTGCGACCGATCGTGTACCCGGAGAAGTTCAGCGGTACGCCGATTACGATGGCCGAGTAGCGCCGGAGTCTGCATCGGCCTGTAGCGGCCGGCGTCCCGCCGGCCGGGTTTGTGCGGGTGTGGGTGGCATAGCAGACGAACGGCCGGCGAGACGCCGGCCGCTACGACTACGCCGAGTGAGCGGCGAAGGGCCGCGTGAGCGACTATGTATGTATCGTTGAATTGGATTCGGGACTTTGTTGATCTGCCGGCCGACCTCGATTGTGAGGCTCTGGCCGAGCGCTTCACCATGACGACCGCTGAGGTCGAGGGCGTCGAGCGGATTCACGTCGACGCGACCGGCCTCGTGGCGGGCAAGATCGTAGCGATCGAGGCGCTGCCGGACACGCGGAGCCTCTCGGCCGCCAGGGTCGATGTCGGCGGCACAATCTTCGATACCGTGACCGCGGCGCCGGACCTGCGCGTGGGCGACAAGGTCATCTTCGCCCCGCCGGGCGCGACCGTGCGGGGTATCGGCACGATTGGCAAGGCGAAGGTCGCCGGCCGCACCAGTGCAGGCATGATCGTCGCCGGCGAAGCGCTGGGCCTCGCGCAACTGACGCAGAAAGCGGTACTGCTGCCGCCGCGGACCGAATCCGGCTCGCCGATCGAAGAACCATCGCTGTTCGATGACTGGATCATCGAGATCGACAACAAGTCGATCACGCATCGCCCCGACTTGTGGGGGCATTATGGCATCGCCCGCGAGATCGCGGCGATCTGCCGCACGCCGCTCAGGCCGTACCCGGTCGTCGCGATTGAGACGCTGATTAGTCCAAAGCTGCCGGAAATCCCGATCGTGATCGACGACCCGGCAAAATGTCCGCGGTATAGCGGGCTCGTGTTCGAGGGCGTGCGGCCGCAGCCGGCGCCGCTTTGGATGCAGGTTCGTCTGTCGCACACCGGTGTACGGCCGATCGACCTGCTCGTCGATCTGACCAACTATATCATGCTCGAGCTCGGTCAACCGATGCACGCGTTCGACGGCGGAAACGTCGATCGGATCGAGGTCGCCGCGGCACGTGAGGGCGAGACGTTCACGACGCTCGACGGTGTCGAACGGGCCATGCCCGCCGGCGCGCTGATGATCCAGTGCAACCGCAAGTCGGTGGCGCTGGCCGGCATCATGGGCGGCGCCAATACGGAGGTCACCGCCGAGACGAAGCGCCTGCTGCTCGAGTCGGCGAACTTCGAGCCGGCCACGATCCGGCGCTGCGCTACGGCACTGGGGCATCGCACGGAAGCGAGCGCCCGCTTCGAGAAATCGCTCGATCCGGCCAACACGGTGCTCGCGATTCAGCGATTCGTGCACCTCGCGGCGCCGGAGCTGCCCGAGCTGAAGTGCGTGAGTCGCTTGTCCGACGGGTATCCGAAGCCGGCCGAGCCGGTCCGGGTGACGTTGGACCTGGGCTACCTGCATCGCTTCATGGGCCGCGAGGTTGCCACGGATGAGGTCGTCCGCATCCTGCGGGCGCTCGATTTCGGCGTGACGGTGACGGATGGCAAGCTCGAAGCCGCCGTCCCGAGCTTCCGCGCGACGAAGGACATCGCCATCGAGGCTGACCTGATCGAAGAGGTTGCCCGCTGCGTCGGCTACGACAATATCGAGTCCGTCCTGCCGGAGGTGACGGTTCGCCACTTCGAGCCGGATCGGATGCATCGGCTCGAACGCCGGTCGCTCGAACTGCTCTGCGGCGGGCTCGGCTACAGCGAGATTCACGGCTACATCTGGTACGAGGCGCCTTGGCTGCGCCGGCTTGGCTTCGAGCCGGGCGACTGCGCCACGCTCCGCAACCCCGCGTCGCTCGGCGGCGAGCCGGCGCCGCACCTGCGGCAGACGCTCGTTCCCGGCCTGTTGCACGCCGTTGAGCTGAACCGGCACCACGTCGATCGGTTCGATCTGGTCGAGGTCGGCGGCGCGTATACCCCGTCCGGCGACGGCCATATCGAGTCGCGGCGGCTGGCGCTCGTCCGTGTCGTGCCTGGCCGCAAACCGGCCCACGAGGACGCGATCCTGGCTGAACTCAAGACGCACATTCAGACGTGGGCGATGCAGGTTGTCGAGGTGCCCGCGGTCTTCACTTCCTGTGACGGGGCTGGCAACGCTCCGTGGCTTCACGAAGCGAAGACCTCCGGCGTCCAGATCGGCGGCGTCGGTGCGGGGTTTGTGACTGTCGTCCCGCTGGCGTGTCGGCGGACCATGGAGGAACACCTGGCGGCGTGGTCGATCGCGCTGGCGGAGATTGACCTGTCGGCGGTGGCGCCGGTCCGGCCGGCCGTCGAGCCGTTGCCGAGCGTGCCAACGCACCCGCAGACAGACCTGGATTTTTCGGTGCTGGCCGACGCGGCCCGCCGCTATGCCGACCTCAGCGCGGAGTTGGCCGGGTTCTCGCACCCGCTGTTGCGTCGTCTGGCATTTGTGGGCAGTTACGAAGGTGGTGCGGTGCCGGCCGGCAAGCGGAGCTTGACGTTCCGAGCGCGTGTCGGGCACGCCGACCGGACGCTCAGCGATGCGGACCTCCAGGAATTCCGTCAAGGCTTCCTGGCGTATCTGGCACGCTGCGGCCTGGAGATTCGTGGCTGACGCGGAGAGAAACCGTATCCCGATCCATGAGGGAGTGACGATGATGCAGTCTCGACGTGCCGGCCTGGTTCTGGGGATGGCGGTCTGCGTTGTCGCGGCGGGCGGCTGTGTCGTCGTGGATGCCGGCCATGCGCCGGGGACGATTCAGACGCTCCGTGAGCCCGACACCCGCCGCGACTATCGCCTCTACGTGCCGTCGTACTATTCACCCGATCGCGTCTGGCCGGTGGTGATCGCCTGTCACGCCTCGCCGCTTCTGGACAAGCCCGCCTGGCAGATCGACGAGTGGAAGGCCCTGGCTGAGTCGAAGGGCTTTCTCGTCGTCGCGCCGGAACTGACGAGCGCCGGCGGTGATTCCTCGAAGGATATCTCCCGGCAACTCGGGCGTCTGCGGCAGGACGAGGCCGCGATTCTCGCGGTGCTGGCCCACGTGCGGGCCGCTCGCAATGTGGATACCAATGCCGTCTTCATCGCCGGCTGGATGGGCGGTGCGTATCCCGCGCTCTCGACAGGCATGCGCCATCCGGACATCTTTCGGGCCATCGCGCTGCGTCAGCCGGCGTTCGATGCGCGGTTCTTCGAGACGTGCCTGCCGTATCTCGACGTGTATCAGCCGGTGTTCGTGTTGTACGGCATGACCGATCTCGCGCGGGATCAGTCGATCGAATGTGCCGACTGGCTTCGTGAGAACCGCGTTGCCGTTACGGCCCAGGAGCTTGGCACGGCCAACAAGCGCCAGCCGGAGCCGCTGTACGCGTTTCTGCGTGGCGTCGTGCGGACACGGCCGTGGATCCGTGTGCTGGCGACCGAGCCCGATGCGTCGCGCCCGTTGGCGGTTCAGTTTGCGGTCCGTTCGTCCGTGCCGATTGAGACGTACGAATGGAGCTTCGGTGACGGTGAATCCTCCGCCATCGCAGCCCCCGAGCACACGTACGCCAACGAAGGCAGCTACGCCGTTCAGGTAACCGTCGGCGACGGCAAGAAGCGCCACGTTCGCCGCATCGAAGTAAGCGTCCCTCGCGCCCGCCTCGGCATCGTTCCGCAGGGGCAGTAGCGGCGCTGGTGCCGCCGCACTGTGCTGAGAGTGACGGCCGGTTTGGGGCATCCGGCGAGGGCTGGGGGCTGGCTGCTACTTGACCCGCCTGCGGTCAGGCCGTATCCTGCAGTTCGTGCTGTAACCCTTTACCAAGGGCGCACTTGGCGGCGTACCCAAGTGGACTAA
>JAFGKA010000105.1 GCA_016928855.1 Phycisphaerae bacterium
CGGCTTCGACGGCGTGCTCGAGTGGATCAAGTCGACCTGTCTGCCGGAAGGCGAGCCGGCGTCGGTCCACGGGATGGAATACGATGCATATTACGGCGCCGGCCTGTTGGGCTACTGTTACGGCGCCACGATCAGGCAGGATCCGGTCGCGGCGGCCCTCGAAGAGCAGGCCGCGAGGCAACTGGTTCGCCACACGCGTGCGATCAGGCTCTACGACTATCACCGCAACTCGTGGGCGAAGGCGGCCGCGGCCTGGCTGATGCACAAATACGCCGGCCCGCGTATCAAGCCTGTTTCGTTCGCGGAGGCCTGGCAGGCGCTGTGCGGCACGTACCATTACCGATGGCAGCAGAATCTGATCCATCGCGACGCGAGCAAGTGGGCGTCTTTTACGTGGGGGTCGTTGTCGGGCGACAAGGCTGGCCGGCCGACGGCGTTCGTGGTGCCGACGCGGAATCTGGCGCCGGCGATGGAGCCGCTGGTCTATCTGCACACGCAGTCGCTTGTCGGCGAGACCCGTTTCACGCCCGCCGAGGGCGAGGCGAAAACGTCTCCCGCCGAGTCGATCTACCGGTGTGTGTGCACTGACGTCGAGTATCACACCGCCGGCTGCGTATCCGACGGCGCCCTTGATCGGCACTACGCGTTCTGGTCATTTCCGAACGGGCCGTGCGCGATGGCTACGGTGTTCCGAGCCAAATGCGCCGGCCGGCTGAGCTGGTCCGGCCAGCCGATCTACTTCTATGTCCGCCCGGGCATCACGCAGAGCCGAACCCTCACCGGCAAGCAGGGCGCCCAGTTGCTCGAGGAGACCGCCGTACGCAAATCGTCATGGTGGTGTGTGGATGACAAGCTGGGCGTGGCCGTGTTGGGCAGTGAGCGGACGATCAAAGTGGATCGCACCCCCGGCTTCAACTGGGCGCGCACCGATACCTACCGCGATAAGTGCGACGGCGTGTACGTCGGCCCGGTCGATGCGGTTGAGGTCGCACCTGGCAATGTCCCCGTCGATCAGACAGTGGCTATTCTTACCGGGACCGCGCCGGACCGCGTGGCCGATGTGGCGAAAGGTCTGCGCACGCTGGATCAGCCGTTGGCCGATGGTTCTGGCCTGCCCTTGCCCGAGGGCTGGCGCTGCGTGGTTGTGACGGACCCGGCACAAAGCGGCAAGCGATACCTCGGTGTCGCCAACCTCTTCGGCGAGCAGACCCACGCCCATCTGAGCGTCGGTTTCGACGAGGGAGCGCCGCTCGGCGCGTACGATGCCACGATCCTTCGGAATACCGCGGCGGTTACGCTATCGCTTGCGAATGCGGACTCCTGTGCCGAAACGATCGAGCTGTATGCGACCGTGCTCGTGGGCAAGGGAATTCGCGCACGCAAGCTGACGCATAACCGCTATCGATTCTGCCCGCTTGGCCAGCATCCGGTTCGGCTGCGGTTGACGTACACCGGCGCCGGGGCCGAAGCGTTCATCATCCACACGACGGGCAACGTGCCGGCCAGCCGTATCGTCGCCAGTGCACTCGATGACAGCAGCTTCGGTATCGAGGTCAACGCCCCGACGGTGCTCGAGATTGCCGGCGAGGCATACGATGATCGCACGGGACCGGCGGTGGAGATCACCGGCATCGAGGTTCTCGTCAATCGGCAGGTCATCGTGGAGGTGACCGCGGCGGATCAGAGCGGCATCGACGCGGTCGAGCTGTTTTGCGATGGGCAGTCGCTCGGGCGGTCGGCGCTCGCCCCCTACCGCTGGACGCATCGCGCGACCGACGGGGCGCACACGTATCACGCGGTTGCGGTGGATGCGTCAGGCCATGCCAACGAGCGGGCGTCGTTCAGGCAGACGGTCACCGTCGCCGCGCCGTAGAACAAAGGCATCGGCCTATTCGGTCTTCAAGGCGTTGCGGATGCGCTCGATGGCCTCATCGACCTTCTGCTGACGGAAACCACGCAGTTCCTCCGGGACATCGTTCTCGCGGATGAAGAACGTCATGTCGGGCGCCCCGTCCTCGCCCTTGATCGTCACCATGGCGATGACCGGGTTAGTTTGTGCCGCGGTGGCGGCCGTCTGGCCGGCCGTGCTGCCGGCATGCTCCGGACTGAACGGGTTCGCTGTGATCCGGATGCCGTCACCCTCGACCGAGTAACCCAGTCCTGTTGCACCGGCCACGGCTTCGAGCGCCTGCCGGATGCTCATGTGCTCGATCTGCAGCGTAAACTGCCGGGCGATCTGCGACGGTACCGATGCAATCACGCCCGGATCCATCCGGACGAGCAGGCCAGCCTCGCGCCCGAGAGTCATCAAGACGTCCATCAATGGGGCATGGAAGAACTTCAGCGTGATACGCCGATCGAGCTGCCGGCGAACCTGTTCGGCATCGCTCAATACGACGACCTTCTTGTCCGACGGGAACCAGGTCCAGCCACGCTGGGCACACGCCTGTTCCAGCACCTCGGCGGCGCTGCCCGCCCCGACGTTCCTGGCGAGCGTCCCGAGCATCTCGCGATTGACCGTCTCGTCACCGCCGGCGCCGCGGAACTGCACCGGCAGCGATGCCCACAGTTCGTCCGACCACGGCGATTCGGTGAGCTGCCGAAGCAGGTCCAGCTCGTCCCATGTCGCCCGGCGTACGAGCCGCGCCAGTGGCGGCGTGGCCTCCACATGAACCGCGCCCTCTCGCACCTCGAAGCGCAGCCCGAGCGGCCGTAGCAGAGCCGCCAGGGCCTCACGCAAGGTCGCGTTCTTGATCTCGGCATTAAGCTGCGTTTGCTCGCCGTAGGGCAGCCGGTCGAGTGTCGTCTGGTCGATCCGAAGCGGGACGCCCGTCTTTTGTGTCAGCTCGTCAAACGCGACAAGGATATTCTCGTCCCGGATGGTCAGTTCGGTCTTCTGGTCGAGGACCTGCTCGATGGCGGCGGAAAGGTTCGTTCCCCGCTCGCCGGCGTCGCCCGAGGATCCGATCTGCCCGAGCGCGGAACTGCTCGCCAGGAGCAGCACCAGCATGCGTGATGTGTTCATAGTCTATGGATTCTCCTGCGTAGGCGGTTGCGTATACGACCTGCCCGGGCCGCGGCACAGCCCGGCAGGTTGATTCTTGCCATTTCAAATCGGCAGCGGCGCCAGGGTCCACTGCACGGGCGCGGTTTGCCCACCGCCCGACGCCGTGGCGAATCCAGCGCCGCCCTGTTGGGCGGCCTGTCGAGCAGCTACCTGTTGCTCAAGCTCCGCGGACCGTTGAAACGTGACCGCGACCGTGGCGGCTGGCTGGGCCGCACTCGGATGCGTCGGGCGGCCATACGCTACCTGGATCACGGGCGTCGGCTCAGGCTGTTGCGCGATCGGCTGAGCCGGTTCTGGTGTCGCAGGCCACTGAAGACTCACGGCGAATACGATCATCGCAGCGGCGGCCAGCGGCACACCGATCCGAACCCATCGGAAAGCGTGACGAGGCTGCACGGCTTGGCGGCGAACCTGTTTCATGACCGCCGATCGAAACCCGGACAGATCGATATCCGGCTCGTGGCGGCCCCACTCGCGGACGACGCGGTCCACCCGCGCGAGGGCATCCGCATCGCCCTGCGCCGTGGGATTCGCGGCAAGCAACGCGTCCAGTCGTTCGGATTCTGTCGGCGAAAGGTCGTCGTCAAGCCGACCGGCGAGCAGGCGTTCGAATTCGTTGTTGAATCGTTCGGTCATACCTCGCCCTCCCGTCACAGGTGTTCCGCCAGTTTGACTTTCAAGGTCTTCCTCGCTTGGAACACATTCCATTTGACGGCTTCCAGGCTGCAGCCGAGTACCTCCGCCACATCACGTTGCGGCCACCCTTCGATCGCGAACAACACCAGGGCCAACCGTTGCTTCTCCGGCAGTTCCGCGACCGCCCGCTCGATTTGCCCGGCCAACTCGCCGGAACTCAGTGGATCGGGCGGAGTGGAATGCCCGCTGCCCCGCCTCGGGCGTCCCGCGGTCGCTGTCTCCTCCGTCCCCAGCGCGTCATCCACGGGTAATGCCGCGGTGGCCCGGCGTGACCGCCGGAAATTCAGCGACAGGTTACTCACGATCCGTATCAGCCACGGGCCGAAGCGGGTTGGCTCCTTGAGGCGTCCCAGCGACTGATACGCCCGCAGAAACGCATCCTGGCACACCTCCATCGCGTCGTGGCTGTTACCCAGCAGCCGATAGGACGCGGAGACCGCTCGTTTCTGATACCGGCCCACCAGCGTGTCAAAAGCTGGCAACTCCCCCGCCAGGGTCCGCCGTACCAATTCGGCGTCATCCAGCCCCGCCGGGGCCTGGTTCGCTGGTCGTCCACGTTCTTCCTTAGATTCAGACACGGCAATGACTGGTGAGGTTAGTCCTGTTTCGGATGAGCGGTCGCGGCACACCCGAGATTATTCACTCCGGCCCGGGGTGTCAATCGTGGATTCTCTGTAACGTTCGCTGCCTGCCGGGTTTGCTGACGTAACGGGCGGGTGATCCAGGTCCTTCGATCCGGAGGCGCCCTGGACGAAAAGAACCGCTTCTTCACGTCCTAACCGGGTTTATGGGCATCAGGGGCCCCCTGTTCAGGCCGCTGGGCCTCACGCGAATTGCCCTCCCGGCCGATACAAAGGAAAGGAGATTTTGTGCGCTGATGCCGAAACCTTCACGATACGATTTCCTGGCGGCGAGCAAGAACCTGGCAGCGGACGGTGCGCTCGCGACGGCGCTGTCGTGTGCCGAGCCTGGAGTAATGCCGGCGATCGTGGATGCCCTGCTGGCCCGGAGGCGGCCGGCTGGCCTGGCGGCCATCGTAGCGTGCTTCGACCGGCTGGACGAGGTGCAACAACGCCGGGTGGTCAACCTGTCCGACGATCTTTATGGGGCCTTCCGCGATTGCTGCAGCTCTGAGGATCCGCAGTCCCGGCTAAACGTGATTTCTATTATCGTAAAAGGCAGGAGGCCGCGACTGGCGTACCTGCTGGCGTCACTTCTGCGGGACAGTTCGCCCAAGGTGCGTGAAGCGGCGGCGTTGGCGCTGCGCGACTTGGTCGCATGGTTCCTCGACGACACGACCGTCTGGATCGAACGGTTCGGCCGAATGGTGCCGGATGACCCGGGCGCGGTGGCGGAGGCGCTGCATCGGCGATCGCTTGATCGGCGGCAACTGACGGACTCGACGCTGGCCGCCCTGGAATCATTCGACACCCATCACCATCCTCCGGTGGTGGAGGCGGCCTTGTGGTTGGCCGACGAGTTGGGCAATCGCCTGTGGAAAGTACTGGAGGCGCCGGGCGGTCACGCGCGGCGTGCCGCACTCGAATTGCTCAATGGCGCGCCCGGGCCGCTCATGGTGCCGGTGGCGATTGAGGCGATGGGCCACAGCGACTTCCGGCCGGCAGTCGTGCGGATGCTTTCCACGAAACACTCGAACGAGATCCCCGCGATGTGGCTTCGTCAGGAATGGCGGCTGATGACGGATGCGATCCGCAAAGCCTTTCGGACCGTCAAGTCCTGGCCGAACATGATTGCGGCGATGCATCGGCTCGACCGGTGGGACGGTGACCTGCAGGCTCGTGCGGTTAGGATGATCTCGGCAACCGGTCTGCCGATGGAAACCAAGATGGACCTGCTGCAGCATATGTGGCTGCACGGTGACCCTGTGGCGAGGCGCGCCGTGGCCTGGGCCCTGATCGACATGAAGGAGCCAGAGGCAACGGCCCTGCTGCATACGATCTCGCGAGAGAAGGGAACGCCCGGAGCGGCCGCCGCCCGTCGGGAGGTGAAGCGTCGTCGGCGCGAGAAGCGAAGGCATCAATCGGAAGCGCCCCCGCCTGTCGCGGCGAGCACGCAATCCGAGATCGACAGGTTCTGGGGCAAGTTCGACACGCTCGGCGCGGCAGAGCAGGCGACCCAGGCGGCGAGCTTGCTGGCGGATGCTTCCAACCTCGACGCGGTGCTCCGCAAACTGGCGAGCCCGAGTTCGACCACGCGCGTCCGGGCGCTGCGTATGTTGACCACGGCGGGTCTTGCTCCGGCTGTGGCGCACGCGATCTACGGCCTGGCGCATGACCGAGATTCGATGGTGCGCAGCGCTGCCATGACGGCGATCGGCTACATTCCTGGTGAGACCAGCGAACAACTGTTGCGCGAGTCGCTCGAACACCCCGACGATCGTGTCCGTGCCAATGCGGTCGAGTCACTCGATCGGCTATCTGCCGCCGCGAACGATCCGCTCGTGTTGGAACGGCTCGACGACGAGGACAACCGCACGCGGGCCAATGCAGCGAAGGCGCTGTTGAAGCTGGGCGTGCGGGATGCGGCCGAAACACTGTGTGCGATGCTGCGCGATCCGGCTAGCGACCAACGGGCCAGCGCGCTGTGGGTCGTGCAGCGGCTTCAACTGGTTCCCCTGCTGACGCGGATCGGCGAGATGGCGGCGGAGGATCCTGATCCCGGCATTCAGCAGCAGGCGCAGAAGCTGCTCGAGATGCTCGTGAAACGGAGCGAGGCCGAAACAGCGGAAGCCGGGCTCGCCGAGGAGGTGCAGCCATCCATCTCATGACGCTACTGCTGCAGGCTGAAGGCGGGTTGAGCCGCGACGATCGCTATCGTGCGATTAACAGCGCGTTCAATCGGGAGCAACCCGACGCGTACTGGTGGATCATCTTCGTGCTGGCGGCGATAGTGGCTCTTCCCATTCTCCTGCTGCTCATTTCACGGCTTCAACGGAGGGCACGCGGCGAGGCCACCAGCCGGCCGTGGCGGCTGATGTGGGATCTGTCGAAACGGACGTCGCTGGGCCTGTGGGACCGGATCGTGCTGATCCGTGTCGCACGGCAGATCAGGCTCGAGCACCCCGCGGCGCTGTTGCTCAGCGCGAACTACTACGATCGTATCACGCGGCAATGGCTGGAAGCGGGCCACAAGGGTGACGCCGGCCATCTGCAACACATCCGTCACCGACTCTTCACGGATTGAATGAGATCGGCGGCTGCGGCGTCACATGGTTACAGTTCGTTGAGAACCTCGTTGAACGGCCGAAACCGTTCAAAATCCACCAGACTGTGCATGGCGAAGTTGGTCGTCGGTATACCCGACTCCTCGATGGCGGCCATCGGGTTCAATCCGCCCGCGACGATCATGCCGGTGCGTCCCTCAGGGACCGGGAAATCGAGCAATGGCTGATTGGGGCGTCCGATCATGAGAATCCCGTTCAAGCCGGCGCGCTGGAGCTTGCGGGCGATCCGCTGCACATCGGCGACCGCGGCCGAGGGAATCTCACGGAAGCTCACGCCGATCCGCCCGCAGCCGGTGCGCGCCGCTTGGGCCACGCTGGTCAGTCGCCCCTTGATAAAGATTTCCAGCGGATCGAGTGATGTTCCATCGTAGTGGATGACATCAGTAAAGCAGGCCGGCTTGCTGTTTTGGATTTCGAGCACTCCACCGAATCGCGACGTGACCGGGATGCCGGCGGCCAATAACATGCCGTTGAGCGTGACGCTGCAGACGGTGGCGATCAGCGCCTTGTCTGCCGGAACCTGCACGTCACCGAACTCCTCCCCGCTCTTGGCCACGGCGATATGGTGCCCCATGCCCAGGCCGGCACGAAACACGGGCTCTGTCTCGCGCAGCGCTGCACCCAATGCGTATGGATCGACGACCGACGCGTTTACGACGATCCGTCCCGATGTCCCGCCCAAGCGAAACGTGGTTTGGTAGGCGAGCGCGTCGACCCGTGCGGCGGTGAAGCCGACCCGGTCAATGACGGAGGCCTTCTGCAACTCCTGGATGCCACGCGGCGTGATCTGCCGACCCCGCGGCCCCACATTCTCAACAAAGCCCTGCTGGGTGAGATGTTCGAGGTACAGGCGTGTCGCTCGCGGTTGGAGGTTCAGCCCGAGGGCCTGAAGCTCCTGCGCGACGCGCGCCCCGCCGAGCGGACGGCGTGCGGAGCGAAGAACCCGCAGGACCCCAAGAATTTTTTTTGCGTCGAAACGTTTCACGTGACGGATTCTCCAGGAGACCGCGGTTGGCAATGATACCGCATCCACTTCGGCATGCCAAGCGTCAAGGCGGCATCATTGCCGGGTGACCCCTAACTCGGACAGGCCAGGGTGGCTCTGAGACGCGTTGTCGATGTGCCCTCCGGACGTTTTTTCGCATTACGGCTAGTGCAATTCGCGAAGAAACATGGTAGGGTGGCACCGCGTTACCGCCATCATCCAGGCTCCCGTGGGCGGCCCCGGGCCGTCAGCCTGGGACGGCAGAAACGACTTTTTCCGGGGGGTGCTGCTGTCCGCAGCCCCTGGACCGTGCGGTGCAAGCCGGCCCATCCGCCCGACTGATGCCAGACGTCACGTTGGGCGGATTCCCATGTTAACAATTGTGGAGAAGTAACGAATGAGTTATGTGCATGATGTTCTGGAAACGGTTCTGAAACGAAATGCCGGAGAGCCGGAGTTTCACCAGGCTGTCCGAGAGGTTCTGGAATCGCTGGAACCTGCCTTGGAGCGCAACCCGCAGTATCGGAAGAATCAGATTCTCGAGCGTTTTGTCGAGCCGGAACGGCTCTTCATGTTCCGCGTGCCATGGATGGACGACCAGGGCACGATCCGAATCAACCGCGGCTTTCGCATCGAGTTCAACAGCGCCATCGGGCCCTATAAGGGCGGCCTGCGTTTTCACCCGACGGTCAATCTCAGCATTCTGAAGTTCCTGGCCTTCGAACAGATCCTAAAAAATTCCCTGACGACGCTGCCGATGGGCGGTGGCAAGGGCGGCTCCGATTTTGACCCCAAAGGTAAATCCGATGGCGAGGTCATGCGGTTCTGTCAGTCGTTCATGACCGAGCTGGCACGGCATATCGGTCCGCACACGGACGTGCCGGCCGGTGATATCGGTGTCGGCGGCCGCGAGATCGGCTTCCTTTTCGGGCAGTACAAGCGGATCCGCAATGAGTTCACCGGTGTGCTGACCGGCAAGGCGCTGACCTGGGGCGGCTCGCTCATCCGTCCGGAAGCAACCGGCTACGGCGCGGCCTACTTCGCGCAGGAGATGCTGGCCGCACGTGGGAGCAGTCTCGAGGGCAAAGTCTGCACCGTTTCCGGATCGGGCAACGTGGCGCAATATACGGTTGAGAAACTCAATGAGCTGGGCGCGAAGTGCGTATCCCTGTCCGACTCCGGTGGGACCGTCTACGACAAGGATGGAATCAGCGCGGAGAAGCTGGCATTCATCATGGAGCTTAAGAACGTTCGCCGCGGGCGGATCCGGGAATATGCCGACAAGTTCTCCGGCATCAAGTACATGGACGGCGTGCGTCCGTGGGGTATCCCTTGCGATTGCGCGTTTCCCTCGGCCACCCAGAACGAAATCAGTGCCGACGACGCGAAGACGCTGGTCAAAAACGGGTGCCGGGTCGTCGCTGAAGGCGCGAACATGCCAACCGAGCCGGAAGGCGTCGATGTCTTCCTCGGGAGCAAGGTTCTATACGGACCAGGCAAGGCGGCCAACGCGGGCGGCGTCGCGGTCTCGGGCCTCGAGATGGCCCAGAACGCGCAGCATATTTCGTGGGCGCGTGAGGAGGTCGACTGCCGGCTGCAAACCATCATGAAGTCGATCCATGAGGCTGCCGCAAGCACC
>JAFGKA010000106.1 GCA_016928855.1 Phycisphaerae bacterium
ATCGCCACGAACACGTTCCGGATCAGGACTTCCTCATCCACGATCAACACACGGCCCGTGAACGGCCAACGGACGTGCTTGGGCTCCTTCGACTCCAGCAACATCTCAATCAACGCGTTGCCCAAGAGCTGAGGCTCGTCCTGTTTACGCACGATCACCAGACGCGTGCCTCCGTTGCGAGGCGCCTGCGTTCGAAGGTGCCAGACGATGGGTGTCCTGCCCCGAGGCCGAACGACTGCCCACCGCTCGCACGCCAGATCCAGATCCGGAATCTCATCCGCCGGAAAGACATCCTTGAGGCTTCCCGCATCCGGTCCCGCCTCGGTGTGACTCAAGAGCTCCTTGGCCCGACGATTCGCGAACACGATCGCCCCGCCGGCATCCAGTTCCATCATGGCAAGAAGCCGTCTCGACGCATCCGGTCGCGCGGTGCTGGCAGCGCGGACTGCAGCACGGACGCGGTCCAGCTTGAACGGTTTCTCGATGAAATCCGAAACCTGCGCCTTCGCTGCTCCGGCACGCAGGTCGTCCGACGGAAACCCCGTGATGAGAATCACCTGGGCACCGGCCAGAACCGCGCGCAGCGCCTGCGCCACATGGACGCCGTGAATGTCATCCTTCAGCATCCAGTCCGTCAGGACCACATCGGGGCGGAATCGGGCACCGATGTCAATGGCCTCACGCCCGCTACGGGCGGTCCGAACCTCGTAGCCTTCCGGCAGCAGCGCGATCTCGAGATGGCGACGGTAGGCTTCCTCGTCGTCAACGATCAATACGCGTGGCACGCTCAGTCTCCCATGACGTAGTTTCGACACACGGCAACTCGATCGTAAACGTGGTTCCTGCGCCCGGCCGACTGGTGACGGCCACCGTGCCGTTGTGTGCCGCAATGATACCATGAACGATGCTCAAGCCAAGGCCCGTCCCGCCGCGCTCCCTGCGGGTCGTGAAGAACGGATCGAAGATATGCGGCAGTTCCTCGGCCGGGATCCCCCGTCCATTGTCAGCCACGCCCACCCGCACCACCTGGCCCCGATGCTCCGCCGTGATGGCAATGCGAACATCGCCGACGCCCGACTCCACCGCATTCCGGATCAGGTTCACGAAGACCTGCTCCAACTGAAGCCGGTTCGCCGGGATCGGCGGCAGGTCCGCAGGCAGGCCCAGTTCGAGGTGGCCGTGACTCCGACTCACGTCGCCCGCCGTCAACCCGATCGCGTGGTCGACAACAGCCCGCAGATCGCATGGCCGTTTCTCGGCGGTCTCCTGCCGCGAGAACTGCAGCACGCTTCGGATGATGTGCCGGCACCGCTCCGCGTTCACCGCGATGTCATCGAGACAGGCGGCCAGCAACGCATCGCCATCGGGGCGTTTGCGCGATTCAAGAGCGTTCTCACCCGCCAACGCAATGACACCCAGCGGATTATTGAGTTCATGGGCAATGCCGGCGGCCAGCGTGCCGACCGAGGCAAGCCGTTCGGTGCGGCGGAGCTGCTCGCGCGACTCCTGCAACTCACGGGTTCGCTGCTCGACGAGATCCTGCAGGTGCTCCCGGTGGCGGATGAGTTCAGCCTCGGCCAGCTTGCGCTGCGTGATATCACGGTCGATACCCCGAAATCCGACGACGGTTCCATGCGCATCCAGGACGGGAACACCGTTGGTCTCGAGCACGATCACCTGGCCATCGGCACGAACCGCACCGTCCTCCAGCCCGACGAGCGGCTTGCGCTGCGCCTTGGCGTCCTCGAACGACTGGCGCGCGCGCTCGACATCCTCGGGCACCATAAAGTCGAATGGCGTCTTTCCCACCACCGCCTCCGGCGGATAACCCAGCAGGTCCCGGACTTTGGGACTGACGTACGTATATCGAGTGTCTGCATCGACCTCCCAGACCCAGTCGTTCGTCGTCTCGACCAGGGCACGGAATCGCTCTTCGCTGTGGCGCAACGCCGCCTTGGCCCGGGCACGCTCCTCCTCGATTCGAACCCGGTCGAACGCACGGTCAAGCGTGGCCAGAAACACGGGAACATTCAGCGGCTTGCGCAGGTAGTCATAGGCCCCTTTCTTCAATGCCTCAATGGCCGAATCCACATCCGCAAAGGCGGTCATCACGATGCATAGCGCATCCGGCCGGATTCCCTTGAGGCTCTCGATCAGGCTCACGCCACTCTCAGAGCCAAGACGCACGTCCACCAGCATGACCTGCGCATCGAACACCGTGGCCATGCCCCGGGCGTCTTCCGGCGCATGCGCCATGGCCACCTGGTAACCGCGAGGCACAAGGAGATCCACCAGGCTCTCCGCAAACTCACGATCGTCATCCACAATCAGAAGGCGACTGTTCGCCCCGCCGTTCGGCGCGCTCCACGATGTGCCGTCCATCACGACGTACCTCTCCGCAGCCCGACTCCTTTCCGTGCTCGGAGCATACCTCACCCGACTGCACTTCCAGTATGGCCCGAGCGCCTCTGAATCGCAACCGGCCCGTCAAGGGCCCCGCTCCATCACAGGGACCCGCGGGCGACTGAAACAAGGCACCTCGACCGCGGCAGCCGACGCTTGACGGACCGCGGTTCAGCCGACCGGCCCCGCCACTCGACGCCGTGCCCGCCACAATTTCGCAATCCCACCCAACCTCCGGACCGGCTTGGGTGTCTTCACCCACGTGGGCACGCGCCGCAACGGCATCGCCGCGCCGATCCGGTCCGCCCCCCGCGTACGTCCGGCAGCGCGATCTTTCGGTGCGGGGCCGGCGTAGAACGACCAGAGGCCGACGATGACATTGAAAACAAAGTTTTCTGGCGTTTCCAGCGGCGAAGGCATTGCAATTGGGCGATGTGAGAGGTAGATAGAAGATTGCGGCGGAGGAGTGGCCGCCTCCCCGTAAACCGAGCGAGGATCATCGGGCCCTGCCACGTCTTCGACGCGTCAATGCGACAAACGGGGTCGGCCCGGACGGCAATCGAGAAGGGGTAGGTGCCGGTGCATCGCAATAGCCTCATTCTAGCATGGATGCTGTGGCCGATTGGCGTTGGGGCAAGCGTTGCCGCAACGCCGGCGAGTGCCCCTGCGACCCAACCCACCACGCAGCCCACCACCACAACGAGCCCCACGACGGATCAGCAGAAAGCCGAGGACCTCCGTAAACTCTTGCGGTACCTCACCGAGGAAAACACCCTGAGCACGCGGAAGACGGCATGCGCGGACATGTTGGCCACCGGCTGGCCGGAGGCCCTGGCCGAACTCGCCAAGGTCATCGCGAACAGCGCCGACCCGCTCGCGAAGCTCGCCGTCTGTCAGACCATCGCCGAGCGCGATGATCCGCCCGCGAGCCTTGTCGAACCGATCCTGTCGCTTCTCGACGACCCCGACGCCCGGCTGAGCGAAGCGGCCGCGGTCGCCTTGGGCACCTATCGGAACGGAAACGTCGTCGAAGCACTGGCCCGATTGATCCGCGACGGGAAGGTCCCTGTCAGCCGCCGGGTCGCCGCTGTACAGGCACTCGGACAGGTTCACAACGTCGAGGAAGCCGTGGACACGCTCATCAGTGTGCTCGACGATCCCAACAACCGGATCCGACGCGAAGTTATCCAGACGCTCCGGCAGTGCACACCCGTGGACTTCGGGGCGGATGCCGTCGCTTGGCGTGCGTGGTGGACGGAGGGCCGGGAGGATCTCCTCGGCGGCCTCAACCGCAAACTGCGCAGGCAGGAGCGATACCAGCGAGCCCTCGAGGATCGCCATGTCGCGGTGCTGGAGGCGCTGTTCGCCAACACAGCGGACGACAAACGCGATGCCCAGCTCCTGGCGTGGTTCCAATCCACGATCGCACTGGAACGTCAGACTGCGGTCCGCCTTGTGGATCAGCAACTGCTTGACCGGAAACCGCCCTCCACGGCCGTCGCAACAGCGATCCGCGCCTTGATCACCGACCCCGATCCGCGCGTCCGGCGGGATGTCGTCACAGTTATCCGCGACCTTCGCCAGCCCGAAAACGCCGCGGCGGACGCCGCGATGCTGCTCCAGACGCTTTCCACGGAGCCGAGCCTCATCGTCAAACCCACCCTCTACAATGCGTTGGGGCGTCTTGGTGATGCGGCGGCCATTCCGGTATGCATCGCGGGCTTGGCTGACCCCGATGACGAAGTCGTCATCGAGGCGGTGACCGCGATCGGCTGGCTGGTCCAGGGCCAGCGTGAGAACGACGGCGCGGACCTGACCCCGGTCGTGGACGCTCTCCTGAACCGGTTCAGCCCCCTGCCCGCCGACGCCGCTCTGCGCCGGCGCGTCGTGGAAACGATGGCCAAGGTCCAGCACGTGAAATTCGCGCCGATCCTCCGCGAGGAGGCCGGCGACGCGCAGCCGAGCGCGAGCATCCGCCAGACCGCCGTGCGCGGGCTGGAACTGCTCGGCAACGGCGCCAACACAGACGTCGTCATCTCGCGTCTCGCGGACAAGGATGCGGGCGTGCGCGAAGCCGCCGTGAAGGCCATGGCCGCCCTGGGCACCACACCGGCGCATCTCGAAGCGGTCGCGGCACGACTCGCGACCGCCATCGAACCAGTCGAAACGCTGCAGGTGCAGGCATGGGAGACGTACCGAACCATTTTTGGACGACTCCAGCCAGCCGTGCAGATTGAAGTGCTCGGCAAGTTCCCATGGAACACAGATGCGATCGCGACGGAACGGTTCCTGCAACTGGCCCTTTCTGTTGAGCAGAAGCTGGCCACGTTGAACCCCGCCCCCCAGGAACTCGCCATGATCCGGACGCAGATCGGCGACGCTTTTACGGCACGAAACCGCCACACGGACGCCGCCACGGCTTACGACAAGGCGATGGCCGCGCTGGCGACGGCTCCGCCCGACAGCCAACATGCTGTCTTTCTGAAGCTGCTGAGCGCCCGACTCCGCGCAGGCGAGCCGGATAAGCTGTCTCAACTGCTTACGGGTGACGCGCCGACCACGCGTCCGAGCGCGGACACGATCGGTACGTCGCTTATTCAGGATCTCGAAACCATTCTGGCCGACAGGGAACCTGCCGCTGCCGTCGACCTCGTGACCAAGCTGCAACCCGCTGTGGCCGAAGCGCTCGGCGACGCTTGGGCGGCGAAACTCGCCGCCATGCGCGCAACGCTTCAGAATGGCCAGGGCGACGCAACACCACCAGCCCCTCAACCATAGGCCGACAGGATCGACTTGTTCGACCCTGCCGGCCTGGCAGTCTTCGTCTGACTCTGTGCGTGTAATCCAAACGGCCATGGCGTTACGGCGTCGCATCGCCCGGAGCCGGTTTGCCAGGGCGTTGGCGATCGTTCTTCGTTCCGCGTAACGGTAGGGCGTTGCGATCACCCTTCAGCTTGCGAAGGCTTTCGGCAGCCTGGTCGATCTCCGCACCGTCGAGCACGCCGTCCCCATTGACGTCAAGCGCTCTGAGAACCCCGACCGGCGCCCCGGTTTCGCCTTGGCGCATCCCGCGCCCGACCCCACGCGGACCAGTCGGGCCACCCGGCATCGCGCCGCCGCGGCGGCCCGCCCATGGCGGTGGACCGAAGCCCGGACCACGATCCGGCCCCATTGCCCGCGCTCGTGGAGCATCGCCCCACGGCCTGCCCAGTCCGGCACCATGCTGACCGTCACATGGCGGCCCACCGGCTGGACACCACGAACCGCGACCAGCAGACCCTCGGCCCATTGCTCTAAGGCCTTTGCGATCCCCGCGATCGTCAATTTGCCCTTCCATCTCCATCCTTCGGCCAGACCCCATGCGGGTCGCCGACGGGGCGGCATTCCGCATCCGCTCCATGATTTGGGGAAGCCTGGCCCTCAACTCTGTCCTGTCGATCGAACCGTCCTGGTTGGCATCGATGGCCTGAAAGAACCGCTCGATGTTGGGCCCGGGTGCCGGCGAATCGGCGGGCGTCTGTGCCCTGAGAAGGCCTGCAAAGCCCAGCACCACCACACAGATCAATGAATAACGCATGATCTCTTCTCCTATCAAAGGTCTTCGCTCGTCGTTCACATCACTGTCGTCCGTCCCCACTGCCCAAACGCGGCCGGACTGGCCTTATTGCAGGCGGATGCCAGGCGGACAACGTCCGATAGCTGTTTCTTTGTTGCCACGCAGATCTGTAGACGTCTGCCAGGCCTACCGATAACCCTTTAGTAAAGTGCGCGTGGATTTCCGAATCGGTGACAGCGCAGCACCGATCGTTCCAGAATGACTATCACCTATCCGGGAGAGTCTCATGAACATCACCCAGCAGACAGCACGGCATTCGAGAAGCCCTTGGTGTGGGCGTTTCCAGCCCGTCATCGCGATCGGCCTTTGCCTCGCCACGTTGATCGCAGCCGGATGCGATCGGACGATCCCAGTGGGACCCACCGGTCAGCCGATCCTGCCGTGGGAAGATCCCTTCGACCGGGACGCGCTTCTCGCCGCGATGCCATCCTATCGCACGGGCGACCTGTCCAGCTACAACTTCGTCCTGTTGCTGGTTGTGCAGAACTACCTCGAATCTGGCTTCGCGTTCACCATCGAGGTCAACGGACAGACCATCGATCGACCGTATGTCGCCGGATTGACGCAAGAAATCGTTGCGATCACGGAAGCGATGGTCCAACAGACCGAGGCCCCGCTGGGATTGAGTTCGGCGATGACCGATCGCCGGCTGAGCGGAGCGTGCCCCTACGTCGTCCGCCTGAAGGACTACGTCACGGAAGATGGTTACATGATTCAGAACTCGAACTTCGTGCTTGCGCCGGTGGACATGTTCGAGAGCCAGACGTTCGACGAGACCCTTGACATCCTCGATCCATCCTTCTATGTGGACGCGCACCACGTCTGCCCCGGCGCGTTCGCGATCGCGATCAAGAAAACCCATGTCGATTTCATCGAGCTTGATCGGGAATTCGTTCCCGTCAATGAGGGACCCATTGCGGGCGACGTAGTAGACAACGGCGACAATGATGACGTCATGTTTGTGCGCTTCTATACCGGTCTGACATACCATCCGGAGACGATCAACGCCCTGGATCAACTCGGCATGGCCTGGCTGCTACCGCACAGTCACCAGCCGCCGGTCGTCCGGATCGTCTCGCCGGCAAGCGGCGAAGCGTTCACGGCCGGCGCGAACATCACCCTGATCGCCGACGCCTACGACCCCGACGGCCTTATCACGAACGTCACATTCTATGCAGACGACCAGTGGATCGGCGAAGATGCGCTGGCGCCGTACAGCGTCACCTGGCAGAACGCACAAGCGGATTCGTACGATATCACCGCCGTAGCAACCGACAACGAAGCGATGGTCACCACGTCAGACGCGGTCACGATCAGCGTCGGTTCGACGTTGGAGGTATTCCCAACCAGCCTGGCGTTCGCCGCAACGGAATCGACGGCGACCGTCAACGTCAGCAATTCCGGTACCGGAACGCTCACTGTGACGGAGATCGTGCCGACCAAACCGTGGATCAGCGTAACGCCCACAAGTGGCGGCGAGGGACAGTACACGATCATCGTCAGTCGGACTGGGCTGGCGGCCGGCAGCTACACGGGCAGCGTGCTGTTCGTCTCGGACGGCGGCAGCGAAGCTGTCAGCGTCAGCCTGACCGTGGAGTAGTCGTCCGGCGCTTGACCGACCGGCCGTCGACAGCCCGCCCGCATCACGGCTGTGCGCGCAAGAACTCGACGCGCTCGCCAAAACGGCTGCGCTGCGGGTCGGCTGGATCGAGCTGCTCGATCACGGCCTCGTACAGGCGGATGGCCTCGGCATAGCGGCCGCAGTTCGCATTGACTTCGGCCAAGTTAACCTTCATCTGCAAGTGCTGCTCGACCGGCGCCAGGGCGAGCGCCTGTTCCGCGTGCTCGACCGCCCGCTGTGGCTGGTAGAGTTCCCCACGCAACGGGTGCATCAACTGCACCGCGAGGTTTGCGTGCGCCGGCCAGCAGTCCGGCCATCGGCGGAGCACCTGCTCGTACACATCCACCGACTCCGCCGCGCGGTCCATCATGGCCAGCACACGCGCCCAGCCGAGCCATGCGTCCTGGCGCTGGTCATCGAGGTTTGCCGCCCTGGCATAGTGATCAACGGCCTCTGCAAAGGCGCCCAATCGTTCGAGGAAGTAACCCGCGGCATAGTGGGCCTCGACGTCGTCGGGAGCCTCGGCGAGTCTCGCCCGGGCTCGCTGGAGACTCGCCTGCAGGTCCACGCCCTCGTTGGCCATGCGCACCTGGTCGAGCAATGCCGCGACCCGCTGATCGTTTGGCGCGATGCGCTGCGCCTCCTCGAGCACGGCCAGCGCCTCGGCGGGCCTGCCGCGATTGAACAGTACGAGAGCCAGGACACGCTGCACCAGGGAAGACTCAGGATACGTCTCGACCGCTTCCTGTGCGTACGTTTCCGCCTCCTTCAGTCTGCCCTCGGCGAGCAGATTTTCCGCGTGCCAGGAAAGCATGATCGCGCTGCGATGGCCGGGCGCCGTGGATTGCACGTCGTGCATAAACAGTGTGGCGCTGTCACGCCAATCCGGATTGCGCAGCCACGTGCGGACGCACATCGCCGCCACGACCACCACCAGCAACGCGCGGGCCGGGTCGCCCTTCGCCCATTGCGCCAGCCGTTCAGGACCGGCCCACCGCGCGAGCAACCATCGTCCGCCAAGCAGCAACAGCACGAGGAACCACAGCGACGGCAGATACCACCATCGCTCGGCCATCATCACCGCGACGAGAATCGCACTGTTGCTCACGAGGAAATACGAACTGACAAGGCCGACCCACGCGACGAGCGCGTTTCCATCGCCCCGCCAGGAGCCAACCGCCGCCGCCAACAGAACGGCCAACGTCGCCAGCCCCAGGAGGAAGTAGCCTTCCAGCGGTGATTGCGTCGGCGCGACGACCGCATACGAGTAATCCGCCAGCAGCCGCGCCGGCCAGAGCGTCAGGGCCGCGTAGCGACCGACAAGCGAAACTGGCGTCAGCACGCGAGGCAGTCCGTCGGTCTCGTGCAGGACATTGCCCGCGCCGGCCTGTTGACCGGCAAGCCAGAGCCGGTTGCCACACACGTGATAGCGGGCCGTGAGGTAGCCGGCGAAGACCGCCAGCATCAGCAGGCCGACAATGACCCCGCGGGTCATCCGGATGGCCACCTGGCGATCGTGTCGCCGCAGCCACCATACCCACGCCACCGCCGTCGGTATGACGGCCACAGCGCTTTCCTTGCTCCAGATCGCGACAGCCCCCGCCAGGACAGCCGCGACACCCCAAGCCACGATTGAAGCCCGACGGCGAGCCAGCATGAGCCGATCGACGAAACAGCAGGCGCCCACGACGCCAACCGCCGCCAGGAGTTCAGCCCGGCCGACGAGATTGGCGACGACCTCGGTGTGGATCGGGTGCACCGCGAAGATCCAGGCCGCAGCGACACCAATCGCCGCCGAGCCGGCCAGTCGCCGCGCCAGCCACCAGACACCGACGCACACAAGGGCATGCAGGGTGACATTAACGAGGTGAAACCACCAACCGGCCGGCCCGAGCAGGCGCATGTCCCATGCAAATGTCTGCACAACCAGCGGCCGGTAGAGCGCGTCGCGGTCCGGCCGCACGGTGCTGCCCGGCCAGTAGGGCCGCCGCCACGGCTCGTACCACGGAACGCTCTGACCATTCACCTCTTCGACGACGGCGGGATTCGTCAGAATGATCGCCGGATCATCGTACGTGAACCCGTTGCCGAGGCTGTTGGCGTAGGCGATCGCCGTCAGCAATACCGCGCCGATCGGCCCGATGTACGGTCTTAGCGGGTGCGGCGCGTGGATGTCGCATTCATCAATGTTGCGAAACCGCGGCTTGAGAGTTCGTGTACTCATTGCTTGGTGGCTGAGAATTCCTGCCACGAATCGCCGACAAATGTTGCCGTCTGCACCATACCCGAAACGCCCTGAAGCGGCGAGTCACCCTCATGCCAGGCAACACGGGCACACCCCGCGGCGCCGGCGGGTCGATTGCCGCGGCGTGAGCTGTTGGCTACGATGGGGACATGGGGCGGAAGTCGGGGCTTATCCGGAATAGAAGCCGGTGTGGGCAGGCGTTGGAGAACCGGACACGGCGGCGTGAGGATGCAGTACATGGCGGATGACGAAATTCAGACGCGAACGTGCCGGGCGTGCGGCGCAGCGTATCGCTACCCGGTGCTCAAGAGCCTCGCGACGCGGTTCCACTGCGAATCGTGCGTGCGGCTGGACGCGGCGACGCGCGAAACGTTCGAGCAGTTCAACAAGCGGATCAAACAACTCAGCGCCGAACTGGCCCAACTGCAACGACGTACAGCCAAAGAGACACAGCCGACGGACGGATAGAGACACCCATGGTCGATGACGCACCCAACACCGATATCCCACGTGACCGCCGGCAGTTGTTCCGGTACGGCCTCGGCAGGATTCTTTCGCCGCTGGCGGACTACCTCCAGGAGCGATTCCCCGCACCCGAGCCGCGGCTCGTGCTCCGGCCGCCGGGCGCACTGGAGGAAAGCGAGTTCGTACGGACCTGCTACAAATGCGGCACGTGCCAAAATGTCTGCCCCGCACACGCGATCCGCCGCGTGGTCAGCGATGACCCCGACATGGAGAACACACCCTACATCGATCCGGACCTCGGGGCCTGCATCGTCTGCGAGAACCTCGAATGCACGAAGGCCTGCCCGAGCGGCGCGCTGCAGAAACTCACGTCGAGAAACGAGATCCGCATGGGGCTGGCCAAGGTGGATTTTGGCGTCTGCCTGCGGTCGCTGGGCGAGACCTGCACAACCTGCGTCGATCGGTGCCCGCTCGGCGAAGCTGCCCTCAAGATCGACCCGCAAAGCCGCGTCGAGGTCCAGGACGGCTGCGTCGGCTGCGGCGTCTGCCAAAACGTCTGCCCGACCAATCCCAGAGCCATCACCGTCGAGCCGCGATGATCGCCGCGTGCTCCCCGCCGGGTTGGCGACGTGCGGTGGTTAGCCTATAGTGCTTGGCGGCCGCAAGAGGGTGCCGCGTAGAAACACACGGGCGGATCCCGACGTACGTCGGGACCAGTGGCACCCACAGGAAGCGCGACAGGCGGCGTACACGATCTCGCGGGAGATGCGGGCGATGGCAACCACGAACGAACCGACACGAACCGAAGCCGACAGCATGGGCCAGATGCACGTACCGGCGTCGGCGTACTGGGGGGCCCAAACACAACGTGCCGTCGAGAACTTCCCCATCAGCGGCTACCGGCTCGGACGCCGGTTCATCCGGGCGATGGGCCTGATCAAGTACGCCGCCGCCGAAGTCAACCACGATCTCGGCAAGCTTGACGCCCAACGCGCAATCTGGATCACGCAGGCCGCCCAGGAGGTCATCGACGGCAAGCTTGACACCCACTTTGTCGTCGATGTCTTCCAGACCGGCTCGGGAACGAGCACGAACATGAACGCCAACGAGGTCGTCAGCAACCGGGCGATCGAACTGGCCGGCGGCACGATCGGATCGCGCAGCCCCGTGCATCCGAACGACCACGTCAACATGGGCCAGTCAAGCAACGACGTGATCCCGACGGCGATTCACGTCGCGGCGGCTGACGCCCTCAAACATGATCTGCTGCCGGCGCTTGAACACCTTGCCGAGGCGCTCGAAGCCAAAACCAAGGCATTTGACGACGTACTCAAGATCGGCCGCACGCACCTGCAGGACGCCACGCCGATCCGGCTCGGCCAGGAGTTCTCCGGCTACGCGGCCCAGGCCCGTCTGGCTGCGGCGCGGGCCACGAAGGCGATCCACGCCGTGCGCGAGCTGCCGATCGGCGGCACGGCTGTCGGGACCGGCATCAACACACACCCGGAGTTCGGTAAGCGCGTCTGCGCCAAGCTCAGCGAGCGGACGGGAATCGCATTCGTCGAAGCGGCCAACCACTTCGAGGCCCAGGCGGCCAAGGATGGGCTCTGCGAAGCGAGCGGTTTGATCAAGACGATCGCCGTGAGCCTGACGAAGATCGCGAACGACATTCGCTGGCTCGGGAGCGGGCCGCGGTGCGGGCTCGGCGAATTGAAGATCCCGGCGACGCAACCTGGCTCGTCGATCATGCCAGGCAAGGTCAACCCGGTTATGAGCGAGATGCTCATTCAGGTCGCCGTGCAAGCCATCGCCAACGATACGGCCGTCACGCTCGGAGCCCGCGACAGCGTGTTCGAACTGAACGTCATGATGCCGTTGATTGCGCACAACCTGCTCGAATCGATCCGGCTGCTGTCGGCCGCCGCGCGGGTGTTCGCGGATCGCTGCGTGGCCGGCATCGAAGCGGATACCGCGCGATGCGAGGAGTTGATCGAGCAATCGCTGGCGATGTGCACGAGTCTCGCACCGAAGATTGGCTATGATCAGGCAGCCGCGATCGCGAAAGAGGCGTACGCGACGGGCCAGACGGTGCGCCAGGTCGCCGAAGCCAAGGGCGTGCTTCCGAAGGCCGAGCTTGACGCTATCCTGCACGCCCGATCGATGACCGAGCCGGGAGCCGAATAACCGCATGGATGCGATGGACACCGCAGACACACCCCCCGCTGGCCCGCCGCGAAAGTTGCTGCCCGCATGGCTGCCGATTACAGCCATCGTGGCCGGCCTGGCCGTGCTGATCGTCGTGCACGGCCTCGATCAAATCCCGGGCGTGCGAGCGATTCCGACGATCGGGACGTTCCGCGGCATCTCGCCGTGGATCCTGAATCTCAACGCCTGCCGCGGCATCGCCGAAGCGCTGGCGGCGTCAGCCGCTCGCAACGAAGCGGCGGCCCGGCAAGGGTTTGAACCGCGACCCGGGATCGACCCGCTCAACCCGTACACCTGGAACCTGGAGCCGCCAACCGATCCGGTGATCAATGGCGCGGAACGAGCGGCGTTCGAGGTTGCCGCGCGCGAGATCGCGTTCGTCGAGGTTGGAACCGTAATCTGGCGCCGGACACTCAACGTGATCGCATCGCTGATGATCCTCGCAGGCGCCTATGGACTGGCCCGGCCGCCCCGCCGCCACGGGCTGCTCATGGCCGTGGCCATCCTGATGCTTGTGGCAGCGACGTTGACCACCGTAGGCATGGGGCTGCTGATCCGCCATGGCGGCTTCGCGCCTCGGCCGGTCTCGCATTATGTGTTCGTTGCCGCAGTCGGCTCGGCGTATGCCTGGCTGGTACTGATCAGACTGTGGTTGCCTGGCAGACGACGGCACAACGGGTAAACGCCGCACGGCTCACCAAGCAGCCGCACACCGTCAGAAAAGATCACCACCACCAGATCGATTCGGAGCTGGCGTCCTTGGCGGCCTCTCGCCAATCGGGTGCGGCGCCAAACTGCGTTTCGCCGACATGGAGACCCTCGCCCCGGAGCAGAAGCTCGACATGGGCCCGAACGCAGCGACCGAGCACATCGAGGTTGTAGCCCCCTTCGAGCAACGTCACGATCCGGCCGTCGCAGAACTCCTGCGCGAGCGCGAGCGTGCGCCGATCGATCCAGTCGTAGGCCGCATCCGTCCAGTCGAGCGTGGCAAGCGGATCGTCCTGATGCGCGTCGTAGCCGGCCGAAATCAGGATGAAGTCGGGGGCATACGTCCGAATCGCCGGTACGACCGACTGCTCGAACGCCATGCGGACCTCGTTGTCGCCGGTGTGCGGTGCCAGCGGAAGGTTCAGCGTCGTGCCGCGGCTCTCGCCATGGCCGGCCTCCCATGCGAAGCCCGTGCCGGGATAGCAGTATTGCGGATCCTCGTGGATGCTGCAGTAAAAGACGTGGGGGTCGTGCTCGAATGTGTGCTGCGTACCGTTGCCGTGGTGCACGTCCCAGTCGAGAATGAACACTTTCTCGAGACCATGCTGCTGGCGGAGGAACTGCGCTGCAATCGCGGTGTTGTTGAACATGCAGAACCCCATCGACCGATCGTGCTCGGCGTGATGGCCGGGCGGCCGCAGGGCACAGAAGGCATTGTTGATCCGCCCCTGCATGACCGCATCGACCGCGGCCAGCGAGCCGCCGGCGGCCAGCAACGCGATCTCGAAGGTCTCCGGGCAGATAGCGCTGTCGGCCACGTCGATGAATCGGCGCCCGTCGGCACAGGCTTGGCGAAGCCGTTCGATATAGGCGGGGTGATGGACCGTCTCGATCCAGTGCATCGACGCCGGCTCGACGGGAATCCTCACAAGCTCATCAACCAGCCCGCCCTCGGCCAGCGCCGCCGAGATCGCCCGCAGGCGGTCCGGTCGCTCCGGGTGGGTCGGACCCGTATCATGCCGCAGGAAACGTTCGTCGGCGACCAGTCCTGTACGACGCATGGCTCTACAGTACCGCACGGCGGGCGGAAATTCCAGCGGGCGGGAAGAAAGGCAGAAGCCAGATGGCAGGAGGCAGAAGCAGAGAACGCCATGTAGCGGCCGGCGTCTCGCCGGCCGGGCTTTCGCAGGTAACGGTGGCGACCAGTGAAGACGGCCGGCGAGACGCCGGCCGCTACATGGGCGAGAACGGATCGCCGGAGCTGCTGGCCTGACCTACGCGTTCTGCGCGTGACAATGTTCTACGCCCAACGATCGCGCCAGAGGGCGATGAGGTCGGTCGTATGCGGATTGAGACCCAGGACCGAGCGGCGCGTGACTTCGCCGGCGTCGGCTGTTTTCATCAGACGCAGCGAGCGGTTGCGGTCACGCTCGCGATATCGCTGCGAGCGAGTCTCGCCCTCGGCTGTCACATACACTGCTCGGCGGTCGCCGACGACGGGGCATTCGAGTTCGCAGATGCCGCAGCCGATACACAGCTCCGTGTCGATCTTCGGCACCTTGAACTGGAGATGGATCGCCGCGACGGCGCCGCGCGCCGGCTCGCGGACAAATTCGTTTCCGCTTCGTCGCACGCCCTTTTCGTCGAGGTCACCTATCATGAGCGTATCAGCGTCATTGCCAAGCACGCGGTGGTTCTCGCGCGTCCCGTCCCGATGGACGATCTCGACGTGGTAGCTCGTGGTCGGATCGCCGCGATACTGGTCCGGCTGGAACAGGCAGGGCTGGCCGAACGCCTCGCCCGGCGAAGGATAGTCGGCCAGCGTCACCGTCGTCGGCGTGGCCGAGATGACCTGCTTCTTGCCGTCGCGCACGAGCAACTGCCTGTACTCGGAGTGAATCGCCTTTGGCGACGTCGGGCAGACCTCTTCACACACCACGCACGGAATGTTCTTCGACCAGGGCAGGCAGCGGCCGAGGTCGTAGTGGGCGGTCCCGAGCTTGATCGGGCCTTGGCCGCCAAGCGCCTCGGGCAGCGGCTCGAAGCCGAGCTTCTGGTCCACGCTGAGCCGCTGGATTGCACCCGTCGGGCAGACCTGGCCGCACGCCGTGCAGTTCAACTGGCAGTAGCCCATGCGGAAGTTCATGATCGGCGTCCAGAGCCCTTCCACGCCGGATTCGAACCACGCCGGCTGCAGAACGTTCGTCGGACAGACGCGGATGCACTGGTCGCACTTGATGCAGCGTTTGAGAAACTCCTGCTCCTCGACCGTGCCGGGTGGGCGTACAACCTTGGCCGAGAAGTCCCGCGTACTCTTGCCGCTGGCCTTGGTAAACGGATAGAAAAGCAGGCCCACGATGGCCGCGAACGCCGCCCGGCGCGCAGGCACGTCGGGGTTCGTCACCTCGTGCGATCGCTTTGGAAGGAACGAGAAGCTCAGCGCATCATGCGGGCAATCCTCGATACAGTTAAAGCAGACGAAGCACTCACTCTTACGAAGCTGCGTATGCGGGTCACACGCGCCTTCACAACTCTGCAGACAAAGGTCGCAGTCCGTGCACTTGGCCGGATCCCGCTCAATCCGCCAGAGCGAAAAACGGCTGAAGACCCCGAGCAAGGCCCCCAACGGACAGACCACGCGGCAA
>JAFGKA010000107.1 GCA_016928855.1 Phycisphaerae bacterium
GCTCCGCTCCCGGAACCACGGGCGTCCAGGCCAAGAAGGCCAACGCGGCGACCACGGATGTCAGGGGGGTCTTGGATGGGCAGATGGCGTGTGTCATGGGAGCAGCTCCGATTGCGAACATCGCACTACTGACGAGTTTAGCCAACAGGAAAGCCGTGTTCCATTCCAACGCGCTCACTCTCTTGTTGCACGTCGCGCCTCGGCTTTCGGTGTCCCACTGAAAAGCCCTCTTGCCACCTGATGCGGCATTGAGCCGGTGCGCCAACCCGGACCATTTTCCGCTCCCCGGGCGGGAGCCGTCAACCGTGACACGATCGGAACCACACCGCCGCCGCGTCTCGTCGCCCGGGCCTGGCGGATGGGCACTACGGCGTCCGTTCCGTTATGGTGTCGACGCATATGCTCGGCCGGAGGCGCCCGGGCAGGAATCGCCGATGAACAAGCGCAGACTGGCAGCGTTGCCGGGCAGGGGCACCTGGAGGATGTCGGCTTGAGGTGGTCCCGTGGGCGGTTATGCTTTCAAGGCCGACAATCGATACCTGCTCATTCGGCGCGGCATCGGCTGCTGATTTCTGTCCTTATCCACAGGAGGCAGAACATGCCCGACGAGATAGGACGACGTGATTTTCTCAAAGGCACGGCGTGTGCCACCGCTTCATGGCTGGCGATGCCCGCTGTCGCCAGTTCCGCGACCGACGCAAGGAGCGGCGACGCGGCTCACGAAGGTGGGTACAAGACAAAGTGGTATCCGTTCACCGGGCATCCGGATGCCGACACGTGCTGGTCCGTGTCGGTCGGGCCCGATGGCCGGATCTACGCGGCCGCCTGCGCGGAGAGCGTGCCCGGGGGCGTGGTCATGGTCGTCCGGTACAATGAAGAGAAGGACTCGCTCGACTACCTCTTTTCGCTCGATGAAATGGTGGATGATCCGGCGGACTCCGGCCGGGCGACACAGTGCAAGATCCACTACAGCTTCGCGCCTTCGATGTCGGACGGCGTTTTGTACATGGCGACGCACCTGTCGGGGCCGCCCATCGATCAGCCGGCCTATTCGCCCTGGTTGTCCTGGCATGACGAAAAGCGGTGCTTCCGGGGCAGCGCGCTGCTCGCCTATGACACCCAGAAGGACGAGGTTCTCTGGTGGGACACGCTGATCCCCAAGGAGGGTTGCCGCTGTCTGCTGCACGACGAGGAACGGCATCTGCTGTACGCATTGAGCTATCCCCGCGATCATTTCATCCTCTATGACACGAGGACGCGAAAGCGCCGCGACCTGGGCCGGATCGGTTCCATCAACGCGCAGGCACTGTTTCTCGACCGCACGCACCGCGTGTGGACCACCGACGATTACGGGCATCTGGTCCGTTACGATCCGGAGAAGGATCGTCTCGAGCGCTCGCCGTTCGTGCTGCCGCATAACCCGGAGTTCCAGACCGGCTGGCACAGCGTGTTTTACGACGTAGTCGCGTCGCCCGACGGGCAGTGCGTGTACGCGGTCACGTGGATCGCGAATCCCTCGATGATGCGGATCTGGCCCAACGAAGGCGAGTGGCCGCGCGTCGAGAACCTTGGCCTGATGACGCAGAGACGCGACTCGAGTATTCCCAAGGACACCTTCGTCGATCACTGCGGCGGGCTGGTCTTCGGGGGCGACGGCCATCTCTACTACGTTGCTTCGCGATGGCGGGATCCGGTGTACAATCCGATGCCCGCCGACGGTCCGGAACGGGAGGGCGTGGTCTGGCGGCTCGATCCGGCCACACTGCAGCGGCAGGAGGTCGCCATCCTCAAACACCCGCAGCAGCCCGCCCAATACGTTTCGCGCGGCGCGGTGGATCGTCACGGAGACCTGTTCTTCGGCAACGTTGGCACGGAACCGGTCGGGATCTTCAAGGTCAGTCCGCCGGCCAGCCGTCGAAAGGAAAACGCCCACCTGCCGATTCGGATGTGGGGGTGAGGTCTATCATGAGTGAAGAGAAGAAACAGAAATACGATATGACCTCCCCCGAGGCCAAGGCGCTGAGCGACGAGATCGTGCATGGAACCTTCATGAAGGAAGGCACCATGGTGGCCTTTCCCACATGCTTTCCCGGGGCAAGTGTTCCGATTCCCGCGGACGAAAGCCGCATCACGGCGCTGGCTGTCGCCGACAACCATATGATTTACGGTGGAACCAGCGGCCGGGCGGCCCACCTGTTCGTCGCGATTTTTCACGGCGTCACGGGCGTGGTGTTTGATCGGGGCGTGATCGAGGGCGCGGACCACTGCGCCGCCATGTGCTGTGGGAAGACGAAATTCTTCGCCTGCGTCAACGGACCCGGCGGCGGGCGCGTGGTGGCCGGAGCGCATCAGCCGATGCCCTTTGACCTGATCCAGGAATGGGGCTTCTCGCGAGGTCCAATCGACGAAGTCGGCAAGGTGAACGGCGAGCGGATCGTTCATGCCGTCACCGATCCGGCCAGGGCTTGTCTGGTCGGCGTGACGACCGACCACCTGTTCACCGTGGAACTGGACGGCGGAAGGATCCAGGTCGTCGGAGACGTTCCTGGTGCCGGGCGACTGGCTGTCGGTTCCACGGGCGACATTTTCGGACAGGACGGACACGAGCATCTCTGGCGCTACGCTCCGTCGTCCCGCACGGTCCAGCGCAAGGTTGTTGCGCTTCCAGAAGGGACATGGGACAAGTTGCTGCTCACGTGGGCCCGGGATCACCACAGCGGCCTGCTCTACACCGCGGACGGTGGTGGCGCGCTCTTTTCGTTCGACGACGAGCGGGGCTTCAGTCCACCGCTGGGACGGGCACCGCTGACTCCCGTCGGCCCGATGGCCGTCACGTACGATGGCCGTGTGTTCGGTTTCTGCGGGGCCGAGATGGCCAAGATGTTCTGCTACGACCCCGCCCGGCGCGAGGTCACCAACCTGGGCGTAGCCGTCTCAGTGCTCGAACGTCGTCGTTACGGCTATGTGTTTGGTGATGCCGTCACCGGCCGTGACGGACAGATTGTCTTCGGCGAGGACGACAACCTCGGGCATTTGTGGCTGTATTTCCCGAGGATCCAGCCGCGCACACGTTGACAGCCCGTGGAGAGGAGAATCATGAGCGTGCACGCAAGCGTTTGTATCGCTATGGTCATGGTGTTGGGCAGTGTCACACAGGCCGAATGGCGCAACGCCCTCAAGCCCAGGGGTGAGCCGGCCGCGAGTGTTGCCGTGGTCAAGGCCGGCAAACCGGTCGGCACCCTCCAGTGCCCCGCGCAGCCAACAGGCCCCGAGAGGAAGGCTGCCGATGACCTCCAGCACTGGATCCGGGCGATGACGGGCGCGACCCTCGAGATCACATCCGGCGATGCGGAGACGTGCAGTATCGTGATTGGCACTGACCCGTCTCTGGGCGACGAAGGCTACCGCATCGCCGTGGACGACGGACGACTCATTCTCTTCGGCGGTCGGACTCGCGGCGTCATCAACGCCGTCTACGCGCTGCTCGAGGAGGATCTCGGCTGCCGCTTCTACACGAACGAATCGATCCGCCTGCCCGCGTCCGACACGCTCATCCTTGCTCCAGTTGCCCGCCAGTACATTCCGCAGTTGAAGATCCGCGATCCGTATTATGCCTGTGCGTTCGATCCGGTCTGGTCGCTGCGCAACCGCACCAATGCCCCGAGCGCGAAGGTGCCCGAGGCCTATGGCGGCCAACTCGATTACGACGGCATGTACGTTCACACTGTCGCGCAGATCGTCCCGGCGGACACGTACTTCACGGATCATCCCGAGTACTTTGCACAACACGCAAATGGATCGCGTACGACGCACCAGTTGTGTCCCACCGAGCCTGGCGTGATCGCAGCTACAATCGAGTATGTTCGCAAGGTTCTGAAAGATAACCCGCATACGGAGATTCTCAGCGTCTCGAAGAACGACAATATGGAGATTTGCCACTGTGAGCGGTGCGGGAAGCTGCGCGACGCCGAAGGCTCGGA
>JAFGKA010000108.1 GCA_016928855.1 Phycisphaerae bacterium
ACGATCCCTTCAACTATCCCTTCTCCCGGAACGTCGATGTCCAGCACGACCACTGGTACGTCGTGAAACACCATTGTTCCCGTGAACGCGCTGATCTTGAGCGTATCGAGGTAGAAGCCAGGCGCCACGGTCACCTCGCCGGTGACACCAACGACCTGAACGGGAAAGTCCGGATTGTTCACGTTCAGGCCAAGTTGCCCGGCGAGAAACGTGCGGATCAGCGAAATCTGCGCGCCGGTATCGACCACGAACTCACGCGTGTACTCCCCACTCGTACCCTCCTGCACGCTCACGCCCGCGACGAACCAGCCGCCTGTCGGCGGCGCCCCTTCCAACATAGCCAGTCCCGTCGGGAAATAGGGTGTCTCGAAATCCAGGTCGCCCAAATTGGGGTAATACGCCGCCGTGGTAAGACCCAGCGGTCGCACATCCAGCGGAATCTGATTGCAGTACGTCGGCACCCGCGGATCGCCCATCGGATAGATCTCGACCTCCGGCCCTTGGTACATCACCCCGTTGCGCTGGATTGTTCGGATGCGATCGTTGCGGATTACGATGTCGCGGAATGCCAGCAAAGGAGTCCCCACCGCTGACGGAATGTCCACCTCATCACCGCACACCTCCTCGGGCAACCCTACAACACTCACATGCCAGTGGCCGGTCAACGCCGTTGTATCCAGTGCGAGCGTGGTCTCGTCAATCGCCTGAAGCCCTGCAACGAAAAAACCCATCGCATCGCCCACGTCAACGAACACTTCCCCACCAACGCCTCCGACCGGCTGCTGGTTGCCCGTCAACCAACTGCCGGTAAAACCCAGTTCCGCCCGATCGCAATACCCCACGAGGCTGAGCCGTCCTCCAGTATCCAGCAACCCGATCACGTAATGGCTGCTGGCCGGCGGATTCAGAGAATTACCGATGAAGCCATCTGAGAGCACATGCGCCCAGACGAACTCGCCCCATTGATGCTTGTCGGTCAGCGTGATCGCCACGAACGGCTGGAACCCACCGATAGGAATGCCCTCTTGCACCGCCGCATCCCTCGAGGGATCTGCGTCGGGCGCCAGGCGCAGGGGTGTCTCTGAATCGCGAGGGAGGATGACGCGGATACCGGCAGCCACCCGGAGGCTCTCGCCTGGCCGTTCGTTGGCGGTAACGGCAGCCACAGATGTGCCCAAAGCCACAACGGCGGCAACCGCACAACGTCGCATTTCGTTCGCTGTGATATGATATTTCGCCACGCGCAGACTCCTTCCTCACCGGAATTCCCCCATTACATTATAGCCGGGCCGAGTGTCGGGTTTCGACGTTGAATCCCGGGCTTCCCGACCCCTGATGTCGGCGATCGCTCGCCCGCCCGGCCTCATCACGCCTCAGAAACCCCCGTGACGGGCATCTTGCGAGGGCAGCCGGCAACCGCTACGTTCTCGTGATGGACATTGTTGGACACGGAATCGATCTGATCGAATGCGACCGCATTGCCGCCGTTTACGATCGCCACGGCGAGCGGTTCCTCCGCCGGCTGCTGACCCCCGCCGAACGAGCCTATGTCATGGGCCGCAAGACCACAATCCCCCACCTGGCCGGCCGCTTTGCCGTCAAGGAGGCCATCCTGAAGGTCCTCGGCACGGGCTGGCGGGGCGCGATCGCGTGGCGAGATATGGAGATTCTCAATGACCGCAGTGGCGAACCGCGCGCCACACTGACCGACGAGTGCGCCCGCATTGCCGCCGACAAGGGAATCACGCGGATTCTGATCACGATCACGCACACGCCGCACTACGCCGCGGCCAGCGCGATCGGCGTCGCGGATTAATCAATCTTCGGCCCGGACCTCGATCACCTGCCCGTCGTAGCCCAGCGCCATGCCCTCGGGCAGTTCGGCGTTGACGGTCGCATGCCTCAGTTCATGCGCGATGTGCGTAAAGAAGGTCTGCTTCGTGCCAATCCGCCGGGCCGCCTCGACGGCCTGCTCGAGATTCATGTGCGTCGGATGCGGGCGCCGGCGCAGCGCATCGAACACGAGAACATCGAGACCGGCGAGCAGCGGCCACGACGACTCCGGAATCGTGCTGCAGTCCGTGCAGTACGCGAAACGCCCGAGCCGATAGCCCAGAATCGAGAGCTTGCCGTGCAGGAGCGGGATCGGTACGACCCGCTGGCCGAACAGTTGGAACGGCCCATCGACCGCCCGCGCGGAAAGCTGCGGCTTCGCGCTCGGATACTCGGGATCATCCACGAATGCATAAGGGAACATGCCTTCGAGACGCTCAAGCGTGTGGAGTGAGCCGAAGCACGGAATCGCCGCCTTCTGTAACGCATTGAACCGTCGGACATCGTCCAGCCCGCAGAGGTGATCCGCGTGATGGTGCGTGAACAGCAGTGCATCCGCACGCCGAATATCGTTGGCGAGGCATTGAAGCCGCAACTCGGGTGCCGTATCGATCAGCACGACATGCTCGCCCCACTGGATGGCGACCGATGTCCGCATCCGTTTGTCACGGGGGTCATTCGACGTACACACCTCACAGTCGCACCCGATCATCGGCACGCCGTGCGAAGTTCCGGTCCCAAGCAAGACAATTCGTAGAGTCTGCATGCGATCTCCTGGTCTGCTGAGCAGCATACTCAAGTGGCCGCTCCCCGGAAAGCCAGACGCTTGCCGAGGATCTTCATTCACTACACAATGGACACGGGCATTATCGCGGTTTCCGCTGAACGCTCGAATCCGGAGGCAAACCATGCATGTGGCGCGAACGGCCTGCCTGTGTTTCGTCATCCCCGCTATCCTGCCCGGCATCGGCTGCACGAGTCCGCCGTCCTGGCCAGATCTGACGTGGGTCGCCACGGGCCGCGGCGGGATGGTGGCCAGCCCGAGCCCGTTGGCTTCGGAGGCCGGTGCATCGATTCTTCGCGCGGGCGGCAACGCGATTGACGCCGCGGTCGCGACGTCGCTAGCCATCGGCGTCACGCGGCCATACAGCTCCGGACTCGGCGGCGGCGGCTTCATGATGGTGCGGCTGGCCAGGACCGACGCGGTCATCGCGCTCGACTACCGCGAAACAGCACCGGCCGCCGCCACACGCGACATGTTCACCACGGCCCGAGCCGCGACTCCGGACGCCCCACCCCCCAGCCGCTATGGCGGGCTGGCTGTAGCAACGCCCGGTCTGATCGCGGGCCACGCCGAAATGTTGACCAAGTACGGCACACGGTCGTGGGCGAACGTCACCGAGCCTGCACACAAGCTCGCGGCCGACGGATTCGAGGCTGACGCCGCGTTCGTACGCGCGACCCGCGGCGCGCTCCACACGCTCGCCAAGCACCCCTCGCTGACCGAAGCCGGCCGATATCTCCATGCGAGCTTCTCGAACAAGGGCGAGCCCGTTACCGTCGGCGAGCGGGTGGTTCAACCAGCGCTTGCCGCCGCACTCAAACGGATCGCCGCGGAAGGCCCCCAGGGCTTCTACAGCGGTCCCGTCGCCGAGTCGATCGTCGCGGCCGTGCGCAACACGGGCGGCATCCTGACCGCTGACGACCTCGCCCGCTACGAACCACGATGGCGCGAGCCGCTCCGCATGACCTATCGCCAGCGGTACACGCTGTTTCTGATGCCGCCGCCATCCTCCGGCGGTATCGTGATCGCACAAACGTTGAATTTCCTCGAACCGACCGATCTGAGCCTGATCCGTCAGGTGGACGCGCCAGCCGCCGCGCACTGGTTCATCGAAGCCATGAAGCACGCCTACGCAGATCGGGCCCGATGGCTCGGAGATCCGGACGCCGTCGATGTACCCACGGAGCGGCTGCTGGACAAGGCGTATGCCGCCTCGCTCGCTGAGCAGTCGAGCACTGAGCGCACCCAGGCACCGGAGCGCTACGGCTCGACCACGATTCCCGACGACGGCGGCACAGCCCACTTCAGCGTCGTGGACCGCTGGGGCAACGTCGTAGCGTGCACCGAGACGATCAACACCTCGTTTGGCTCCTTCGTGGCGGCCGAACCCTTCGGGATCATCCTGAATAACGAGATGGATGACTTCACCGCCGAGCCCGGCAAGCCCAATGCATTCGGCCTTATCCAGTCGGAGCGGAACGCCGTCGTCCCGAATCGCCGACCGCTGTCGAGTATGTCGCCGACGATCGTGTTGCGTGACGGCAAGCCGTGGCTGACCCTCGGCGCCGCCGGCGGGCCGCGTATCATCTCATCGGTGATCAACGTCCTGCTGAGCGTGATCGATTCCGGTGCGCCGCTGCCCGAAGCGATGCGGACCCGCCGCCTGCACCACCAGTGGCAACCCGACGAAATCGTCGCAAGCTCCCCCGTCCCCGAGCCGATGGCCGACGGCCTCCGCTGGCGAGGCCACCGCATTGCCGAGCAGACCGGCGCCGGCCACCTGCACGCGATCATGATCGAGGACGGCTGGCTCATCGGGGCCAGCGACCCGGGCAAGGGCGGCGGCCCGGCGGCTGTCCGGTAGCGCCGACCACGCCGAAAGGATCAATCTCACGAATCGGTTGTTCGTACACGCCCAGGGACCTTTTTCGTGCACTGCTGAATGTCACGAAAAGATTTCGCACGCGAACTGTTTTCGACAGACGACCGTATTATGGGGCGTCCGATGAATTGTATGAGAAGGAAGGGAAGACGGCGTGGAAACGGAGGAATCTCGGTCATAGACTTTATCGGAGCCACACGGTGAAGGCCGGTGTCGCTCTGACCGAGCGAGGGGTACTGATCATGGATCCGATGGAATGGCGACATGAGTTCCCGATCACGAAGAACTACAACTTCCTGAACCACGCCGCCGTGGCGCCGCTTTCGGTGCGTGCGGTCGCTGCCGTCCAGCATTACATCGACGACTGCCGGGACCATGCGTACCTGAGCAACACCGCCTACCGCCACGCTGAGAAGGTGCGGCAGGCGGCCGCTTCGCTGATCCATGCCGACCAGGAAGAAGTAACCTTCGTCAAGAACACCACGGAGGGTATCGCATTTGTCGCCAACGGGCTCAAGTGGAACACGGGCGACAACGTCGTGATCACGAACGTCGAGTTCCCCGCCAACGTCTACCCTTGGATGAACCTGAAGGCTGCCGGCGTTCGCGTGACAATGGTGCACGAGGAAGGCGGCCGCGTCGATCTCGATCGCATCATTGAGGCCATCGACAGCCGAACGCGCGTCGTGTCGCTGTCGGCTGTCCAGTTCGCCAGCGGCTTCCGGACGGACTTGGCGGCATTGGGTGAGGTGTGCAAGGCCAAGGGCGTGCTGTTCTGCGTAGATGCGATTCAGGCGCTGGGTGTGCTGCCGATCGATGTGCGGGCGATGAATATCGACTTCCTGTCTTCCGACGGCCACAAGTGGCTTTGCGCGCCGGAAGGCTGCGGCATTTTCTACTGCAACCGCGAGTTGATCGGACATCTGCGCCCGTCGTGTGTCGGCTGGATCTGCATGCGCAACGCGATGGACTTCGGCACGTACCAGTTCGAGTTCCTGGACGATGCGCGGCGGTTTGACAGCGGCAGCTACAACCTTGCCGGCATTCATGGACTCGGCGCGGCGATCGAGCTATTACTCGAAGTTGGCATCGAGCCGATCAGCCGTCACGTGCTGGCGCTGACCGACCGGCTCGTCGAGGGCCTGCGCGACAGGGGTTATCGGGTGATTTCCTCTCGCCGGCCGGGCGAAGCCAGCGGCATCGTCGCGTTCACGTCCGACCTGCACGACCACGAGAAGCTCCAGCAGCATCTGCAGAAGGAGTACCGTATCGTGATCGCCCTTCGCGAAGGCCGCCTGCGCGCGAGTCCGCACTTCTACAACACCACTGAGGAAATCGACCAGCTCCTCGACGCGCTGCCGAAACACTGATTTTGGGAAAACGAGGCAGGCGCAGACTTGGGCCGACCGCGGCGGATAGAGAGCATTCGGTCATGAGTGCGACCCGTTTATGACACTTCTCGAAGAACGGTGATACGAACACCCAGGATTGCGCAGGCGGGCTATGGTGCCGCTTTGCTGGTTGTAGGCCGCTCTGTTGCCGGGGCAGTACTCGTGGTCGTGGTGGCGGAGCGGTCGATGTAGCCGAGGCTCTCGAGCTGCCCAAGCCGATTGAG
>JAFGKA010000109.1 GCA_016928855.1 Phycisphaerae bacterium
CAGCGTTGTCGGTTCCGGCACCGCGTAGGCGATGCTGACGTTGTCGAAGGCCAGGCCGCCGCCGATCGGCAGACGGGGAGGGACCGTCTTGACGAATCAATCGGCTTGTTCTGATGTATCGGTCGTTTCGGACCTGCCGGCGTGGTATCCAACGGTGCTGGCGGCAAGTCGGCCCCAAGTCAGCTCAGCCTATCTCAGCTTGCAGGGTAGTCGGCGTGGCTCGGGGTTGGTATAATCGTTATCGGAGGCTCAAGATGACCTATCGTGGGACTGTGAAGAACGGTGTGGTAGTTCTCGGTAGTGATGCGCGCATCCCTGATGGGACGGAAGTTCTGGTTGAGCCGGCCGGAGTTCGGCCGTTGATGGATCTGGCACGTCTGGCGGAAGGATTCCCCGATGACCCCGATTGGCCGGCGGACGGCGCGAAGGAGCACGACCACTACCTGTATGGGACGCCGAAGCGCGACCGATGATTTTCCTCGATACATCTTACCTCGCCGCATTGGCGCTGGGCCGGGATTCACTCCACGGGCGGGCGCATGCCTGGAGCATGTGCGCGGCCGGGTCGTTCGTGACGACGGAATACGTGCTGTGTGAGTTTGCGAACTTGTTATCGGCGCCGTCGAACCGTGGCAAGGCGCACGCGCTGCTGCGATCGCTGGAGGGGAATCCCCATATCGAGATTGTGTGGGGTACGTCCGAGTTGTTTCGCCAAGGTTCGGCAATGCATGCCGAACGGACCGACAAGGCGTGGTCATTGACCGACTGCATTTCGTTTGTGGTGATGCGGCAGCGCGGTGTTGCTGCGGCACTCACGTACGATCATCATTTTGAGCAGGCCGGGTTTGAGGCGCTGCTGCGGCGGGAGCCGCCGACATGAGACCAGTTGGGTAGGGTCCGTCTTGGCGGACGATTGACGTTGCGGTACGAACGAGAAACCCGGAGCGAGTCAACCAACTCGCTCCGGGTTTGTTGTCGTTTGGCAGAGGATGCGGCTACTTGCGGCGGCGGAGGAACAGGCTGCCGAGGCCGAGCAGGGTCAGCGTTGTCGGTTCCGGCACCGCGTAGGCGATGCTGACGTTGTCGAAGGCCAGGCCGCCGCCGATCGACGCCAGGTCGGACGGGCCGCCGAGCCGCAGGACGTTGTAACCGATGTTCGAGGTATCTTCCGTAGTCACCAGACGCTGGGCGTCATAGACACCGTCGGCACCGAGGTCGATCTCGAACACGATGCTCGTGGCGCGGATCGTCGCCCGCAGATGCGACCAGCCGGAATGGACGCCGGGGTTTTCCACGAACGTCACCCAGTCCGCCGGATCGCCGTCGATGAACACGGTGCGAATGCCGTAGCCGGACACGTACGCGCCGGTCTCCGGGTTGCGGACGCTGTTGTACCGGCCCATCTCGAGCAGGGCGGTCAGAGCCAAGCCGCCGCCGTTGTTCCGCAGGCCCATCGTGGCGCGCTTATTGCCGGCGCCGTCGTCCCAGATATCGCCTTCCCAGACGATCGGGGCGTCGTCGCTCGGATACATCGGATCAATGATATGCTTGGCGGTCTTGCCGGCCGGATGCCACATCGAATGGCCGGGATTGCCGAGACCGTTCGAGAGCGTCGCGGGGGCATTCGTGCTGGCGTCATCGCCCCACGCGCCCGGCGCGAGCATCTCGGCCGTGTTCGCATAGGACTCGAAGTTCTCGAAGAAGGCCGCGCTGGCCGTGCCGACACAAAACAGCACTACTACCGTCGTTCCAGCCAATACTGTCGCTTTCATCATACGCCTCCCAGCAACGACTGTCTGTCTGTCGGGCCTCCATTGGCCCCTATCAGCAGTCAATCATCGCCTGCCCTCATTGGGGCATGACAATGAGCCCGTGCCGTCCTTGGCGGTGTCCCCACCTGGACACCGAACATACCTGCGGCGGGCCACCTATTCAGTTGTCGAGCGGGCCGTCCGGGCTTTCCGGGCACGGCCTGCCTTGCCGACAGGGTCTATGTACGATACGTCCTGCCACATGCCAGCGAAGAAGACGAAAAATCTGAGGAAATGCCGAGGAATCACGACTGGCCGCCCTCGGCTGCGATAGCAGGTGGTTTTACGGGACGCGGGAAGAGAGGATAGGAATCCGAGGCGGAAGGACGCCGCAATGCAGCGGGCCGGCATCTCGCCGAACGTTCGTCCTGGTGCGCCACGTTTACCTATGCGGACCTGGCCGGCAAGACCGCCACGGCCAATCCCGTCCCGGTGCCGAATAATGAAGATCGACGCACGCGCGCATCGCGGGCATTTCGCGATTAGCGTGATGACGGTACCCTGTAGCCAGTGTGTCGGCCGGCTGCCGCCTCGGAATACCCCGGTGCAATGGTGAGAGAATGAACCACGTCGAGCGATTCCGTTCCGTCATGAACTTTCAGCCCGTGGACCGGTTGCCCATGTGGGAGTGGGCGATGTGGTGGGACAAAACGATCGATCGCTGGCACGGCGAAGGGCTGCCGGCTGAGCTGACGGGTGTGTTCGAGATCGCGGAATACTTCGGCCTCGATCCTTACCAGCAGTTCTGGTTCAGTACGACCGAAGCGACCATCGAGGCCACGCAGCATCATGTCGAGGGCATTGTCGCGAATACGGACGACTACCTCGCGGTCCGGCCGCGGCTCTTCCCCGCTCACGACCAGGCAATCGCCGCCATGGCACCTTGGGCGGCGCGCCAGGCCCGTGGCGATGCGGTCGTGTGGATCACATTCGAAGGGTTCTTCTGGTTTACGCGGACGCTGATGGGCTTCGAGCGGTTGATGTATGCCTACTATGACCAGCCGGAGCTGATCCATCAGATCAATCGGGATCTGACGGACTTCCACATTCGCATGCTGCGGAAGGTGGCCGCGGTCTGTGTCCCGACGTTCATGACGTTCGCGGAGGACATGTCCTATAACCACGGGCCGATGATCTCACGCGACGTCTTCGATGCATTCCTCGCACCCTACTATCACGAGTTTCTGCCGATGGTGGCGGAACTGAACATCATTCCGATCGTGGACACGGACGGCGACGTCACGCGGATGGTGCCTTGGCTCCAGGATGTGGGCATCGCGGGCGTCCTGCCCCTGGAACGTCAGGCCGGCGTCGACGGGATGCTGCTGCGTCAGGCGTTCCCGACGTTCCAACTGATCGGCCACTATGACAAGATGGTAATGAACCGGGGCGAGGCTGCGATCCGGGCCGAGTTCGAGCGGCTCGTGCCGCTGATGAAGACCGGCGGGTTCATCCCGAGCGTCGATCACCAGACGCCGCCCGGTGTCTCGCTCGACGAATACCGCGTCTACCTCCGCCTGCTGGCGGAATACGTGCGGGCGTAGGCCCCCCTACGTACCACCCGACCACCGCGAACAACGGAACGAGCGTATCCGGGCCCGGCCCCCCAACAAATAGAACGAGGCCGCCCAGCCAACGCCGGGCAGCCTCGATAGGTCTTAAAAAAACGCGAGGCCGACGGGAGTCGAACCCGCAACCACCGGATCGACAGTCCGGTACTCTAACCAATTGAGCTACGGCCCCGAGTACGAACGTATACTCAGCCTCGCGATTGAGTATGTCAAAGACCCGCCTCAGTATACGCGGCGGCCGGTGCCTGTCAAGCGGGGTACGCGGCCCCGGACGCCGAAGCAAGCGTGGCCGACGTGGACCCCGTTGGTCGATCCAGCCGCGTTTGACGGTCGGTCGGCGACGCCCTACGATGCGGTTTTCGGCTATCGGCGGTGACGACGCGAGCAGATATGAAGATCAAGATTTGCGGCATCACGACCCCTGACGATGCCCGGCTGGTTGCCGACGCCGGCGCCGACGCGATCGGCCTCAACTTCGTCGCGGGACCCCGCCGGATCGACCTGGCACAGGCCGAGGGGATTCTGGACGCCCTGCCGCCGTTGGTCGTGCCGGTGGCGCTCGTGCAACTGACGGACGGGCTTCTCAACGAACAGGTCGCCGAACTGCTCGCGACACGCTGGATCGCGACGATCCAGATTTACGGAGAAGTCACGCCCGCCGCCGTAACACGACTCGCGTGGGAAGGCTATCGGCCCATCGTCCCCGTGCATGTGCGGGACGAGACGTTTGCGCAGACCGTCCCGGCGGTGCTGGCCACGGACCGGGGTCGCGGCGCGGCGGCGATCTTGCTCGACACGCCCCATGCGGACAAGCTCGGCGGCACGGGCCAGAGCTTCGCGTGGTCGTGGCTGCGGCAGGCACGGCAGCGGGGCGAACTGGATGCCTGGCCACCGGTGCTGCTTGCCGGTGGGCTGACGCCCGATAACGTGGCTGCGGCGATCGAAACCGCGCGGCCCTACGGCGTGGACGTCGCCAGCGGAGTGGAAGATGAACCGGGGCGCAAGAGCCCCGAGAAGGTCCGGCGATTCATCGCCGAGGCCCGGCGGGCGAGCAAGAGCGAATGAATCGGCCGATCGAGCCGACGACGACGCCCCAGACCGAACGATGGATTGAGCGACGTGGGCGAACGGTGGACGACCGTCGCGCCTGCCTCGAACATGGAAGCCGAGTTGGATTACAGACGGATTGGAGACCCTCGATGAAACACGACGTCACGAACATCAAGCTTGCCGCCGATGGCAAGAAACGCATTCTCTGGGCGGACGGCGACATGCCGGTGCTGCAGCTCGTCCGCGAGCGATTCGCCAAGGAGAAACCGCTCGACGGCGTGCGCATGAGCGCGTGCCTGCACGTTACGGCGGAAACAGCCAACCTCGCCCGCACGCTCAAGGCCGGCGGCGCCCAGCTCTTGCTGTGCGCCTCGAACCCGCTGAGCACGCAGGATGATGTCGCCGCCAGCCTCGTCAAGGATTTCGGCATTGCGACGTTCGCGCGACGCGGCGAGGACGTCAAGACGTTCTACAAGCATCTCAATGCCGTCATCGACCAGAAGCCGAACATCACCATGGACGACGGCGCGGATCTGGTGAACCTGCTCCACACGAAGCGCCAGGCGGAAGCCGCGGACATCGTCGCGTCGATGGAAGAAACCACCACCGGCGTGATCCGGCTGCGTGCGATGGAGAAGGCCGGTACGCTGATGTTCCCGGTCATCGCCGTCAACGACGCCGATACGAAGCACCTGTTTGATAACCGCTACGGCACGGGCCAGAGCACGCTTGATGGCGTGATCCGCGCGACCGACGTACTGCTGGCGGGCACGAAAGTCGTCGTCGCCGGCTACGGCTGGTGCGGCCGCGGCACCGCGACACGGGCGCGCGGCATGGGCGCCCATGTCACCGTGACCGAGGTGGATCCGCTGCGAGCACTCGAAGCCGTCATGGACGGCTTCAACGTCTGCCCGATGGCCGAGGCGGCGAAGTTCGGTGACGTGTTCATCACCGTCACGGGCGACAAGCACGTCATTCGCGGCGAGCATTTCGCGAAGATGAAGGATGGCGCGATTGTCTGCAACAGCGGGCACTTCGACGTCGAAATCGACATCCCGGCCCTGAAGAAGCTGGCGAAGAAGGTTAACACAAACGTGCGGCATTGCGTGGACACGTACGAGCTGGCCAAGGGCCGCCGAATCCACCTGCTGGCCGATGGACGGCTGGTCAACCTCAGCGCCGCCGAAGGCCACCCGGCCAGCGTCATGGACATGAGCTTCGCGACGCAGGCGCTCGCGACGGAATTCGCCATCAAGAACGCCGCCAAGCTGGATCGCGTTGTGCACAATGTGCCGAAGAGCATCGATGCCTGGGTCGCCAAGCTCAAACTGCAAAGCATGGGCGTCAAGATCGACCGGCTCACCGACGAGCAAAAGAAGTACCTCGCCTCCTCCGGCGAAGGCACGTAAAGACGAGCTCCCCGAAAACCACAAGCGTCCGGCACGGCCGAGGACCGACCGTGCCGGACGCTTTATTTTGTGCCACGCCAACGTCCGTCGATTCACCGTTTCGGCAGCGTGGTTGCGCCGAGCCAGCGTTCGAGGTACTGGACCGTCTCGTCATGCGTGCGTTTCGCCGTGTAGACGAAGAGCACGCGGTTCTTCGCGAGGTCTTCCGCGGTCACGTCCTCATCGGCGAGCAGCCCGTAATCGACTTTCTTCCTACGCATCTCGATCATCATGTGGACGTTTTCCGGCGCCAGATGATCGGTGAAGATGCTGAACAGCCGCGTCTCCTTGCGGCTGGCGACCCAGTCGATAAACGGGTCGAGCAACTGGTAGCTCGAGTCCAGCAGGCAGACGTCGGTCACGTGCTCGGCCATACCGCCATGCTTGATGCAGAATGAGTTCACGCGATACGCCCCGCTGTGGCCGGTAAGCAAGACGCGGCCGATCGCCGGACTATCGACTTTGCCCTCAGCGACGAGGGTTTCCATCACCTCGGTCAGCAGGTTGCGCAGCGCGCCGGGCTCCTCGAGTCGGCCACAGCCGGAATCGGCGGCATCCTTCGGCCCCTCGGGAAAGACGAGAATCGCGTTCTTGCCCGCGGCGACGAACTGCTCGCGCAGCCGATACTGCTCGAATGACTTGGCGATATTGTGCCGGTGACCGTGGAAGAACAGGACCACATCCGTCTTCGGCCCCTTGCGGAATCCGGCTGGAATGAAGACCGCCACGCTGTTATCGACGTAGTGCGGATCGCGCGGATACACGGTACCGTCCTTGGTCGTGTAGCCATCCTTGCGGCTCTCATGCGGAAACGGCGCGTTGGCCATCGGAAAGATTGCCGTCTCGCCCAGTTCGGTCTTCTCCCAGCGGCTCTCGGCCGCTTCGGCCGTCGAACACAGCGACGCCACGAACACTACGAGATACGCGAGCGTCTTGTACACAACAATCCTCCTGTGGGCTCTGCAATCAGAAGATGCCGGGGCTGTTGCCCCGGCCTACGGACTTCTACTCCCCGCCGGGAAGTCGCTTCCATTCGTTGACTACGTCGTTCTTGACGTAGGGCTGACCGCACTCCGGACACCGCCCATCCGGCGGCAGGCCCCGGAGTGGATAGTGGCAATACAAGCACACCTCGAAATCAAACCTCGCCACACGTCGCCGGGCAACCAGAAGACGAAAGAAGTACACAGCACACATGCCCCACGCACAGATCGCAGCAATCGCGAAACAGACGACTGCAAGAGGTGTCCTCTGGTTCCTCCCAACGAGTACCAGCACGCAGGGAACAACCGCGACCGCAAGGTATACCCGATGGATCCGCTGGAAGTATGTTCGCACGGCTATCATCCCACTCTCGGATAAGCAGCGACTACGCAGATCCGACCATCAGCCCTGATCGTACGACCGTCCGCGCCACCTGTCGAGCGCCACAATACCGGCCGTCGGGCAAAACAGGACGCAATCGGAGTTGCCGCGCTGAAGCCGGCGAGAGCCGCTCGGCTGAGCTCACGGCCGAAGGCCCTTTGGATTGCGGTGGCAACGCCACCGCTTTTCCTTGTGGCGCGAATCGCTCGCGTTCACAACACCGGCCCCCACGGCAAGTGATGACGTTGCCGACGAATGCGGCTCCACCGCGATCCAAAGCGTCGCCGCTGGCGGCGCACTCCAAAGGCTGCGCCGGCTCGGACGTCTCTGCCTGATGCCTGACAAAACCTTCGCACCGAACCGGCGCGGCCGCCACGACGGATGCCAGTTGACGCAACCCGTCGGTCGCGAATAGAGTCCTGGACGAAACAGCCCCCCTGACGAGGAGATGCCTGTGGGCAACACGGAGGACATGGCAGGCCGGGACCTCGATCTGCTCGCCGAGGTGCGCGAAATGCACGCCCGCCTCGCGGCCGAGATCGGCAAAGTCATCGTCGGCCAGCGCGAAATCGTCGATCAACTGCTGACCGCCCTGTTCTGCGAAGGCCACGTCCTGATCGTCGGCGTGCCGGGGCTAGCCAAGACGCTGCTCGTCAAAACGCTGGCCGACATCCTCGACTGGCGGTTCAAACGCATCCAGTTCACGCCCGACATGATGCCCTCGGACATCATCGGCACCGAACTCATCCAGGAAGACCGCACTACCGGCCAGCGGGAGCTGCGCTTCACCAAAGGACCGGTCTTCGCCAATATTGTCCTGGGCGATGAAATCAACCGTGCGCCGCCGAAGACGCAGGCGGCACTGCTCGAAGCTATGCAGGAGCAACACGTGACCGCCGCGGGCACGAACTACGCGCTCGATCGCCCGTTCGTCGTCGTCGCCACGCAGAACCCGATCGAGCAGGAGGGCACCTACCCGCTGCCCGAAGCGCAGCTCGACCGGTTCATGTTCAACCTCTGGATCGACTACCCCGACCAGAGCGAAGAGGAAGCGATCGTCGAGCAGACCACCGCGCCGGTAGCGCCGAAGCTCGAGCGCCTGCTCTCACGCGAACGCATGATCGAGTATCAGCAGCTCGTCCGCCGCGTCCCGGTCAGCCGCCACGTCGTCCAGTACGCCTGCGCGGTGGCCCGTGCCTCGCGCCCGCGCGACAAGGCCGACGCCTACATCCGCCAGTACGTCGAATGGGGTGCCGGCCCGCGTGCATCGCAATACCTCGTCCTCGCAGCCAAGGCCCGGGCGGTTCTCGTCGGCCGACCCGCCCCGTCCGTCGACGACGTCCGCCGCGTCGCGCTGCCGGTCCTGCGGCATCGGGTCATCCCGAACTACAACGCCACCGGCGACGGAATCACCGCCGTCGACATCGTCGGCCACCTGCTCGACCAGACACCGGAGCCGGCGTACGAACGGTAACGCATTGCGGATTATGATTTCTGATTGCTGATCGGGCCGATCGACACCGATCAGTACGCCAAGCCGATTTGCGCCCAACGTCAACCCCGTAAACGCCGATTTTCTCGGACGTCTCCCGCCGAACCTAAACCGCGTTCGCCATCCCGCCGAAGCAGAGAATATCGGAGGGGCGTCGGCGCGCGCGCGCGGCCGACGGTTGTGTTGCGCCATAATGGGCCCGGAGGGTCGTATGTTCGCCAGTCAGCCTGCTCAGCCTCGTGAAGCCGACCTCGGCTGCAACCGTGCCGCAGCGACGCCTGACGCGCCCATGCGCGGAGACGTCCCCACACGGGCAAACCCTTCGGCCTTCAACCTCTCCCGACTACATCGGGACCCATGCCACCCCGGCAGTAGCCTGTCATCACGGTACGGCTGGCGGCGCATTCTCTGTGCCGCGGCGTTCGTCCTGGTTACGGCCGCGCCGGCCCGCGCGAATACGGCCCCGGTCGCCGACGACATCGACGAACTCACGGCTCCTTCGACGGTCTCTACCATCACGCTCAGCGGCGACGATGACGATGGCGACACGCTCAGCTACGTCATCACGTCGTTGCCAAGCGAAGGTACCCTCGAAGACGACGGCGCAACGATCAGCTCCGGTGATCTGCCCTATGCGATCCCGAGCAATGGCACCGATATAGACTACATCTCCGACGAAGACACGCACGGGGATATCACGTTCACCTACAAGGCCGACGACGGTACGGACACATCCACCGCCGCGACCGTCACCGTCTCGGTCAACCAGGAACCCGCCGGCACCGACGCCACAGCTTCGACACCGCCGGATGAGGACGTCAAGATCACCCTGACCGGAAGCGACGACGACGGCGACACGCTCACATTCACCATCGTCACGTTGCCCGGCCACGGCACGCTGGCGGCCGGCAGCACGACGTTGACTGCATCGGACCTGCCCTGCACATTGAGTTCGGCCGACGTCACGTACACACCGGATGAGGCCTTTCACGGGCCGGACGCCTTCACGTTCGAAGCAAGTGACGACTGGGAGACCTCCAGCGACGTGGCCACAATCACAATCTATGCCAACACAGAGCCGACCGTTGAAAGCTTCAGAGTCTTCGCACCTCCGGGCGACACCCAAACAATCACACTGCTGGGCAACGACGCCGACCGGGATCCGATCTCGTATGTCCTGCTGAGCCTGCCGGCGCACGGCCTCCTGAAGGCAGAAACCGTCACGATTACGAGCGACATGCTGCCGTACACGATCCCCGACAACGGCTGCACCGTCACGTACGGCCCCGTTGCCGGCTACCTGGGCACCGACAGCTTCCACTACGAGGTCACCGATGGCTTCGGCACCTCGACGCTTGGCGTCATCGGCCTGACGATCAACACGCCTCCCGTCGGCGTCAGCAGCGAAGCGGTCACTGACACGGCCGGCCAGGCCGCGATGACACTCCTGCCGACCGATGCGGACGGCGACACGCTGACAATCTCTTTTACTGCGCTGCCGAGCCAGGGCCGGATCACCGCCGGCGGCGCTGCCGTCTCGGACACCGGCACCACTTTCGCCGTCGGCGATGCGGGCGTGGCTGTCGTGTACCAGGTCAACTACGACTATTCCGGCACGGACACGTTCAGTTGGCAGGTCTCCGACGGCAAGGACACCGGCGGTCCGTATACCGTGTCCATCACGATTCCGATCGCCGTGCCGACGCCCGAGACGCCACCGCCGGCTGACACAACGTCCAGCGACGACACGAGCGGCAGCGGCGATTCGACCAACGGCAGTGAGGACGACTCGACCGAGCTGACGAACCCCGAGGTGGACCCGTGCGGCGACATGGGCTTCTTCGGTATGGCCATTCTCTTTGCGACAACGGGACTCGGAGCTATGAGCACCGGTCGACGGCGAAGGACCTGCGGCGCCGGACGGAAATGGAACGTATAAGATCCCGTAGAAGGGGATGGTTGCGCGCGAGCCGGCGGCAACCGGAAGCCTGGGATAAGCGACATGCGACTTCTGCGTTGGATCTGTGCTCTGGCAGCCCTGGGCGTGGGCATCGGGCTCACGAACTCGTACTTCGGGTTCAGTGAATGGGCCAGGCTCCGCGCCGAACGCGACCAGCTCGAACGCGAGCGCCACGAGCTACAGCAGGTCGTCGAGCGGCTGTCGCGCGAGCAGCGCGTCGCGGACGTCCTCGTCGTGCGTCAGGATCGCGATGCGCAGGGCCGGATCGAAAGCACGCAGATCGAATTCATCGAGCTGGACCGCGACGGCTACCCGTTGGCGCCGCGTGAGTTCTGCCTGCCCGGTCACGTGCTCTACTTCGACGGCCTCGTCATCAAGTTCGCCGAGGAATACGTCGCCGCCGGCGATCCGCTGCGGGGCAAAAACATCATGCTGTTCCGACGGCTGTTCAGCGAGGTGCTCGCGCCGAAGGACGGCCCGCTCATCGACAGCGATGGGAGCATCCCCGATATCTTCCGCATCCACGCGCAACCCAGCGACTTCGAGCAGAAACTCTGGAACCAGTTCTGGTCGTATGCCACAAATCCGGAGCTGGCCAAGGCCGAGGGCATCCGTGTCGCCCAGGGCGAGGCGGTCTACGCCCCGATGACCGAGGGCCAGCGATGGAGCCTCACGCTCGATCTCGACGGCGGGCTGAACCTGCGCCCGCTCAACGCCCCCGGCGCTGCGCCGGTCAAGGAATCGGGGCCCGTCTGATGCGGCGCGTCAACGCCGCCCCCTGAGGTTTGGCCATTTCGATGTAGCAGTCGGCGTCTTGCCGGCCGTCTGGCATGCGCGTGTTACCTGAGCTCAGGAACCCCCTTGTGAGAACATAGGCCGCTACGTCCACCGGCGTACAATCGTGCAGCCCACAGAGCCACAAGGCCAGCGACATGAGTCGTCCGAGCCGGCAGACCACGGCAGCGTCGTGTGCGGCTGACTACTGCGGCGCCTTGAGGAATCGTTTGCCGTCCTTGAGCCAGTTGTCGATGCTGCTGCCTGGGATGAACTCGTATGTGGATTCGAGCGCCTCGAGTTTCTTCGGGTCGCCGAGTTCCCGGAAGATCGGATCTTGCGGATTGAAGCGATTGAACGTGTAGATGCCATCGACGCCGGCGGCCCAGGC
>JAFGKA010000110.1 GCA_016928855.1 Phycisphaerae bacterium
GGAAGTCCGTGCCGGTCGAACCGATGTCGAGGCGGCACTGGTCAAGCTGCGCCACCTGCCCTTCGAAGATCTCGGCTTCGCGAAGGTGGACCACCACCGGGCGCTGCGGTGCGGATTCCCCGAGGTCATCTACTGCGCCGGCAAGACCACGCACCAGATCGTCACCATCGTCGAACGCTGCGCAAAGACTGGCGGCAACGTGCTGGCCACGCGGGCCGAACGCCCGGTCTTTGCCGCGGTCAAGCAAAAATTCCCCAAGGCGGAATACAACGAGCGAGCCCGGACGATCTGTCTGCGCCAGCGACCGGCCGAGCCGTCCGCCGGGCGCATCGCGATCGTCGCGGCGGGAACCAGCGACATTCCCGTCGCCGAGGAAGCCCGCGTCACCGCCGAGATCATGGATCAGGTCACCCAAACCTACTACGATGTCGGGGTGGCCGGCATTCATCGATTGCTGGGCTTTTCCGCGGAGTTGCAAGCGGCCAACGTGGTGATCGTTACGGCCGGCATGGAGGGTGCGTTGGCCAGCGTTGTCGGCGGACTCGTCGACTCTCCGGTCATCGCCGTGCCGACCAGCGTCGGCTACGGCGCGAGTTTCCACGGACTCGCTCCGCTACTGACGATGCTCAACAGTTGCGCCGCCGGCGTCGCGGTCGTCAATATCGACAACGGGTTCGCCGCCGGCTACATGGCGGCGCTGATCAATCGCCGCGCGGAAGCCAGGCCGGACGAGGCCCCGACGCCGTGCAAGACGAAGAGACGATCCGGCAAACGGGCGTGATCCGCCCCGCCGGTCGGCTTGTCACAAACCATGAGCAGGAAACCCAAGCCAACCCGAACGATGCCCGCAATCCCCACACGGCAACGCGATGCGCACAAGGGCAGCTTCGGCCGCGTGCTCGTCATCGGCGGGAGTACCGGCATGATCGGTGCCCCGGCTCTGGCGGCCAACGCCGCGTTGCGCAGCGGTGCGGGGCTGGTGACGCTCGCCGTGCCCGCGACGATCCAGCCGACGGTGGCTGGCCTGGCATCCTGTGCGACCAGTATCCCCCTGCGGCACACAAACACCGGGCTTATCGACGAGGACGGCTCCCGGCTGGCGGACGTGATCGCCGCCGTGGATGTGGTCGCCTTCGGCCCCGGCATCGGTGCAGGGCCCGCGCCACTTGATCGGCGGTGGCATCGTCTGCTGGCCGCATGCTCGGCCAAGCCCGTCGTGATCGACGCCGATGGCCTCAACCTGCTCAGTCGGCTCGGGCGTGCGAAGGCCCGCGTGTCGAACGCCCAATGGGTGCTCACGCCTCATCCGGGCGAGATGGCCAGGCTCCTCGGCACCTCGACCGCCGCTGTCCAGGCCGACCGGCCAGCCGCCGCAATACGGTGCTGGGAACAGCTCGGCGATGGATCTGTCGTCGTCCTCAAAGGCGCCGGCACGCTCGTGACCGACGGCCAGCGGCTCTTCACCAATCGCACGGGCAACCCCGGGATGGCCACCGGCGGCAGCGGCGATGTCCTCACGGGCATCATCGCGGCGCTGATCGGCCAGGGCCTTTCGCTCTTTGACGCCGCGACGCTCGGCGTCCACGTGCACGGGCGAGCAGGCGATCTGGCGGCACGCCAGCACGGGCAGATCTCACTCATCGCCACCGACATCCTGGAATGCCTGCCTGCGGCGTTCCGCTCACTGCAACGCAAGCGCGGCTGAGCCCGCCTCTACTTCGCGCCGACAACGTCCTGGTGATCCGCCGCGTTGATCCGTGTCCGATCGGCGGATTCCCGCAGGTTGGCGGCCTCTGCCGGCGGTTTCGGCGGCGGCCTGGTCGGATGCAGGTACAGGCGGAACCAGTGCTCGGCGTACATTCTCACGACGTCGATCGGCAGGTTGTGCCCAAAACCCTCATAGACCACCAGCCGCAGTCGATCCGGGTCGCGGGCGTAGTACGGCCGCGCCGCTTCAACAAACGCCCGGGCCGTCCTCGGGTCCACGACCTTGTCCGCACCGCCGCTAACCATCAGCACTGCCGTGGGGTACATCGTCTCGACATGCAGGATCGGATCATGTTTCAGTAGTGCCTCCGTCTCGGGCCACAGGTCCTTCGTCTCGCCCCGCCAGAGCCCGTTGGTGTGCCAGGTTTCGAGCCACTGTCGATAGGCCCCCGTACTGACGAACGCCACGATCGCCGCCAGCCGAGGCTCGCGCGTCGCGACCGCGAGCCCGGGGATACCCGTCGATGAACTACCTAGCCATCCTATCTTGTCCGGATTGACATCGCCGCGAGAAACGAGGTAGTCGATGACCCGCCCGGCGTCCTGAGGCGCCCGGTAGCCGCCGAGCACATAGCTGTGGGCAAAACGTTGGTCAAAAAACAGCCATTGCGGCCGTTTCGCCGGATCGGCGTCGGGCTCGTGCGCTACGCGGAAGGCGGCGAGCATAAAGCCCTCGGCGAGCAGTCCCTCGCTCCAGGGCGGCAACTGCCGTGGCTCGAGCGAACCCATCATCAGAATCACCGGCCGGCGTTGAAGCGGGCTCGGTCTGAATGCAATCTCCAACGTCGCCGTCGGCCCGCCCTCGGCCAGAGTCACGGTTTCGAACGTAATCGCCTCGCTGGCGGCAGGCTGGGACATCGCCGCTGGCTCGGCGAGAGCGTGCGGGCCGATCGTGGCGAACAACCAGAACAGAATCGCGAGCGTCCTGAATGTACCTGGTGTCATGGCGTCTCCTCGGGAGGCAGCCCGGATAGGCCACGCCTCCGCCATCGGGATCATACCGCGTCGAAACTCTGAATTCACGCCCATTTCCGGCCCCAGGGCTCGAAGCGGCCCGGTCTGCGTCCACGGTCAAAGCCCGCCCTGAGCGGAACTTGCGGCAGGAGGTCGGGTTGACCCGACTTCTGGGTTCCAACTAGAATGCTCGGGCTGCCGCGGTGCGAATCGGCACGCCGGTTGGGCGTCCCGGCCGCAGCCACACGGGACAATGCGACGGGGCCCTCGGCCACCGGGGAGCTTTCGGCTCGCCAACGAACACGATTACCCCCCGACGACCTTCGGAGGTCTTCAGCGGATGATGCGCAACACAGCCAAGGACTCAAATATGCAAACGAAGCATGGCGGCCGCCGAACGCGTCGGCATAGGACGTGGACCGGGTCGGCAATGACCGCAGCGGTGATGGTCGGATGTGCGGTGGCTGCTTCGTTCTCTGTCGGCCAAGGGTGCCCCGGAAGTTCCGTGGTGATACCGATCCCGCCCAACGGAGATACGACGGCGCAGTCGGTCGGTGGCAGCGGCAACGCCCAGCCTCAGCTTGCGTTCACAGAACCGGCCGTCGACATAGACCTCGCCCTCGGCGACACAACCATCGTCTCATGGGCGGTCAGTGATTCAGACAGCAACGCACGATACACGATTCTGCTGGACGCCGACTCGTCGCCCAACAACGGAAACGAAGTGGTTCTCGCTTCCGGTTTCGAGGATGACATCGGCGGGTTCGGCTCAGTCACACTCGACACGGCCGGGCTTACCCCTGGAACCTATTACCTCCGCGGTATTGTGACTGACGACGTAAATCCGACAGTCTCGATTCCGGCCGGAGGTCGGCTGTTGCTGCTGCCGGCGGGTATGCAACCGACGAACAACCGGCCACCGTTTGCCATGGTGGTTGAGCCGTCCGTCGTCCACGGTGTACGCCATCGCGACAGCGTCTCAATTCGCTGGTGCGCGAATGATCCGGACACCGAGGACGTCGCGAACGTGCTCATTCTGCTGGACCTCGACCAGGTGCCTGACAACGATGTCCGATTCCAGACGCAAGCCGAGGTCGACGCCGTTTGCCGTGGCACGTTCCCACGCCAGGTCAACGGCGCCATTCTGCTTGCCTGCGCCACAGGACGATGCGACCCGACAGACGTGGCGCAGATGCCGGTCCTGACGTTGACGATTGACGCCACCCGGATACCGCCGCGCACGGACGGGCTGCCATACCGGGTCCGCATCGACGTCACCGATCAGCAGAACCGGACGGTGCGTGCCTACGCCCCGGGCGGCATCAGCGTCCTGGCAACGGTCAGCGAGTCCGTCGTCGATGTCGGCCAGATCGGTCGCACACTGGCCGGCGCGACGTTCCAGGGGTTTGATGCCGGCGGCCGGACCGGTCACGCCTTCACGCGTGTTCCGGACGTCGACCAGGATGGCGCCGACGAATTCGTGATCGTGTCCCAGTTCGGCCGCCCCTTCGAAAGCGGGCCGGTTGGCTCGGCGGCCATGCCGTTCGGACGCGCCAACGCGCGTTTTGGCGGCGTGGTTTCCTTAAACAGCGTCGGAACACTGATCGACGGTATTGTATTCACGAACTCCCGGGTGGAGGCCAGTGACGGAATCCATTCCGTCTCGTTCGTTGACGATCTCAGCAACGATGGGGCACCCGAACTCCTTTTCGGTCTTCCGTTCGTACAGGCATGGGAGGACTGGCACGATGACACGCCATGCAACGCGGGAAACACGTGCTACCGGGATCTGCTACCGAACCCCTACGACCCGGGTGAACCACCGATTACACGGATAGGCCAGTACGACGCCTGGGAAGATATCGCATGCGTGGGAACGGCGCCGTTCGTATGCTCGAATGACTTCGATCTCGGACGACAGACGCCAATCATGGGCGGCTATATGGTCTACGTGGACAGCATCAACCTCTTCACCCAAACGCCGGGAGATGAGACTGGAGATGACCCGCAGCCACCGACGCGGGATCGCCGTAGCGGTACGATCAATCTGACCGGAATCGGATGGCACGAAGGCAATAGCTCCGGCAGCTTCAAACCCAATCCGGGCGCAAGGTTTCGTGGCGCGTGGTACGAGTTTGACGCCACCCAGGTCGACTGGCCGTACAGGATTGTGCCCACGACCCGTTTCGGAGAAACCGTCGCTTCGATGCCTCCCCTGAGCGACGGCTGGGATAATCATGCGTATGGCCGGATCCCCGGTGGAAGTGGGGGGCAGTGGCTACGGTATGACGAAGCACTCGGCGGATCGTACACAGATGCGAGACCGGAGATCCTTACGTCCGGACCGATGGCCGTGGAAGGACGCGGTCAGGTCGTCTTGACGTTCGGCCAGGACATCGTGAACTACGATCCCAACGATAATGCGGACATGTTCAACTCGATCCCACACTACCACTGCGTCGAAACAGTCGCATGTAGCTCCTTTCGCTCACTCACGTACCCCGGATTCCGCATGTTCGTCGGTGGCTCGCCGGGGGATCATCTTGGCTATGCCGATGCCGCCGGTGACTTCAACCTCGACGGCAACCAGGACATCCTGATGGGCGCACCCGGGGCCGATCGCAGCGGCTTCATGGACAACGGCCTCGTTTACATCCTGTTCGGCCGCATCGACATCGGCAATATCGATTTCTCGAGCCAGAACCCGCCGCGCGTGGAAATCCACGGCGTCAGCCACGGCGAGGAAGTCGGCCGCGCGAATCGATACCTGAGCGACATCAACGGCGACTCCCTGGCGGACATCGGGATCGGCGTTCCACAATTCGACGCCAACGGGCTGAACGATTCGGGCATGGTCGCGGTCGTGTTCGGCGGACGCATGCTGACCGGCGAGAACATCTTTAACATCACACAGATCGGCACGAACCAGTTGCCCGGCGTGCGGTTCCTCGGCACGCAGGAAAACGGCCTGGCGGGGGCCCATATCGCCTCGGCGGGTGACTTCAACGCGGACGGGTTCGGCGACCTGCTCATCGTGGCCTCGAACGAGGTGCTGGCGGTGGGCGGGCAGTTGCGCCGGGGCGTGGTGTACCTCGTCTTTGGTGGACTGCATCTGCACAACCAGATCTTCCTGCTCTCGCAGGTGGGCACGACGCAATTGCCGGGTATGGTGTTCATCAGTCCGTTCGCCACAGGCACGGCCGAGGAAGCACCCCTCGAATGTGCGGAAGCCGCCGGCGATGTGGACGGTGACGGATTCAGCGACATCCTGATCGGCGCGCCGACCGCCGACTTCGTCAATCCGGCTGCGCCGAGCCAGCGACGGCTCGATTCCGGCGAAGCCTATCTGATCTATGGAACGAACGCGATCTCGCTTGTCGGCGGATAAGCTCGATCGCATCCGAAATGCACCCCACACAGCCCGGGCCAACCACCCGGGCTGTTCTTTTGCGCC
>JAFGKA010000111.1 GCA_016928855.1 Phycisphaerae bacterium
GAGCGTATTCGCACCTGCCATCGTCTCAAACCTCCTTGTCTACTCAGCGACGTCTGCGCTCCGGTTCCTTGTGCTTATAGGGGCGCATCGCGGGGGTGTCAAACCCCGACGATCGCTCCCCCTGGCGCTGTATCAGGTGGCTGCCGTCGCTACTGCCGCTGCCACCCGCTCAGCCGGCGGGCGGGATTTCCAGCGGCGATGGATCCACAAATACTGCTCGGGGGCTTCGCGGACAAACGCCTCGATCGCCCGGGTGTATTCCTGCGTGATCCAAAGCAGTTCGTCGTCGCGGCCCTGCCATTCATGCGGGCGGATAATCCGGTTGACGCCGATTTCGTACTCGAATTGCGGGCTCAAGCGGCGGGCGTAGCCGACAATGATCGGCACCTCGTGGCGGATGGCCAGCAGCCCGATGGACTTGTAGGTGGATGCCTGGCGCCCGAAGAAGTCAACGAAGAGCCCTTTGCTGCCCGCGTTCTGATCCGCGATGAAACAGAGCAGGCCGCCGTCCTCGAGGATATCCTCCGCCGACTGGGTGGCGCCCTTCTTGTAGAGCAGATCGAGTCCGCGCGCCTGACGCTGGTCCATCAGGTAGTCATTCAGATAGGCGTTATCCAATGGCCGCATCACCGCGGTCATCTTGAACCCGAGCGCCGCCAGCGCGAAGCCCAGCAGCTCCCAGTTACCGTAGTGGCCCGTCAGGAGGATCGCGCCGCGGCGATCCAGCAGCACCTCGACGGCCTCGCTGAGATTCTTCAGTTGGACGTGCCGGGGCCAGGTCCACTCGCTGATAATGCGGGGGGTCTGGAGCACCTCGATCGCCATCATCGTCATTTGCTGCATGCTCTTGCGTACGAGGCGGTCGCGTTCGCGCCGCGACAGGCTGTCTCCGAACGCGAAGCGGAGGTGCTCTTCGGCGCGATTCCGATGGCGCGCCATCAGCTTGTACCAGATCCACCCTAACCATCGCCCCGTGCGAAGGTTGATGTCGATCGGGAACATCAGCGAGATCATGCAGTAGATCCGCACACCGGCATAGACGAGCCAATCGACGATCGTGTTCCGCGGCCGCATACGTCGTGGATTCTATCCAGGACCGGCCAGACATGCACCCGCCGTGTTGGAGGGGAATCAAGTGGAGGGGATGAGGCAGGGCCCATGGCGCCGGCACTGGCCGGTCACTTCAAACGGCAGGCCAGCGGACGGATTCAACAAGCCGCCCGGCGTGGTTTGGGCTCGGCGGATTGAAGGCACGCCGCCAACAACAAATGCCGGAGCTGATCCGGTGGCAATGAAGTGAGAAACGCTTCCGTGAAATCGAGCCGCAGCCGTCCACGAAAGAACAGCAACTCGCGAATCAGGCCTTCCTGGCTGAGTTCCTGAATGTGAGCAACGAGTTCCTTCATGATAGCGATTCCCGAATTGGCGTTCTGTCCGTCGCGATATCCGACCGTTTGGTCGGCTGTATCCACGAAGTCATCCGACGGCTGTTGGGATTTATCGGTGCACGTGGCGCGGCAGGTTCGGTCTATTTCCAGGTTGGGGAATAGAACGTACGGCGTGGGGTCTTCGACGTAGAGGGGTCGAACATCGCTAGCGTGCCGACCCCCGTTCCGCTTGGTCTGTGGCGGTTCCCGTTTCGTCACCGCGTCGCGTGGAGTGGCGTCTCCTCGCGGCGCGCAACGCCGTCACAGTCGTGCGGCTGTGATGAGAACAATCTCCGTTACCGGAACATCGTCTATGGCGTTGCCTTCGGAGGTCGTTTTTGTCGTCGTTTCGGCAGCCGCCATCGCATCCACGACCTCCATGCCTGCAACCACGCGCGCAAACACGGTGAAACCACCGTTCTGGTTGTCGAGATTGCCCGAGTTGTCCACAAGATTGAAGAAGAACTGTGAAGTCGCCGAGTCCGGATCATCGCCCCGCTTGGCCATCGCCAACGTGCCGCGCACGTTGCTCCGTTGGGGACTGAACTCGTTGATGATTGGATCTCGCACACCCTCTCGCGTAACCAGGCCCGGTTGGAATCCGCCGCCCTGCACGACGAAACCGGGAATGACCCGATGGAAGATGGTTCCATCGTAGAAGCCGCTGTCGACGTATTCGAGGAAATTCGCCGCTGTTACCGGTGCCTCGGAAACCAGGACTTCCAATATGATCTCGCCCATCGTTGTCTCCAGCCACACTCGCACGGTTTCCGGCTCCTGTGGGTCATCGGGGTCATCGGGATCGAGGTAGTCCGTAATCGCGAGATCCGGGTCGTTGACCGACACGGACGTGGTCGGCAATCGCCCAAACTCTCCGCGACTCGTCCTGTCGAGCGCGCCGATGGCCTTGGCCACGTTCATGCCGTGCACGATCCGTCCGATGACCGTGTAGTCCACGCGCTCCTCGGCCGCCAGCGAATAGTCGAGGGTCGGATTGTCTTCGAGGTTAATGATGAATGCGGGCACTCCGGAGGCCACCCCTTCCGGACCGTATAGCGCCACGCGGCCGCGCAGGTTCGCGAGACCATTATTGGATTCGTTGACGAGGGGTCTGGCCGCTTTCGGTGAGAGGCTTGTCGTTACCTCGCCACCAGCGATCTTCGCTGTGTCTGTATCGTGAAAGATCGCGTCGTCGTAGTAGCCTTCCTGCAGGTACTGAAGGAAGTTGGCGGCCGCCGTCGGCGCTTGGTGCATGAACAGCTCGATGACGATGTCACCCTGATTCGTGTGTA
>JAFGKA010000112.1 GCA_016928855.1 Phycisphaerae bacterium
CAGAAATCCGCGCCGCTGCGGTACGGCACCAACAGTTGGTCGCGCACCGGAACAGGGACTGCGAGAAACTCGACCGTCTTCAGCGGGTCATCCGCTTGCTCGCTCTGGCCGCTCTGCCAGCGAAGCTCGCCCGTCTCCAGGTCGAACGCGGCAATCCGATCAGCCATGCCGTCAACACCGGGACGCACCACGAGCGGCCCCTGCGGGGCGAAACCGGGCATCCGCGTATCGCGGGCCTCGGCCCGCAAGGCATCCAGACTGTCGGCACTGCGTTGAACCGTGACGGCCATGCCGCCGCACAGCGTCACGCTGGCATCGACCGTATCCAGCAGCAGCCGCTGAATACGCCCCTGGCTCTCAAAGGCTACCGTGGCGGGCGAACGTTCCGGCTGCCCGAACAGGATCTGTTGCTCATGGGCGGCCTCCGTCGTCGCTTGGGCCGGATCCATCGCAGCCCAGACGGTTTCGAACGTGATCATGTCAAACGCCAGGAGGTTGCCCTCGCACTTGACCACGCCGAGCTGTCCGTCCGTCACCAACTCCGGCAGAGGCAGGACGTCGGCCTCGCGCAGGATGCTCTCCACGTCGCGGAGTGGCCCAGCGGTCGCGTGCGGCAGTTCGATCCGCCAAGGCGCCTCCGGCAGGTTCGACGGTTCGACCAGCGGCATCCGTCCCATCCGCGCCGAATCACCCATGAACACCGGCCAATCGTCGCCCCGCGCGCCGGCCACCGGCGATAGACTGGCCAACGCACGGTCAATCGCGTCGAGACGAGGATCCGTCCGGTCGTCCAGCTCGACGGTCTTCCTCAGAATATCGATGCGTCGCTGCGCAGCCACGCGACGGCCCGCGAGCGCCTCGGCCAGCGCCAGTGTCGCCGAAACCTCAACATTCGGGATGTCCGAGTCCGGGTAGAGTGTCTGCAGATCGAGCAGCAGCGCGATCGCGGCCGCGGGACGGCCTTCGTCGAGTTCCCAGCCCGCCAGCGTCATCGCGGCATCGTCGCCGACCTGCGTCAGGAAAAAGCGATCGACGATCCCGCGCAGGGCCGCGCGGTCATACGCCGCGATGGCACGCTCATACGTCACGCGGGCCTGGGCATCGTGCAGCAGGCGATACGTCGCGAGCCCGTCGACCGGCAACGCCGCGATCTTCCGATGGGCATGCCGACGGGCCGACTCGTAGACGCCCTCGGGTGTCTGAAGCACGCTGTCGCCGGGCAGTTCGATCAGACGCTGCAGCGCGTCGGTCGCCAGCTTCCAGTCCTGTCGCTCGATGGCATCGTCCGCGCGTTTCAGGAGATGGGCGGCTTCCTCGGAATCGTCGAGGATGGCCGAAAAATGTGCGAGTACTGAGGAAGCTGGGTCGGCCGGCATCGGCGCCGGCGCCACCGGCGCGCCGGTGGCATACCCGCGTGGCCAGAGTCCTCCGCCGACCACGGCCAGCACGACAGCCCCGAACCGCATTCGACGGCCACACCTGTCCATCCTTGTCCGGTGCACGTCCAGGTCTCCTGCGACCGATTTCGACGCAACGACACGAAATCGGTGCGCCCATCATAGACGGCCGTCCGCGCGCACGCCAATCCGCGGCTGCGCTCGCAGGGAACAGCCACCGTTGCGGAACATGACATCGTTTGCCGGCGTCGCTAGAATGCGGCTCTTGCCGGCTTCAGGCGGTCTGATGACCGGCATTGCCGTATGGCCCACCGCGGGAAGGCTGTTCTTGCACGATACAAGCATGTTGCATGGTATGACACCTGAGCAAGCGCGAAAACGTGTCGCCGAAATCCGCTGGTACCACACGATGGACCTCGGCGACGGTATCATCACGCCGGGCTTCAACAAAACGCCGCCGTTCATGGCGCGGATCGGCCTGCCGGCGGACCTGACGGGCAAGAGCGTGCTGGATGTCGGAGCGTGGGACGGCGCGTATTCGTTCGAGGCCGAGCGCCGCGGCGCTGCCCGGGTACTCGCGACGGACCATTTCAGTTGGTCCGGCCCGGGCTGGGGCACGAAGGCCGGCTTCGAATTCGCACGCGAACGACTCGGCTCGCAGGTCGAGGACCGCGACATCGACATCCCCGACCTGTGCGTCGAAACGGTCGGGACATTCGACGTCGTGCTCTTTCTCGGTGTGCTCTATCACCTGCAGGATCCGCTCGATGCGCTGCGCCGCCTCGCGGCGATGACGCGTGAACGCCTCATCCTCGAAACGGTGATCGATCTCTGGATGCTGCGGCGGCCGACGATCGCGATCTATCCCGGCACGGAACTTTCCAACGATCCGACGAACTGGTGCGGGCCGAACCCGGCGGCCGTCGTGGCGATGCTGCGCTGCGTAGGCTTCCGCCGCGTCGAAATCGTCTGGCCAACCGGCACGGCGCGGCTCTGGCAGATGGCCAAGGCAATCGGGCGCAAGGTCCTGCTCCGCCAGCTACCGACGCATCGCATGGTCTTTCACGCATTCAAGTAACGAACGTGGCGAACGCGATGGGCATCACGCACACTCACACACGACGAAGGCCGATCATTTTGGCCAGCGACCGGATCGCCTGCTTCACGTTCATTCTGGGCGGATCCGAGGCGTTATGGCGAAGGACGATGAGCGTCTGGTCGTCCTCGGCGGCCGCATGGCCGGACCATGCGGCGACGGCGTCGAGGAGGGCCCGGGCCACCTGCGCCGGCGCCGCCGGGGCGATCGACTCGGCCAGCGCGAGCAAGCCCGCCTCGCCCAGACGCGCACCATCGGCGCGCGGCACCTCGATCAGTGCATCGGTATAGATGAGTACGACGTCACCCTCGGCGAGCTGAATATCGAACTGGTAATAGTGGGTGGGCTCGATCACACCGAGCGGCAGATTCGCCACCGGCCTCAGCGCGTAGGTCCCCTTCGCTTCGGCGATCGACGGCCCGGTATCCTGTAGTGAAGGGTCGAGCGGATGCCATCGCTGGCTCCGCTGGCTGAACCAGAGCGGCCGCGGATGCCCGCCGTTGCAGATGATCAGGTGATCCGTCGGCGCGAAGTACGTCGCCAGCAGGACCGTGGCGAAGTAGTCGTCGCCGACTTCAAGCGGAAACTCGCGGTTGAGCGCCTGCGCGAAACGGGTCTGGTCGAGCATGTTGATGTACTTGCGCATCAGTTGCCGTAGCGAGCGGGCCATCGGGTCCACATGGGCGCCATGCCCCGAAACGTCCGCGACGGCCAGTCGCGTCACGCGGCCCGAGCCGCACATCGAGAAATAGTGAATATCGCCACCCGCCTTGCCGCCCAACGGCTGGCTGTCCACCCAGATGTCCAGCCCCGGTGCGGCGATCGCTCGTTGCAGCGCTTCATTGCCGCCAATGATCTCCATGCACTGGAGCGTCTCGACTCGCTCGGGCGACGGCCCGTCTCGCTCAGCGGTTCCGTGCTCAGCCATCCGTGCTCACTCCTTCTGCCGCATCGTTATTCCGCCAGTAGCGACGCCGGCATAACGAAACAATACGCCGCGTACCGCAATTCGCTCCAGGCCAGCTCGGGGATTGGTCCTCCCGGCAGCAGCGGACGCAACACCGGCGTGAAGGTGACACGGACGCGAACCGCGTCGCGCCCTTCGGTGAACCGGCGGCCGAGCAGAAACTCGCTGTCGCGGAACCGCCGGTTCGACGTCTGCACCACCGGATTGGACGGGCCCAGTTCGCCGCCTTCACGCGGCC
>JAFGKA010000113.1 GCA_016928855.1 Phycisphaerae bacterium
ATCAAGATTCGTACGGTCAAGGGCGTGAGCCGCGAGGTGAACGGGCAGTGGAACTGCTGGGCCGACCCGGACATGAAGATCGCCTACGTTCGGTTGACGGGCTTCATGGAGGATACGGCGGCGGAGTTGAGCGACCAGCTCGAGGCGCTGCATCGTGACGGGATGCGCGGCGTGATTCTCGACCTGCGGTTCAATCCGGGCGGGCTGTTGAAGACGGCGGTCGAGATTTGTGATCTGCTGCTACCGGCGGATCGCGTGATCGTCTCGACGAAGGGACGCGCGTCGAGTCCACAGGAGGTTTCCTCCTCGCGACGAAACGGCCTGATGGACGTGCCCATGATCGTGCTGGTCAACGACATCAGTGCCAGCGCGTCGGAGATCGTGTCGGGCGCCATCCAGGATCACCACCGCGGCCTGATCGTGGGCGAGCGGACGTTCGGCAAGGGGTTGGTGCAGAATCTCGAAGCGCTCGGCGGACCGAGTGGCGCTTCGTACATCAAGCTGACGACCGCGAAGTACTACCTGCCCAACGGACGGTGCATTCAGAAGGAGCCCGGCAACGCGATCTGGGGCGTGGATCCCGACGTGCTCGTGTCGCTGGTACCGAAGGAGATGCGCCGGGTGTTGGAGCTGCGTCGCAAGGGCGACGTGCTCAAGGGCAAGAATCAACAGGAACTCTCGCTCGATGCGCTCGATTTCGACGACATGGAGCCGGACGAGGAGCCGAACGGGGCGATGGAAGGCGCCGAGGCTGCCACGTCCCAGCCGACCACGACGCAGGCGGCGGACGCTGAGGACGAGGACGAGAAGGACGAGAACATCCATCCGGAGATCGATCCGCAGTATGAGGCGGCGCTGCTGGTCATGCGCGTACGGCTTCTGTCCAACGAGCCCTGGCCAATTGAATCCAGGCCGGTGACGGCAAAGGCGGCGGGCCGCTGACGCTTGTACACGGAACGGGGATCGATCGGGGCGGGATACCTTAGAGGTTCATCTGGAGGCCGGCGAGTCCGCTGGCCACGTCATCCGCGAAATCGAAGATCTTGTCGAGTCCGGTGACCAGGAACACGCCCCATACGTGCGTGCTGATGCCGCACAGCTTGAGCTTCCGGCCGTTGGAGACGACGAGCTGCTTGCGCAGCTTCAGGAGCTTGGCGATGTTCGACGAGTTCAGGAACGTCACGTCGCCGAAGTTCAGGACGACGTCTACATCCTGACGTGAATCGAGCGAGTCAAACAGGGCGTTGATATCGTCGGTGAACTGCGGATCATCCTGCAGTTCGACGACGATGATGTTGTCCGACCAGTTCTGGATTGTCATGCTAGGCTCACAGTATTACCGCGCTTCCAGACCGCGCCGTCACTCTACCGGTCAGGCTGGGGGGTGTCAACCGGCGGCTGACCGGCTGGCGGATCGCTTCCGGGTCCATGCAGGGAAACGAGATTCCGGCGGACGGCTTCGGGCGAGAAGCCGACGATGACCCACCGCGGGTGGAGGCCGATGGCCGGGCCAGCCAGCCCCAATCGCAAGAACCAGAGCCCGTCGCCTGTCCGCTGAAGCTGCGGGGCCAGCCCGGTATCGGGCGTTTCCGCGAGTTGACGGACGAGCGCTGCCTGCCAGGCGCGGAGCATGCCTTCAATAGCCCGCCGGACCTGTTCCGAATCGCCGTCGACTTCAATCGCGACGGTCCACAGGAGTGGGATCCGCAGCGGGTGCGGCGGATAGTCGTGAATGATGACGCGCGTGCCGAGTTGGGCCAGCAGGTCCTCTTCGACGCGGAAGCCATATTCCTGCTCCAGCCTGGCCCAGCCGGCGCACAGGCCTTCGCGTTTGGAGACATGTTGTGAGGCCAGCCAGGCTGCGCGCGCGGCCCGTATCCATTCGGCAATCGGCGGGCGCAGCAGGACGTATCGGGTGGCCGCGGTGGGAATAGCAGCCATGGCGGGGTCTTCGGGTGGCGCCGGTTCGCACAGTGTCACGTGCTGATCGGCGCCGGCCGTGCGGGAAACGAGATGTGCGGTCACCGCGCGGCCGCGCGTGCCGATCGTGCCGAGCACACGCTCGAGCGATTCGGCGCCGAGGGCTCGGAGTACCTCTTCCGGCCGGCCTTGTACGACCTCGCCGAGCCTGGTCCGCAGCGGTTCGACGGCGATCATCCATTCGAAGAATGCCACGTCCGCTTCGGCGGTTCGGCGGGCCTGGGCGGTCCACCCATCGTTGGCGAGTGCGGGTGCATTGCCAGCCAGTACCGCCAGGGCTCGATCAAGGGCGCCTTGACCGATCGCAACCACGAACTGCTGCTCGACCGCCGCCCATTCGATGATCGCCCACGGTGGCAGGCGCGAATCTGTGAGGCGATAGCGGATGAGGCCTGTTTCGCTGTGCCTGTCCAGACGGCTCAGTTCCGCGTTGGTGTATGCCGCGAGCAACTGCCGGATCCGCTCGGCGATCGGTTCGTGATCGCCGTTCGTTTCAAACACGAGGACGGCTTGCATGTCGTTGAGGCGGTAGCCGCCGTTGGACAGTGGCCGCGAGGTGATATCGAGCAGGGCGAACGCACAGGGATAGCGTCCGAGCAACGGCAGGCAGCCGACGATGTCACCGACGACGCGAGCCTGCGCCGGGAGCAGTCGGAGCTGGGCCCCGAGGGTCAGGAACTGGTGGAAAAGGGCGCCGGACGCGGTGCCCGCCTCCGCCTGGCCGGTCGTCGGGGCCGTCCCCTGCTCGGGCCGGACGGCGATTGCCCCATAGGCGTCGGCGGGGACATGTGCCAGGGCGTCCGCGGCCGGGGTGGAGGTTAAGGCAATCACCTGCAATGCGGTGGAGAGGATCAGAAGCATGCCGGGTATCCTGCGTTCGCGTGGGCTCTGGCGGGATCATAAGAGCATCTCCGCCGGGTGCAACCACACGGTCGGCTCAGGTGTGGGTTGGCCCCGCGGCGGCCAGCGCGGCTCGCAACGCGGCCAGGACACGCGATCGCGCCTCGGCGATCGGTCCGGGCATGCGGGCACCAGCGGCCCGCGCGTGCCCGCCGCCGCCGAACGTGCGGGCAATCGCGGCGACATCGACGTCGTGGCCGCACACATAGGGCGCCTTGCTTCGCAGATTGAGCCGGATCTGGCCGTCCGGCTGCTCGATGAGCAACGTGGATGCGACGACGTCCGCAAGTTCCTGCAGCTCCTGCACGAGGTCTTCGGTGTCGGCCTGTGTGGCGCCGGCTTGCGCGAATGCGTCTTGCGTGAGGATCGCCGAGGCGAGTCGGTCGTCGGCATCCATATCGAGCGTGGCCAGCATGGCGGCCTTGAGCCGGACGCGGGCCGGGGTCGAGCGATCGTAGATCGCCGTATACCACCGATCCGGCTGCACGCCGCGGTCCAGCAGTTCGGCCGCGGCGGATAGCGTGCGGGCGTCCGTGTTCGAGAAACGGAACCAGCCGGTATCGGTGGCCATGCCAATGAAGAGGGCGTCGGCCGTCTCGATGTCCGCGTTGTCGAGCCATCCCATCGCGCGGGCCCACTCGTGAACGAGTAGTGCGGCGGCAGACGCGGTTTCGTCGATGAGGTACGCCTGCGGCACCGTCGCTTCCTGGTCGGCCCCGACGAGCGTCTCGCGTGTCTTGTGGTGGTCGACGACAATACGCGGCAGTGCTGATGCCCGGAGGAATTCGGCGATCGGTTCGAGCTGCGTCCACGTGCAGGTGTCGAGCACGACGATTCCGTCGGCCGCGTCGGCGGCTTGCGTCGCTGGCCAGCGTGTGAATGGCTCGGTGCGGATCCAGGTTTCATACCGGGCGGGTGGCGCGTCGGAGAGAATGGCCGTCGCATCGGCGCCCCAGCTTCGGCAGAACCGCCGCATGGCGATCAATGAGCCCAGCGAATCACCGTCCGGCCGCGCGTGCGCCACGAGGAGCGGGCGGTGCCATTTCTTTAGCATCTGGCCGGCACGAATCCACTGATCGTTGGAGATAGCCATGCATCCTCCCGGCTGTGGGCCCAGCGGTTGTCGTTGACAACTACGCCGTCGGCGCCCGGTGGCGGACGGCTTCGACGTCCTGCGCGATCTGCGCCTGGAGCGCTTCGGCCGAGTCAAAATATTCCTGGCCGCGAAGCCATGCCGTGAATTCGATACGCATCTCTTTTCCGTAAACGGCGCGATCGAAGTCCAGCAGGTGGGCCTCGATCAGTCTAGCCGTGCCCTGGAATGTCGGCGTGCGGCCGACGCTGATCGCGGCGGGGAAGGTCTCGCCCGAAACCGTCGCCTGCCCGGCGTAGACGCCTTCAGCGGGCAGCAACTGGTCAGGAGTGGCGACATTTGCGGTCGGAAACCCGAGTTCACGACCACGGCCGTGGCCCTCGACCACGGGGCCGATCACGCCGTACGGGCGTCCGAGCGCACGCGCGGCCAGGGCGACGTCGCCGGCGGAGAGTGCCCGGCGGATCATCGAACTCGATATCACGTCATAGCGTCCCGGGGCGGTCTGAAGCTGAACGGGTTCGACGATTTTGACGTCGAAGCCATATCGGGCTCCAGCGGCCCGCAGTGTGTCCACGTTGCCTTGGCGGTGCTTTCCGTAGTTGAACGAGGGGCCCTCGACGACGACGGCCGCCTTGAAGAGGCGGAGAATCACATCCTGGACGAAGGCGTCAGCCTCGATCGACAGGAGGTGCGCGTCGGTCTGCACGACGACGACGGCGTCGGCTCCGTACTCAGCGAGCCGGATGAGTTTCTCGTTCATCGGCGTCAGGACGGCCGGAGCCGTGTCGGGCATCAGCACGGCGAGCGGGTGGGGCTCGAATGTGACCGCGACGAGGGGGCCCGCGACGGTACCGGCTCGGCGGACGGCGGTTTCCAGAATCCGCTGATGGCCGAGGTGGACCCCGTCGAAGTTGCCGATACTCAGGACGCCTCCGGCAAGGTTCGCTCCAACCGCATCAAGACCAAAGACCACACGCATGCTGGTTCACGTTGTTGGGTCGCCGAGGCGCCGGCAGGGCGGGGCTTCGGCGAACATTCCATCGGGGTACCGGGATTTCGCATGTTGCTCGCTCCCCGATTTTATATGAAGCGGTCCGTGCTGCCGCAAGCGGGGCTCCTGGCCGGTGCGTGGATTCCAATGGTCCTGGGGGGTGTTGGCGGGCGTATTCGGGTTTGACATCATTCCGTGGGCCCGTTCCAATCGGCGCACCGTGACGCCAGATTCGGGACAATCCGGGGGAGCCGGGGCGGCTGGGCCGCATGTGCTCCTGGTCATCGACGATGAGTCGGTCGAACGTTTTGGCCGCGTGACGAAGCTGATCGTGGTCGGCCTGATGGACGCCGCGGTTCGGGTAACGGTTCTGGCGCGGACGCTCCGTTTGCCTGACGCGCTCGAACTCGGTCCGTGCACGGTTATCCATGTGCCCCCATCGCGCTGGCGTCCGCGGTCGAAGCTGCCGCCGGATGTCGCCAAGCGGATTGTGGAGGCCAAGGTCGACGTCGTCGAATGCCTTTCGGTGCGGCTGTTGGAATGGGTGCTGCGGCAGCCGGAGTTCGGTCGTTTTCCGATTGCGGCCCATATCACCGATTCGGTGGATCTCTTGCAGTGGGCGACCGTGGGCAAGACGCGACCGCGGTTGTGGGCGTTGCCGTCGACACCGGTCTTGTCGGAGGGGGTCCTGCGGGCGAAGTGTTCATCCGCGCGATTCATGAAGCTGGTTCGGTTGGGTATCACGGGCCGGGCGGCGACATCGATCATGGCCGCGTCCGACCACATCGCGTCGGCAATCGTCGTGACACCGCTGGTGGCCGACTGTGGGCTCGACTGCGTGCTGTACGCGCTGCAGGCCGTGCTGAGTAAAGGGCACGAGACGGCGTTGTTCGTGCTCGGGACGGGGCCGGCGGAGCGGCGGTTTCGGCGGCTGGCGCAGCAACTGCGGCTTCATGGCGCGGTGACTTTCGTGGGCAAGCTCTCGCAATGGGAGGCGGCCTTGCCGGGCTGCGACATTCTGCTGGTGCCGCGTCGGCCGGCGCGCTGGTCGTGCCATGTGTTGCAGGCGATGGTGGTGGGGCGTGCGGTTCTGGCGCCGCGCGATCACGAGGAAGACAATCTGCTTCACGACCGGACGGCGTGCCTGTTCGCGCCAGGCGATCCGGCCGATCTGGCGGTGCAGTGGGGGCGGCTGGTGGCCGAGCCGGAGACGGCCTGCCGCATTGGCGAGGGGGCGCAGGAGTTCGTCAAGACGCAGCACAGTCTGAGCGTGATGGAGAGCGCGCTCGTGGAACTGTATGGCGAGATGCTCGCCCCGGCGGCCGGATAGGCCCGCATCGGCTTTGCCGTGCCGGACTGCATTCAGCGGTCGGGATCGCTCCGCAATCAGCAATTACAATTCACAATGCATAAACGCCGATGCCCCTGCGTGAGTCGGTTGTTCGACTCGCACAGGGGCATCGGGTTGATCACGTCGTTCTGGTCGAACGGCGCCGGCCGCTTAGTCGGTCGGGAAGCCGAAGATCAGGTAGACTTCACCGCCCTGGACGACGGTGCCACCAGGGGCTTGGTTGTTGCCGGCGCTGGCCACGGGGGCACCGATGAGGATGTCAGCGTAGCCGTCCTGGTTGATGTCGCCAGCCCAGGTCAGGTTCCGGGCCCGCATGCCGGTGGTGCCGAGCGTTCCCGGCGTGGCCGGGTCGTACGGGGCTACCTCACCACCGCCGAGCCGGTCGCCGGCCTCGCGGCCGATGAAGACCAGGCCCTTGAGTCCGCCTGGCTTGCCGACGTCGGCGAGGTTGTACACGAGTTCTTCGCGGTCGAGTTGGCCGTTGCCGTTCTTGTCGGTGCCGATGTCGTTCGACCCGAAGATCAGGTAGACCTTGCCGGCGTTGGCGGCTTCGGCGGTGCCGTCCCCATCGATATCGACTCTGGCACCCGGTGCCGCGATGAGCAGGTCCGGTTTGCCGTCGCCGTCGAAGTCGCCGGCATAGCCGACATTGAAGCCAGCTTGGTCATTGACCTGCTCGCCCTTGAAGATCGCCGCAAGACCGTTGTGCACGAGATCCCGCGCCGGATTCGGATCCTCGATGCGGAAACCGTCGGCCGGGCTTTGCAGGTATGGATTGCCGAAGAGGATCACGACCTCGCCGCGTTGATTGTCGTGCATATGGTTGCCCAGCACGACGTCAGGCAGGCCGTCATGGTTCAGGTCAAGCACCTCGGCGATGCCATCGCCGTTGAGGTCGGCACCGAAGCCGACACAGTGGCCGAGCCGGTCGTTGCCCCGGCCGCGGATCAATGCGCCGAAGAGCTTCGAGCCGTCCGTGGAGCCCGCCTCGATGACCGACAGATCGCGGTCGTTGTCGAGGCCGGTCATGCGCCGGTACAGCAGGTAGACAGCGCCGCTGTTGTCGCCTCCGCTCAGCGAACTGAACGCCGACGGCGCGCCGATCAGGACATCGCCGAGCGCGTCGTTGTTAAAGTCGGCCGTCCCCGCGACGTGGAAGCCAAGCTGCTCACCCGACCGTGGGGCGCCGTTACTGACGTAGAACGTGGGACTGAACGGGGAGCCCTCGGGCAGAGGCGTCCAGTAGCCCAAGCCGTTAGAGCCGGGCCTGCCTTCGTTCTTGCCGACCACGTACTGATAGGGCCGTGGCCCGTAGGGCCGGTCCCACATGCCGTCATTGGTCGGATGTCCGTAAGCCGGGTCATAGGAATAGGCCAGATTGCGCATCTTGATCTGGTAGGCCTTGCCGGTCGGGGTTCGCGTCGCCGGATCGAATTCTTCGGGATCCTGAACCTTCTCGGGTGAGTAGGCGGGCGCGCCGATCAGCAGCATGTCATCCACGAACGAGATCGACTGCGCGAACTGGTCTCCGAGGCCCTCGCCCAGGAGGCGGAATCCGTATTGGCGATGCGAGGTATTCGTATAGAAGCCCGTGCTCAGAAAGACGCCGTCTTCGGTGGTGGATGGCCGCTGGTCGCCCACGATGGGCTCGCCAGGGTTGGCCGAGACGGGCGAATCGCTGGCGTCCCTGAGTTGCGGGCATTTGCATATCTCATGGTTGTTGTGACCACTGCGTGAGCCATTTGGCCACAAGCGGCCATTGTTCCAGACCGGGATGGCATCGTCAGCGACCAACTCGGGGAAGAAACCGTACCCGTGGTCCACGGCGGTCTCGCTACAATCGTCTGCCTCGAAACCGGGCGGAACGACGGGGGAGGGGAACGCGCAATCCATCACATCACTGCAATCGCTGCGCGGTTGATCGCAGGCATCGCCAAAACCGTTCCCGTTGCGGTCGGTTTGGTCAGCATTCGGGATGTCGGGACAGTTGTCGGTCGCGTCTCCTATGCCGTCTCCGTCGATGTCGTCCTCGCAGAGATCGCCGATGCCGTTGCGATCGACGTCTTCCTGGTTCGGATTGGGCACCCCCACGCAGTTGTCCGAGGCATTGGGACGGCCATCGCCGTCCATGTCATCATCGCAGGCGTCGCCGATATCGTTGCCATCAATATCTGTCTGCAGAGGGTTGTAGCGGCCACGGCAGTTGTCCACGCAATCGGTCCCGTCGGCGAGCAGTTGGGGGTTGCACATGGGCCAACCGTACTGCGGCGCCTGGTTGTTGGGAGTCGGATCCGGAATGCCGTCGCCGTCGACATCGGGCAGTACGCCCGGCATCGCCGGGTCGCAGGCGTCGCCGACTCCGTTCGGGGCTATTTGCGGCGGATCGTCCTCCGTCGGGTTGGCATCCTCCTGACGAGGGTTGAAATGGAATGGACAGTTGTCGTCGCAATCACTGGTTTCGGGACCGACACACGGGTTGTCCCTGGCTGTGCCGCTGCCGTCGCCATCATCCGGGATACCATCGCCGTCCGAATCCAGCGGGACGCATCCCCATCGGTTGAGCGGATGCTGGGGATGCATCGGCGTCCGTGTAAGCGTACCCCCCTGGAAACTCTGCCCCATGCTTAGCAGGGAAACAACGCGGCTGCCGTTGGGCCACTGGGCGGTCGGATTGTACATCAGCTCCTCTGTGCTGGAGACGAGGACCGCGCCGCCGCGGAGGAAGTGCCCCTCCTTTGTCAATGCGGTTCCTCGGATCGAGTTGGCGTTCGGGACGCCGAAGACCAGTTCGGGCAAATCATCCGAGTCCTGGTCCGGGATCGCGATGACCTGCGTGATTCCGCCGTAATCGCCAGGTGTCCAGGAGGCTCCTGGCACAATGGTGGTCGCAACGCCTTCGAACACGAGGCCGGGCAGGCCGGCGGTGTTGAGTACGCCAGTGGCGTTGAGCTTGAACGTCTTGCCAGTCAGATGCGGTCCGCCATAAACGAGGTAGGCCTCGCCGGCCGCGGCGCCGCCCGTGCTCTGGCCGGAGTTCGGCTTGCCGAACTGCGAGACGATCACGAAGTCGTCGATGCCGTCGCCGTTCAGGTCGGCGACCGGCGTCACGTTGCTTCCGGCCATGTCGTTGAAGTTGACGCCCTCAAAGATGGCGCCGGAAATGTTCTGTGTGGCGATGTCGCCGACCCAGACACTCCTCGGCCGGACGTAGACCACGCCGGGTGCGTATCGGGTCGTGGGGCCGCCGCCCTGGGGCGTGTAGGTCACGCCCATGAACCACGCATGCGAGCCGGCCTCGATCATGCCCGTTGGGAATGCGAACGTACTGTCATAGGGCTTGAGTGTTTCGGCCGCGTAGACGCGATAGTCGGAGCCGTCCGGGATGCCGTCGTTGTCGAGGTCCGGCTCGGCGAAGACACGGATCGTGCCCGTGTTGGACAGCGAGAAGACGAACCAGCGTACGCCGATCGACGCGCCTTCGCTGACGTTGATCGACGGGCTGATCGGGGCGATCACCTCGAGCGGCTCGACCGGATTACGCACCATGTCCCAGACCAGCAGGCGCCCGCGGGCGTAGTCGTGGGCGATCGGGCTGCCTTCGACGCGTTCCATCGAGGCGCCGATCGAGTAGATCCCGTGGCTCATGTTCGACGTGTCAAACCATGCGTAACTGGTGCCGACTTGCAGATTCTGCAGCGGTGCACCGGTGGTGCTCGTCAGCGGGACTTCGTTCTGGTTACCGAAGATCTGGTCGCGATCGTGGAACAGATCGATCGTGGAGGTGCCGATCGGATCGTGGGCGAACAGGTAGATCCACGCGTTCTCGCCGCGTCGCACCCACGTGTTGAACGCGGGCTCCTCGACATCGACGAACGGCCGCGTGCTGGACATGATCGTGACGGCACCCTTCGCGTATTCGGTCACGGCCGTGCCGTCCGTTCGGTTGTGGCTTACGCCGACGAAGTACTTCCCGGCTGGGGCCTCTTCGGTCAGGATGCCGAAGATGCACTGAGCGGGATTCAGGCCGGTCTTCTCGTACGCGCGGAGGCCGTTCGGGTTGCCATCGCCATCGACGCCTTCGAGGAAGACGGTGACGGTACCACTCAGCGTGGAGCTGTTAATGAACCACTTCGTTTCAAGAACGTTGCCCTGCTGGAGGTACTGATTCTCGTCGGGCGTCAGCACAACGAGTGCGTCGGCGGGGATCGCTGGGTCACCCGTGCCGCGGATCAGGACCGCTCCCGGGGCGTAATCAAACGTCCAGGCGGAGGTATCACGCCAGATGATGGCGCCGACGAAATACAGGCCGGGAGTCAGGCCGGCGGGGATCTGGGCGCTCGTTGCGTTCTCGGCCAACGGACCGGCGGCCCACACCTCGTTGTTCTCGAAGACGGTGTTTTCGTCGTAGAACAGATAGACGCTCGATTCACCGACGGGGTCGAGGGCGCTGAAGGAGACCGTTACGCTGTCCGCCCAGGATCGTACGATATTGCCGGCCGGGCCGGTCACGTCGATGGTCTGGTTGGTAATGATTTTGAGCGAGCCTGGGGCAACGGCCTGGGCAGCCGCGTAGGGCGTGCCGGTCGTTGGCGCGAACGCTCCGTGGAACAGGTACTTGCCCGCGGGCATCGCGCCACCAGCGTTGAACTGGGCGGTCAACTGTCCGACGGTCAGATTCGAGGCGAAGGGAATCCAGTTGCTGTCCGGCTGGCCATCGTTGTTATCGTCGCGAGCGTAGGACAGCGTGACCGAGCCGACGGCGCCGCCCGGGTCCAGGCGGAACTCGACGTTGTACGGCTCGCGCCCCCAGTTGATGTTCGTCGCCGGCGTCACGAACGAGATCGTTACCGGGATCTGGGTGGTGCCGCCACCGCCACCGCCACCGCCACCGCTGCTGGGCGTGACGAGGACCTTCCCGGCTGCATACGCGGGGATGCGGGCGGTTGCCGAACGGCCGATGGACGCGCCGACGCGGTAGAGGCCCGGAGCGATGTTCGCGGTCCAGTTGAATGAGTCCTCGCCCAGCGCCAGATTCGTCGCGATGGTGCCAAGGACGCCGTTGTCGTAATTGGTGTCATCATCGTAGAAGAGCGTGACCGTAGCGGTTCCACGTGTGTCCCGCCCACGATATTCGATGGCCAGTTGGGCGTTCTGGGCGACAGTGACACCGGAGGCCGGCTCGCTCACTGTGATGGAGAGGCCTGCCAGATCCGCCGTGCCGCCGGTCCCGCCTTCGCCGCTGATCGAGATCTGGACGGCGCCCGGAGCGTAGGCGGCGACCCGGGCGGCGCCGTCACGGCCGATGGAAGCGCCGACGAAGTACGTACCGTCCGGGACACCGGTGGTGTTCCACAGTGCGGAGGTATCGGTCTCGCCGAGTTCCTGCTGGATGTAGTTGGCGATGCCATTCGAGAAATCGGTGTCCGTGTCGTAGAACACGTCGATCGTCGAGATGCCGTCCGGATCGTTGCCCGCGAAGAAGATGTTCACGGCCCCGCCTGCCGCGATAGCCGTCGAGGCGGCCGGCGCGGTGACGTTAATCGTCGGGCCGCTGACCAGCGTGATCGGGCCGACGAAGGCGCTGCTTGCGTTTCCGCCGTTGTCGGATACGAACACACCGATGAAGTAGTCACCGCCGGGTAGTCCGGCAGGTGTCCAGAAGGTCTGCACGAGCGAGGTGCCCACGGATGAGGCGCTCACGATGGTGGTCTCATCGCCGTTGAACGCGCCATTCTGATCGTAGACGAGATCGTACTGGAAGTTGTTCTCGGGGTCGTTCGCGTTGAACGAGATGAAGATCGCATCGCCGAGCGCAAAGGCCGACCCCGCGATGGGCGACGTGAACAGAACGCTGGGCGCAGCGTTTGTTGGCGTGGACGGCACGGGGCTTGGTTGTGCTCCCGAATCAGGCGTCGGGGTCGGGGCGGGGCTGATCATCGGGCAGCCGTTCTGTCCGAAGAACAGCGGAATGACGGCCAGGAAACCGATGAGCGGCCAGATTTTACCGTGCGGTTGCAGCACTCGCGACATCTATGGAACCTCCGAAGACTTTCTCTCGCCTTCCATGCAAAATCAATGGGGGAGTCAAAGACCCTCTCTCTCCATCATTCCGAAATGCCCCTTCGTTTTCAAGGGGAATCCCGGAATTCCTGCTCGCCGGGCGAATGAACCGGTTCTCGGACGTGGCGGCCGAGGGTTGCCCGGGTGTGCACCGATCACGGGTCGTCGCCGTCCCTGCCGGTTGTACGCGCCTCGCCAGGCCGCTTGTTTTGAGACGTAGCGTGCTGGTGGCGTCCGCGTGTCTTTCGGCCTGCGCTCGTCCGGTTCGTTTCATACCCGGCTCCGTGGCGTCTACGGCTGGAATCCGCCGTAGATCAGGTACGACTCGCCGGCGTTCGTCTTTCCGCCGGGATCGGCCGCGGGGGCACCGATCAGAATATCAGCCCTGCCGTCGGCATCGACATCACCGGCGGTTTCGAGCCCACGCGATCGCATGCCGAGGCCCGCCGGATTCGTACCGCCGCCGAGGTTGTCGTTGGCGGCCCGGCCGACGAACGCCATGCCGCGAAGCGTTTCCGTGCCGATCTGCGAGAGGTTGATTTCGCCCAGCAGATCGTTCGATCCGAGCACCAGATACACAATGCCAGCCCCGGTCAGGTCGTCGGGCTGACCATCGTTGTTCAGGTCGTCGGCGATTCCGTTGCCATCGAAGTCGAGCCCGATGGTGTCCGGCGTGCCGTCGCCGTTGCTGTCGAACATTGGGCTGGCCGTCGGTGCGGAGATCAGCAGGTCGTCCGTGCCGTCGCCGTCCACGTCGCCGGCGCTGGCGACGTTAAAGCCCGCGCGGTCGCCGATGTTGGCGCCGACGAGCAGGGCTGCATCGCCGTTGGCGACCATGTTGTCGATCTCGAAGCCGTCGAGCGGGCTGACGAGGTCGTTTCGACCGAAGACGACTAAGGCCGCACCGGTCGCGGACCGGTGATTCGGGATACCAAAGATCGCGTCGGCTCTCCCGTCGTTGTTGAAGTCGCCGCCGCCGGCGAAGGCCTCGCCGATCTGGTCGCCCGGTTCGCCGCGGATCAGCACGCCGTGCAGGCGTTCCGGATTCGACGGTGCCAGAGCGAGCTTCTCCAGGAGGTAGTTACCTTCCGCTTCGATCGCTCGTCGGAACACGATGTACGCGGCGCCGCCGGTGCCGTAGTTGGGTGCGCCGACGAGGATGTCCATCAGGGCGTCTTCGTTGAAGTCCGGAATTGCCTTGACGACGGAGATCCGCGAGGAGGACGCCGGGCCGACAATCGAGAACGGGCGGTGGATCATGTCGAGGGCCGTGCCTACGTTGTGCACGATGCCGGTGTAGTACCCACCCGTGCGGACGATGTATTGGTGGGGCCGTGAAACGCTCACGGGCAGCGTGTCCTCACGATCCCAGTAGTTCGTTGTCGGCAACTGATACACCACACCGGAATTCGTCCGGTCGGCTGAAAGCTCAGGAACGTCGGTGACCCGGGCGGTCTGGTTCGGGGCGGAGATCAGAATGTAGTTGAAACCGGCGTTCGCCCGAATGGCTGAGACGGTCAGGCCAAAGCGGGCATCCGGGGTGGAGCCGTCTTCGAGCGATTGGCCGAGAACCCGGCACCCGTACGGTTCGAGATCCGGTTGGTCGGTAACCATGCCGGTCATCAGGGGGATTCCCCCCGGCGTGCCCGAATCGGCGATCTGGTTCAGCGGGCAGAACGACCGCGGCGACGCCAGCGGCGGATTGACGCCTTCGGCCGGCTGGTAGAATCCCTTTCGCCAGGCGGCGTAATCGAAATCGTTGCACTTGCTGTCCTTGGGGTCGGAAATATCCTTGAACGCCTGGCCGAGGCACGGTTCACCGATGCACGTGGCGTCCGCGTTGCATGTCGGGTCGCAGTTGGATCGCTGGTCGAATGCCTGGCCAACCTCCTGGAGTCGGATGACTCGATTGCCGTCGCGATTGACGGCTGAGCGGTCCGTGATGGGCGAGTTTTCGCTGCTGACCACGACGATGCCGCCGCGTAAGAACTGCCCGTCGTTTTCCAGGAGGCCCTGATATCTCAGGGTTCCCGCAGTTCCAAAGAGCGACAGGCTGTCGGCCTTGGCGATGCCGAAGACCAATTCGTCGAGGCCGTCGCCGTCCATGTCGGGCGCGGCACAGGCCGACGTGATGCCGGTCGTCAGGGTGGAGCCGGGCTGGATCGTGACGCCGGTGAAGATGATGCCCTGTTCCAGTCCACACAGCGGATCGTCGGCGGCGGAACATCGCGGGAGGCCGCAGATGAGGCAGATGTCGTCGGGACCGAAGGGGCCGAGCGTGCAGCAGGCTCCTTCGGGCCTGGAGCCGGTGCGGTTCAGGTCGAACGTGCCGCTGAGGCGGCCTCCGTCATTGCCGTAGATGAGGAATGCTTCGCCCACACCGATGCCGCCAGGATTGACCAGCCCAGGTTTGCCGTACTGGGCGAGGACGAGAAAGTCGTCCACGCCATCGCCGTCCATGTCGCCGAGCGGTGTGAATCCGCTGCCGGCATGGTCCTGGAAGTTGAAGCCTCGCAAGACCGCACCATCCAGCGCGCTCGTGCCGACCTCGCCGACCCAGAAGAACGGCGAACGGATTGTCAGCCGGGCGGCGGAGGCGTCTTCGGCGATCAACGCGCCCGCGGTGCTGCGCAACTGGGCGACGATGAAGAACCGGCCACTGATGGTGCCGGTATCCCAGGCGAATTGACGCAGGGCCGGATTCAAACCGCTGGCGCCGGCAATGGCTTGCAGGTTGCCGTCGGGGCGGTTGTTGTTGTCCGCGTCGGTGTCGCGGAACAGATCGACGGTGCCGTCGGCGCTCGTGGCGCCCGTGGACCAGCGAATCGTGTACGTATCGCCCTGGAAAATGGTCGTTTCAGTCAGCGGCGTGATGACGGTGATGGAGTCCGGGCTGCCGGTGCCGCCGCCGTCGCCCTCCCCCTCGATCGTCACGCGACCGAAAGCATAATTGGTGATTGCGGTTCCCGTTTGGGTGACGCGCAGAGCGGCTCCGATGTAGTACGTGCCGCCGGGGACGAACGTGGTATCCCACAGGGCGGAGGTGCGTGTCGTGCTGAGGCCGCTGGCGATGGTGCTTTCGTTGCCGTCAAAGACCTGGTTGCTGTCGTAGAACACTTCAATGGTGCCGGTGCCGCCGCCGGGTACGCCGGCGGTAAACAGAACCTCGACCTGGGTGCCGGCGGTGACCTCCATGTTGTTGGCGGGCTGCATGACGACGATGAACGAACCGGCGACCACCTTGACCAGGCCGGTGGCGTAGCTCGTCGCGCTCCTGCTGGTGGCGCCGGTTTCACGGACCGTGACGCCGACGTAGTAGTCTCCGGGCGGAACGCTGGCGGTGTTCCAGATGGCATCGACGACAGTGGAGCCGCTGGCGCTGCCGGTTACGATTGTGATTTCGTCGCTGTCGAGCTGGCCGTCCTGGTCGTAGAACACGGTGTACGTGTAGGCGCCGGCGATCGCCGAGGCGAAGCGGATGGTGATCTCACCACCTGGATTGGTGTAGACGTCAGTGGCCGGTGCGGCGACGGTGACGCTCGTCTGGCCCTGGATTGTGACGGTGCCCGCCGCATAGGCGATGGCGGGGGCGTTGACGCCGTCGGCTGCGACGACGCCGACGCGATACGTGCCCGCGGTCACGCCGGTCGTAGTCCATGTCGTGCTGCGGTTGGTGCCGGTGGCCAGTCCGCTGGCGAAGATGACCTCGTCGCCGGAGCCCGCCACGCCGTCGGCGTCATAGAACGCGCGTACATCGAGCCCCGCGGCGCCTTGTGCCGAGTAGATGATGGTCACCGGGGTTCCCGCGGTGAGCGTCTGGTTGGTCGCCGGACCGCTGACGGAGACGCTGGGAAGGCCGCTGACAACCGAGCTGGGGCAGCCGAGAATCAGCATCAGCGGCAAGGCACCAGCCAGGCAGAGGCCGGCCAGAAGGCTCTTGCGGGATCGAAGGACACGCGCCATAAGATGTTGCTCCGTATTTGGTAAGGGTTGCATGAGGCACAAGGCAGGCTCGTGCAGCCGATACGCTTGCCGTGTGTGGCAGAGCCCCGATTCCGTACCCCGGCTCGCGGGCAGTATTATCCTCCTGCTGATTATCCGGCCCGCTAAAAGACGTGTCAACGAAGGTGGCTGGGGCCGCGCGTTTTCGCGATACGGTCGTGCGTCGTGGCGGGCCTTCTGGGTGGTTGGACAAATCGTGGACATCCGGTATCGTCTTTTCAGGGGCGGCCAGGGCGGCCGTTCGCCCTGGAAAAACGGCCGAGATCGGATGGTTCGTGGGGGGGAGCGTTGCTGAAGATTCTTGCCGCGGCTGACGCGCGGTGTTGACACGACTTCCGGCTATCTACACCATTGAGGTGGAGATCGTGGCCTTCACGCCTGTGGCACAGCCGCCGCGGGCGCTTCGCCGCGGCCCCCGGCGGGCGGGAACGGGCTCCTGGCTGGAGCCGCGGGACGGCTCGGGGGCGGTGGTAGTGTGCCTGCCCCACCAGGGCCGATCCAGCGTTGACGATCCGGAGTCGCTGTCCGTCTCGCCTGTGTCGCAGGGATCAAGGAGTTTGCTTATGTCGTTCACCCGATGTTCGTCGCGGTCCAGCCGTATGCTCCGTGGACGTTGGCGGTTAGCCGGCTTGTGTTGTGTTGTGACGGTGGCGGTCAGCGGCGGCCTCGGGCTGGCGCAGGATGTGACGTCTTCGCGGGCAAATCAAGGAGACTTGGGTACACTCGTCCTGGATCAGGTGTCGGTGGAGATCGACGCATCGTTCATTCGTCCCAGCCTCGTTCTGACGGGACTGGCGATGGAAGGGTTCATGGTCGCAGAGCCGATTCCACATGCGTGCAGCGAGCGCCGGGTCACCTATGCGCTTACGGTGCCGAGCGCTGACGATGCGACGCTTGAGCGATTGCGTTCGATTTCGGGCGTGCGTGCGGCGAGGAAGCTGTATCGTTCTCCGGAGACGGGGTCGTTTCTGGTCCAGACCGACAAGATCATCGTGAGAGGACGGCCGGGTGTTTCGGATTCGGCTATGCGGGCGCTGCTGGCGGCGGAGGGCTGTGAGGTTGTCGAGACGATGGGGATCGGCGTGACATTCTATGTGGCGCACCTGCTGGATGAGGTGACGGAGGATGCGGTGGCGTGCGCGGGGCGTTTGGCCGCGTCGGATTTCGTGGCTTTGGCCCAGCCAAACCTTTTTGTCGAGATGAGGCGTGCCCAGGCGACTGATTTGCTCTATCCGCGGCAGTGGCATCTGGACAACCGCGGACAGACGGGCGGGACGCCCGGGGCGGACGTGAGGGCCGCCGGTGCCTGGCAAGTGACGCTGGGCGAGGGAGCCGTGGTGGCGGTTTTGGATGATGCCATCGACTGGCAACATCCTGATCTTGTGAACAATGTCGTCGCGCGATACGACTTCGTCAACGATGATCTCGATCCCAGTCCGTTCTGGCACATTCGCGAGGTATGTGTCAACGACTGCGACTCGGACGATCCATTTGAGCGAGATTACTGCGACCTGTGCAACCTGAATCCCGCGGCGTGCGAGACGTGGCACGGCACGGCGACCGCGTGCTTGGCGGTGGCGTCTGCGAACGAGATTGGCGTACGTGGCGCGGCCCCGATGTCTGGGCTGGTCGCCGTGGCGATGCTTGATGCCGACATGGTTGGGACCGCCCAATCCTTCTATTATGCCGAGCGAAACGGCGCTCATGTGATCAGCAACAGTTGGGGCGGGCTGCTCACTCCCACCCAACTGGTGTTTATGAATGAGATCATCCAGGATGTCAGTCAGAACGGTCGTGGTGGCCTCGGTGTTCTGGTGATGTTCTCTTCGGGAAACTCCTCGACCACGATCGACAAGAGCAACACCATGGCACTCCTTCCGGATGTCATGGCGATCGGCGCGACGCTCAAGGACGACCGGATTACGTGTTACAGCTCGTTCGGGGAGGAGCAAAGCGTTGTGGCGCCGGGCGGGGGATTCACATTCGGTGTGGTCTATTCGGCGCCGTTCTCATCGAGCAATCCGTACGAGCAGTGTTATGAGTCGGATATCATCACGACGGACGTCACGGCGGTCCCCTACGAGGTCGACCTGCCCGATCGGGAGTTCTGTACGGATGACGATCCTCCGATCTGTTTCGACCGGACTCTGCCGTTTCTAGCGGGATGCCTCAATATTCCGGCTGAGCTGACCGGCTACAATCCGCCCGGCCCGGCGGATTTGGGCCCGTTGCCGACCGATCTGGATAATGTCAATTACACCCAGCGATTCAGCGGGACGTCGGCGGCGTGTCCGATCGCGGCTGGCGTGGCGGCGCTGGTGTTCAGCGTGGACAATACGCTGGCGGCCGAGCAAGTGCGCAACATCATCGAGCACACGGCGGACAAGGTGCACGCGGGGGGCGCCGGCTACGATCTGGTGACTGGCCACAGCATTATCTACGGTCACGGGCGCGTGAACGCGGATCGGGCTGTGCGAGCGGCAATGAACGGTCGGCTGTGGCCGAGCCCGGTGACTTCGATGCGGGACAACTCGATCTCGAACCGCGTGTTCTTCGATTGGGAGAACCCCGTCCGTGACGTGGACAGCGTGTTGGTCGTTCGCGCCGTCGGGGATCTCAATTGGACGCCGGTGGACGGCCAGGAGTATGTGGTCGGTCAGCAGGTCGCCGCGCGCACGATCATTGTGGCGAACGATCTGACCACGAACTACATTGACGACAACGCGCCGGACGGTGATCTCCACTACGCGGTCTTTACGAAGAATACCGGCGCCTACTACTCCTGGGGTCGGCGGGTGAGCTTTGGCTCGAAGAGCGTGCCCAACGCGCCGCTGGCGTCGGTCACCGCGACGCCAAGTGCCGGATCGGTGCCGCTGACGGTCCTGTTCAGTGGTGGGGCCATTGACCCACAGGGCCGCGAGATCGTGACGTACGCGTGGGACTTCGGTGACGCTTCGACCGGCTCGGGGCCCAGCGTCGAGCATACGTATACGACGCTGGGGCAATACCTGGCCAAGCTGACCGTGCGGAATTCGCTCGGGTATCAGGGGACGGCGACGATTTTGGTTCGTGTGGAGGAGGCGAAGCCCGCGGTCGAGGTGAACTTCACGGTGACGTTTCGTGCGATACCGACGAGCGGTGCCGCGCCTTTGACCGTCCTGTTCGAGGCGCGGGTGGCACCGTTCAATACGCCGGTGGCGTCGTACACATGGGATTTCGGCGATGGCTCGGGGCAGACGACCACATTGGCCGGCGGGACGTCACACGTGTACGCCAGTGCGGGAAGTTACACGGCGACCGTGACCGTCCGGGATACCTTGGGTGCGTCGTTGACCGTTGCCTCAAGCATTACGGTCACGACCGGCGCCGGTTCTCAGGCGGCACGCGAGACCAACGGCACGTTGACAACGATGCCCTGCGGGGCGGGAGCGGCGCAGGCCGCCGCAGTGGCGTTGATGCTGCTTGCGGCGCTGCGGTTCGTCGGGCGAAGACGGCACTGAGCGGTCGCAGCGTGATTGCCGAGCACGCCAAGGAAGTGTGATTCGGAAGCGTATTCCGGAAGCGTGGCCATCCATGGTCGCGCTTCCGGTCGTTTTACGCCGGGCCAGGCAGGTGTTCGAGCAGCTCGGCGACGGATCGGACGCACACGTCCGGCTGTGGGGAGGGCATTGCCGCGGTTGGGTCGGCGATCCACGCCGTTCGCATGCCGAGAGCGGCCGGACCGACGACATCGCATCGCAGCGAATCTCCGACAAACAGAACGCGCTCGGCGGGGGGAGGCGATCCATTCGCCGTCACATTGCACAGAGCCGTTCTGTAAAACCGTGGAGACGGTTTTCGGTAGCCGACCTCACACGAGAATGTGACGGCGTGCAGGTGCGTGTCGAAGCCGTGTCGGCGAAGCTCGGCGTGGCAGAAGGCTTCGGGCGTCCAGCAGTTGCTGGCCAGGCCGAGGCGGTAGCCGCGTTGGCGGAGCGTCTTGACGGCTTCCAGGGCGCCGGGCAACGGGTCGAGGCAGCCGATCCAGTGTGTGCCGAAGGCATCGAGGGCTTCGGTGCCTGCCGCCTCGGGCGGCGGTTCCCAGCCGCAGGCGGAAACCCACGCCGCCAGCACGTTCCTGGCGTCGACCTCGATATGAGCGGGGTCGGCATCGGCTCGCTGCTCGGCGGTCAGAATGGTCTCGGCGAGCTTTGCGGCAGCTTCCGGGTGCGACCGGCCATGCCGGGCGAACACGTCGCAAGCGGCCTGCGCTCCGCGTTGCCATGCTTCGATCTGGCGTGCCACGCGGGCCAGCGTTCCGCCCCAATCCAGCAAGATCACGTCCACGCATAACTCGTTCATGGTTTCCCCGTTCAGGTCTGCTCCGTTGCGGATCCTACCGCGCGGAGGCGGGCGTGTCGAAGGCGGTGGATGGCATGGGACGAGTGGGCACAGTTGCCCAGGTCTGGCAACCCTGGACTGGGCAATTGGCGTGGTCGATATGACCCTGGAATCGATACCGTTCACGGCACGAGAACGTATACCGTTATACTGTTTCGGGTTGCGCGGTCCGCGCAAGATTTCTTTCATTTATCGGAGAGCTTGGCTCGTCACTTGCTCTGACGAAGGATGGTGCAGAAGCGCACATCGTATTCGGACGGTGGAGAGTCGCTTCCGCAGCCGGAGAAGGGGTGGCGATCGCGACACTGTGTGGGATTGCCGCCCAAACAGCGCGCCAGCGGGGTCCGTTCAGGTGACGACGCTTGAGCCCGGGTCGTTCCTGGTTTCGGACCCCGCTACTTTTCGTTCCTACGCAGTTCCTTGCGGGAATGCAACCTTCCGGTGCGGGCGGGCAGACCGCATCGGAGCCAACGCTTTTCCGCTTCGTTCAGACCGTATAGGATGCGGCTCGTTATTTGAACGGCATGAGGTGCATCGTGGCGGTGTTGTCGTTGCTCGAGGATTCGGGCGCCTACCGGGCGTGCGAATGGGATTTGACGGAGGATGCGGACGGGCGCGCCTATTGGCTGGATCTGTTTCGCACGCATATTCTCACAATCACCGATCTGATTCAGGCGGAGGAAGGGGCCGCGGTCACGCCGCGTCTTGATGCGTTTCTGGCGGAATACCTCGACGGCCTGGAGATTCTCGACACGCAGCCGGATGCCTGGGGGCCGCTGAATGTGCTCAAACTGACGCTGTATCGCCAGGACCTGCTGGCGCGTCACGGCTTTCCCGACCCGTTCGCCGAGGTCAAAGCGAGAGAGACCGCCGCTGCGATCGCGCTGTATCCCAACGTGGTCGCGCGTGTGGACGCACTCGCACCGGCCGCGCGGTTGGAGGCGCTGGCGTTCGCGGTCATGGCCGGCAACGAGTTCGATCTTGGCAGCAAGGAGACAACGGAGCGCTACCAGAACGACGGGCATGATTTTGCGGAAGCGATGTGTCGCGTTTCGCCGCGACCGTGGCCCGAGGACGATCTCGACGGCTGGTCGGCGCGGCTGTTGGGTGGGCACCCGGTGTATCGGCGAGCGCTGTTCTTCGTGGATAACGCTGGCGCGGATGTCATTCTGGGGTGTCTTCCGTTGGCGCGAGAACTGGCGCGGATGGGCAGTCGCGTGACGGTGGCGGCTAACACGTTGCCGGCGTTGAACGATATTACGATCGGGGAGCTGGATGACGCATTCAAAGCGCTGCGGACGATGGATCCGGTGCTCGATGCGGCCATGTGCGATGGGCGGATTCGCACCGTGGCGTCAGGCTGTCGCGCGCCGCTGATTGACCTGACGGATGTCAGTGACGCTTGTGCGGAAGCGGGGCGGGGCGCGGATCTGGTGATCCTCGAGGGCATGGGGCGCAGTGTCGAGACGAACCGAAGCGCCCGGTTTGTCTGTGACGCTCTCCGTATTGCGCTGATCAAGGATTCATGGGTCGCTCGGCATGTTGGCGTTCCGCTCTTTTCGCCGGCGTGGCGTTTTCATCGGGTCTGAGCAGGTCCATCGAAGGGGATGTGACGAGGCGTGGTGGTCGCGTTGCCGTCGATATTGCTGTTGGTGTAGGATTGCGGCGGCGGAGGTGACCCGCCTGTGGACATACGCCGGGGGCTGCCGCCTGGGTGCTCGGAGCCGAGGCGTTCGTTCCGCGAGGAGTGCATGCGATGATGAGGCGAGGACGATCCTGGATGACTTGGCGGAGATGGGTGGCCGTGTGTGTCGTGGCGGGGCTTGCCGGCGTGTGCGTGTGGGCCTGTGGTCCGACGCCACGGCAGCGCCACGAGCAGCGGCTGGCCGATACCGGCAAGCCTGCGCTGCATGGCGTGCACAGCGCGCGACTGCAGAACCTGATGGGGAAGCTGCGTTCGCCGTCGTTTGACTATCTGCCGCAAGAGATGAATGTGAGCGGGAACACCACGGCGCGATACAAGGAAATGGCTACAGTCGCCGCGGGCATGGCGGAGACGGCGTCGCACATCTCTGAGGTGGTTGACGACCTCGGGCTCGATGAAGCCGAGGCGAGGCTGTTTCTGAAGATGGCGGACGAACTCGCGGCCGAGGCCAAGGTGCTTCAGGCCGCGGCTGAGGCGAAGAATGCGGCTCGTGTCGAGTCGGCGATGGACAGCGTGACGGCCACGTGCAATGCGTGCCATTCGGCATTTCGCATCATGCCGGCGGGCCGCTGAGGCTCAGCGGCGCTGTCGGTCGGGATCAGTAGGCGGTGATACCTGTCTTGTAGAAGAGGTCGTGCAGCCACGAGCGGCTCCACGGCATGCGCATTGCGTAGGCCATCGAGAACGTCGAGATGGTCAGGAACGCGATAGCGATCGCACGTCCGGTAACGCGGTGGCTCAGCCATCCGATGCCTGCCGGGAGCATGAGCAGCCACATCGGGGTCAGCCAGAACAACCAGCGGAGCCCCTGGCAGGTGCCGGCGTAGTTGTTCGACTTGATGGCGTAGAACGTGACGACCGCCGTGCTGGCCACGAGCGTGCTCGCGGCGAAGCCGCGGAGCGTGCTCGCGCGATCGCGCAGATGCCGGACGATGCCGACCAGACTGATGAGGAAGATCGGCGTCAGCGAGAAGAACCCGTGGTGGCCGAACGTCATGTGGAACAGATAGATGTGCCACGGTTCACTCAGCCCGTCGATGCCGCTGGGTTTGATCCAGTAGGGGTCATAGTGTGCGGGGTGCGTCCACTGAAACGGGGTCCAGCGGCCGATGCAGAGCTTGTTGGCGATGAAGAAGGCCGCGATTGGGATGATTGCCGCGGGCAGGAAAATCCGCAGCGTGCGGCCCCGATTGAGATAGAACGCATACATCGCCGTCAGGCCCAGGAGGGCGGCGGCCGGCGTTTCGAACGTGACGGCCATTGCGGCGAAGAAGCCTGCGGCGGCATAGGCGGGCCATTTCACTTCGCCCGGTCGGCGGGACACGGCGTACAGTCCGTAGATCGAGAAGAAGCAGCAGAAGGCGCCGAGCACATGGTTGTTCAGCGTGATGCACCAGCCGGTCACGTAGGTGCCGACCGCGGCGGCGAGCAGGCAGAAGACCAGGGCAAAACCACGTGTTCCCAACGCGAGCAGCATCCGGCCGAACAGAGCCAGGTACACCATCAGCGGGACCGCGTTGACGAGGATCAGGATTGTGCGGCCGACGATCGCGAAATCGTAACGAAAGTCCAGGCCGAATACGCGGCAGATCGGCCACGCGATGCCGGCGAGGATCACCTGCATGAGCGGGGGCTTGGCGGAATACCAGCGGGCCGCCTGTTTGTCGGCTTCGGTCTCGATGACGTCGTAGGTGCAGCGGTCAATGGTGAAAAGCGGCCAGCCCTTTTCTTCGTGCACCCACGAACAGCGGCCGGTCTCGATCATGGCCCAGACGGCGTTCCACCGTGCGTTGTCATTGGGGCACATGGCCGGCGGGGCATTCAGCAACAGCCCGATCATCAATGCGCCGGTCAACGCCGCTGTCAGCGCTATGGCGTACCTGGGCAAGTCGCCACCCTGGCTGTCGGGAGCGAGTTGCGGCGTTTCGAGTGCGTCTTCGTTATCGACCGGTGGAGCAGGGGGCTCAAGGCTCACGGGTGGTCTCCGCGGGTTGGGGCACGGGGCCCGATGAGGAAGAAGCCGTCTCGATTTCGTGGATGCCGATCGTTTTGGTGATCGAGTAGTGCGGCCTGCGATGGGGTGTGTGCGCGAGGCGGTGTTCGGCCAGCAGGCCGATGCCGATCCACTGCAAGCCAAATGCCGCCAGAATCAGACCGGTCCAGAAGCCCGCGCCAAGCACGAACACCTCTCCGTCCAGCGCGCGGAGCAGCGACACAAGGCCCATGACGCCGCCGACGGTCATGACCGCAAGCCCGACGGTGCCGAAAAAGTGCAGCGGCCGGCGGCCGTAGCGCATTGCGAACCAGTTGGTCAGAAGGTCGAGGAAGCCCTTGACGAACCGCGTGACGCCGTATTTCGAATGCCCGTACTCGCGTGGGCGGTGGTTGACCTCGATCTCGGTGACCTTGAACCCGAGGGCGAAGGCGCGCACCGCGAAGAAGCGGTGCATCTCGCCGTACAGTTCGACCTCGCGCGCGACGGCGGCGCGGCAGCCCTTGAAGCCACATACGTTGTCGTGCAGGTGCAGGCCGGTAAACCACCCGATCATCTTGTTGAACACGCGACTGGGCCAGACCTTGTGCCATGGGTCATGGCGGACTCGCTTCCAGCCGCTGACCATGTCGTACCCTTGGTTGAGTAGCCGCAGGAACTTCGGCAGCTCGTGCGGGTCGTCCTGCAGGTCGGCATCGAGCGTGAAGACGAGATCGCCGCGCACGTGCGCGAAGCCGGCGGTCAGGGCGGCGGCCTTGCCGAAGTTGCGGCGGAGGCGAATCGCGCGGACCGCCGGGTCACCCTGGGCCAGGGCCGCGATCTGTGCCCACGAGCCGTCGGTACTGCCGTCATCGACGAAGATCAGCTCGGCGTCGAGCCGCTCGCGGGCGATCATCTCGCCCAGCTCCGCGTGGAGTGTTACGAGGGTGCGTTCTTCGTCCTTGACTGGGATGACAAAACTGATCATCACTCGGTGTTCCCCAAAGCCATCGGTGGCAGCCGCAGCGGCAGATCCTTGAGCTTCTCATGCAGACCGCCTCAGGTCAAGGGGGCCTCTGGGCGGGTGTGCCAGTTGCGGAAAGGGCGGCTTGGTCGATAATGGCCGCCCGGCGCTGCGATTCTGGTGAACACGAGGAGGCTGCCGTTGTGAAAGTGTCCATTGTCGGAACGGGTTACGTCGGTCTGGTGACAGGAGTGTGCCTGGCGGATACCGGCAATCACGTCGTCGGGCTCGATGTGGACGCGGAGAAGGTCGAGCGCTTATCCGCCGGCCATTGTCCCATCTTCGAGCCGGGGCTCGAGGAACTGATTACCGCGAATCTGCGGGCGGGCCGGCTTCGGTTCACGACCGACCCCGCGGAAGCGATTCGCCATGGCGAAGTCCTCTTCCTCGCGATCGGCACGCCACCACTGCCGGACGGCAAGCCCAACCTGGCGTATCTCGAACAGGCGGCCGACAGTATCGCTGAACTGGCCGATGGACCGAAGGTCGCCGTGATCAAGAGTACGGTGCCGGTCGGCACCGGCGAGAAGATGGAGAAGCGGATCGCGGCGAAATGCAAACACGCCGTTCCGTTCGTGAGCAATCCGGAGTTTCTGAAGGAGGGCACGGCCGTCGATGACTTTCAACGGCCGGACCGCGTGGTGATCGGGGCGGAGGATGCCGCGGCCGCGGAGGTGATCCGCGAGCTGCATCTGCCGTTCGTGCGCAACCAGGCGCCGATTATTGTCTGTCGGCGGGCCGCGGCGGAGTTGATCAAGTATGCGGCCAATACGGCGCTGGCAATGCGGATCAGCTACATCAACGCAATCGCCAATCTGTGCGATCGGTTCGGGATCGACGTCAACGATGTCCGGGCCGGACTCATGACGGACGCGCGGATCGGCCGGCGGTTCCTGTATCCCGGCCCGGGCTATGGCGGAAGCTGCTTCCCCAAGGATGTGCAGGCGCTCGCACACACGTTCCAGGAAGCCGGTGTCGATGCCTCGCTCATTGAGGCTGTTCACCAGGTCAACGTGCGGCAGCGCCGGTTGCTCTTCGATCGGCTGCGCACGCGGTTTGATGGGGCACTGCGGGGCAAGCGGGTCGCCGTGTGGGGCATCGCCTTCAAGCCCCAGACCGACGATATCCGCGAAGCGCCCGCACTGACGCTGATCGAACTTTTGCTGGAGGCCGGGGCGGAGGTCCACGCCCATGATCCTGAGGCTCTCGAGAATCTTCGCACGCAGTATGGCGACCGCGTCCACTACCACGAGGTGGCGTATGAGGCGTTGGATGGGGCCGACGCCTTGGTGCTCGTGACGGAGTGGAACGAATTTCGCAGCCCGAATTTCGAGGAGATGCGGCGGCGACTGCGCCAGCCGATCATTTTCGATGGCCGCAACGTCTATGCGTCAGAGACCATGGCACGCCACGGCTTTGAATGTCATTACATCGGCCGCCCGTCCGTGATACCGAAGGCCTGAGCGGGTAGGGCGAGTTTTCGCGTCGGGCATCGTTCCGCCAAACGCTAGTGCCACTTGCGGTTGGCCGGTTTCGTTGCCTGCCGGCCGGGTGCCGTAATCGGTAGTGGCACCCGGACGGAGGAACACGGGCAAACCCTTTCCCGACGTGACGTCGGGACCCATGCCACCCGGGCGGGTCGGCGAAAGTCACGAACCGAGAGCGGTACTAGCCGGGATAGTGGGGCTCTTTGGGGCGGAGTTCGCCGATCGCTTCGAGGGTGCGCTGGAGGCTGCGGAGCGGTTGGCCTTCGATGCGGGGTTGGTGCAGCGGGCCGTGGACGCGGACCTCCATCAGTTCTCGGGCGGCGCCTTCAGCCAATTCCGTCAGAAAACCGAGCTGGGGCAGGCGGTGTGGGCTGCCGAGCAGCAGGGTCAGATCGAGCTGCCGCGTGGTGGTGTTCATCTTGCCGGCACCCACCAGCGAGAGCGAATGGCCCCGCAGGTCGATCGGGTGCAGTGTGAGTTCGTCACCCTGGAGCGTGAAGTCGGTGGCCCCTTCGTAGAACGCGTTCTCATCCGGAAGGCCGAGGTTGAGCACGCCGAGGATCGCCAGCAGCAGGGGGACTTTCATCACCTGGGCCTCGGCCACATGAACGGTCCCGCCGCCGCGACGGCCTTCCTTGTCGCCGAGTTCGCCGTCCAGAAAGAATGTGCCTCGGACGACGCCTTGGGCGGTGACCGGGCCGGCCTCAGGGGCGCGACCGGCTTCAAGGAATTCGGCGAGGGACATGTCGCGAATAACCACCGAAAAGCCGTATGTGCCGTGGTCGACGCTGAGGTCGAGTTCCGCGAAACCGGTGGCCTGCCCGCTGTAGATGTCGGCTTCGAGGTTTTCGAGGCGGAGCATCGTGGCGGGTGGCGTTCGCGTGAAGTCACCGGAGAGGTCCGTCAGCAGCCGGCCGGCGTACAGCAACCGGTCGAGCGCGAGACGCCCGTGGATCGCGAGTTGCCCATCGGCATCGCTTTCCCCGCGGATGTCGATCGTGCCGTCGATCCCGCTCAGTGTGCCGACGGAGGCAAGGCTCACCTCGTGCAGGCCCAGTGTCAGGTCAAACGATGTGTGCAGCGGTGCATCAGGTTGCCACTCGAACGCCACGTGGCGGACCGCGACGTCGAGCGTGCCACGCGGTTGGGTGGCACGCCACGCGCGTTGCGTGCGCCAGGGCAGCGCATGCCGCAATTCATCGGTGAAGGTCAGGTGCTTCGCGTCGAGACTGACTTGGCCGCGGATCCGGTCATCCTTCCAGTCGATTGTGCCGTCGAGTGCGACGTGGCCGGTGCCGATGCGGCCGGTCAGCCCGGTGATCTGAACGCCGGAGGCCGTCGTCTGGATCCGGCCGGTCACGTCGGAGATCGGCACCGGGAAGCTCCCTGGCGTGAGGGCGGCGTGGCGGGGCCGGATGTCGAGTTCAACCTGCGGCGGCTCATCGCCATCGCGACCGACTCGGACGCGGGCGTCGATCGTGCCGGCTGGGCGCAACGTGAGCCAGATCTGTTTCGCACGCGGGGGCAGGACGTGGTACAGCTCGCGCGACAGCGGAATGTCGTACGCATCGACGTCGAGCGAGAGCGCCTCGCCGCCGTTGTTCAGGGGCAGCGTGCCGGTCATTTGGACGCGCCCGGACGCGTGGTGGGCCTCGAAGGTTTCGATGTCGACGCGTTGGCGCGAGAACCGAATCGTGGCGGTTGCGTCGGTGAAGGCCAGCGGTATCACGGTGGGGCGAAGCGAGGGCAGCCACAGGGCGGCGTGCAGATCCCAGTCCAGCTTGCCGTCGGCTTGCGTTGTGATCGTGCCGTCGAGATCGGCGCGACCGTGGGTGGTGAGCGAATGCAGCAGGGATTGCGTCGGTTCGGGCAGCGTGTCGATGAGTTCGGCGTCGATCGGCAGGTGTGTGGCCTGGATTGTCAGGTCGGCGGCGGCGGGGCGGCCTCTCGGCGTCATGACCGTGCCGTCCAGTGACCACTCACCGTCACGATAGTGGCCCTGCAGGGCTTCCAGGCGGAACCCGTCGGGCGAAATCCCGAGTCGGCCCCGCACACCGGTCATGGGCAGGGGCAGGCGGTCATATTGTGCAGCGATGCCGAGCAGGTCTGCGGTGATGTGCGTTTGCCAGGGGCGTGCGATACCGTCGGCGCCAGGCTCACGGTCAAGGCGGACCTGGACGTTGGCCAGACCGTTCGGGGCAAACATACTCCATATTGTGCGGTATTTCTCGGATAGACATGACAGCAGCGCTTCGTCCAGTGCGACGTCGGTGCCTTCGATCCGGAGGCTGGCGCCGGAGTCCCAGCGCGCACTGGTCAGTGTGCCGTTGACTGTGACGCGGGTGGAACCGTGTCGGCCGGTGAGATTATCGAGCCGCACGCGGCCATCGGCGTCGAAGTGAACCGCGCCGGTAACGTCTTCAAGGCGGTAGGGGAACTTGAAGAACGCCGCACTCGCGCCGCGCGAAATCAACTGGCCGCCACGAAACTCAATGTCGTTCCCGCGGCCCGCTTCCTTGGCGAGCGAGAGGAGCAGGTCCACACGGCCGACGGGGTCGTAATGTCGGCAAATGACGCTGACCTTCGACCAGCGTTTGACGAAGCGTTCTTCGGCGGGCGTCCGGTCGTCCGGCGGGGCGGGCAGCAGGATGTTCCTCGCTTCGAGCTGCAGCGTGAAGCCGATGTCATCCAGGCTCCGAATCGCGCCGGGATCGGCGGTGATGCGGCCGTCCAGCGTGCACGTGCCTTCTCGCCACTGTCCGGTCAACAGGACGGTGACAGCGTCGGGTTCGAACGTTAGGCGCCCCGTGACGTCACTGAAGTTCAGGTATCGCTCGTCGCGGGGCGATTCGCGTTCCTCGTCGTCCAGTGGGATCGCCAAGCTGGCGCTCTGGACGGTGATTTCCGCCCGGCCGCCCTGGCCGCGGACATAGGCGAGACTGTCCGTGCGGACCTGCCCCCGCAGATCGAGCAGATCGAGCCAGCGTTCCAGCTCCAGTGGTGCCGCCCATCGGACACTTTCCATGGGGATCGTGGGCAGGCCGCCCTCGGCCGTCTGCAGCACGAGTCGGCCCAGGTCCAGCTCGAATCGACCGTCCTCGATCGGCTCCGACCGTGTGCGCCATTGCACGTCGTACGCCGTCGGATCGGCGGCGCCGCTGGTGGCCATGATGTCCAGCCGGAGCTGCGTCGGGATATGATCTTCAGACGGATGGACCCAGGCGAGGTCCACGCCGGCGTTGCGCAGTTGGATCGTTGGCAGTTTCTCGGCGGGGCGGGGCGTCCGTTCCTTCCGGACGCGTCGCTTGCGCAGAAGGTGTTGCCAGTTTCGGACGCCTGTAGCCGGATCCTTGAGCAGACGCAGCGTTGGCTCGACGGCGGCGATCTCCGGCACGACAAGATCGCCGGTGATGACGCTGAACGGCTGGAGTTTAAGTTGAAGGTGGCGCGAGGTGAACAGGATCCGGTCTTCGTACGCGTTGTGCTCGGGATCGAATGCGGGGTCCGGTTGTGTGGCGACGCTGACATCCGTGAGACGGAGGCCTTCAAACGGATCGAAATGCGCGGCGCCGATGCGCACCACGCCGCCGGTCATGTTGGCGAGGTAGTCTTCCGCGAAGCGACGAACTCGCTCAGGGCGTGTGAGCAGGGCGTAGCTGCCCATCATCGCGAGCAGGAGCACGAGGACGGCCAGGCCGATCCACCATCGTCGGCGAGAGACGGGCCGGCGCTCGAACCGAACGCTCCGCGAGGGGCTAGGCATTCGCGGCTCCTTGCGATCGACGACAGTTGCGCGCCGCGAAGACCGCGCCGGCGAGGATATAGAGCAGTGGCATCGCGGGTATGCGATAACGGATGCTGCCGACGAAGATCATGTGGAGCAGCGTGAAGTAGATCGCCGGCAAGAGCAGGAACAGGACGACTCGCTTCGGGCGCATTCGACAGGCGCCCCACACGGCGGCCATAAGGACGCCGGCCATCCAGACCGCGCTGACGGCCATCTTCATCGGCGTACGGCTGCCCGGTTCGTTGGGGATGAAGGCCCACGTTCGTTTGAACTTGGTGCATGCCAGGTGGAGGGTGCGGGCCGGATCGCCCCGTGCGGCCTTCAGCGATTGTTCGGTCAGCCAGTCGCGCCATTGCGTTTCCGGCAGGTGGCGGAGTTCGGGCATCGTCTTCGTGTAGGCCAGATCGCTTCCGCCGGCGGCGCGCGGGCCGAGACCGTCATAGAGGGAGATGCCCGAGCGGGTCGTCAACGGTTGCCATTCGTCAATGACGATCCGATTGCGGGTCGCCCACGGGATCAGACACATCACGATCACGGCGAGCGTCTGCACGCGGAGCATCACGGCGTGGCGGGTGCGGTCAGCCACGATCGTGGTTACGACGAGCCAGGCCAGGGCGAATCCGGCGGTGGACGGTCGTAGATAAATGCAGGCTCCGAAGACCAGACCCACGATGATCGAGCGCAGGTCATCGCGGCGTGGCCGGTCCGAGCGGGCTGGCCACGCGAGCCAGATTGCCAGGCAGAACAGCGTGATGAAGATCGTTTCGGTCAGCATGCGGTGCGAGAAGCCGAACACGAAGAACGGATCGATGGCCATGAGCAGGGCGGCGATCCACGCGGTGCGTGTGCCGGCCAGTTGCCGCGCGAGGAGGAAGACCGGGACGACGGCCAGGCCGCCGAGGACGCACTGGCAGAGCCGCCCGAGCAGCAGGCCATGCGGGTGGTTCACGAAGAGCGACAGGAACGCTGGATACAACGGCATGTAGGTGGCGCGAAAGCCGAACTCGTCGATCAGGCCGTTGCCGGCCGCCATCGACTGGGCCAGGGCCCAGTAAACCTGCTCGTCGGGGAAGACAAGTCCATCGGTCGCCGGCTGCGGCGAGCCTTGCGCGAGACTCCACCCGCAGCGCACGAGCACGGCGAGCGCTACCAGTCCGACGAGCGGCTTGCACGCGCCTCCGTTCGGCGTCAGGGGCGAACATGGCGAATCCGGAGAACCTGTTTCGTGCGCTCCGTGATCCGGGCTCGCTGGTCGATTCGTAACGGGATCAGCCATAAGGGTCCTTTGCGGTCACACAGAATGACGATGCGTCCGCGCTCGGCCTTGGGGATCTTCTCATCGAGAAGAAACCCGGCGATTCTCTTTTCCGTGGCCATGCCCAGCGGTTGGAAGCGGTCGCCTGGCCGGCACGGGCGCACGCACAACGGCGGCGCGACAGTGCCCCAATCCAGCCATTCTTCGTCGGGCGGCTTGTGTGCGAGGCGCTCGGCGATGCTCCGGTCGCCGATCGGTTCGATGCTCGTTTCAATTTCCAGCCCGCATTCGGGCAGGTCCGTCCGGCCGGGAACGCTGACGCTCGCTTCCATGACGGCGGCGTCCGGCTCATCCTGACCGAGCGCAATGACGAGTTTCCCGTATGACTTCGTGATGCGCAATCGGCCGGGCAGGTCGATCGACTTGCCGCTGTCGCTCTGGCCGGCCAGTTCGGCCGCGGCGGCCAGGTGGTGATATGTGAGCGGGCCCTCCTGCGGGATGAGTTGAAGGACGGCCTGCCGGACGACTTCGGTTTGCAGGATTGTCCGCTTGCGCACCAGTTCGCCGGCGTCGAGTACGATCTCGCCGTCGCCGGCGTGGACGATGAGCGTTTCGAGCATGCGCTCGGCTGTCTCGCGGAGATAGGCGTCGAGGCCGGCGGCCTGTTCAGCCAGCCGGGACAGGGCGTCGACCGCCTGCGGGTTCACGATGGCCTCGGCCAGCGGCAGCAGCTCGTGGCGAATGCGATTGCGGGTCGTCTGGGTGCCGTCGTTCGTGCAATCGTGGCGATAGGCAATGTGCTCACCATGGAGAAAGTCGAGGATCTGGCCGCGGCGCAGGGCCAGCAGCGGTCGCACCAACCGAATGGTGCTATCAGCCGACAGCAGCCGGCTGGGTCGCATTCCCGCCAGCCCTCGAAGCGCCGTACCACGCAAGAGGCGATGCAGGAGTGTCTCGGCCTGATCGTCGGCGTGATGACCGACCGCGACGGCGGAGGCGTCAGCCGCGCGACAGACCCGTTCGAGGAAGGCGTATCGGGCGCTGCGCGCCGCTTCCTCAATCGACGTGCCGGTCTGCGCTGCCCATGCCGGCACATCCATTCGCTGCGTGGTGCACGGCAACCGCAGGGCCTCAGCCTGCTGCCGGACGAACTGCTCGTCGGTGTCAGCGTCCTCGCCGCGGATGCCGTGATTCAGGTGCGCAACGTGCAATGCCGGGGCCTGTCCGCCCTCCGTCCGCAGCCGGAACAGACCGTGCAGCAGGGCCATCGAATCAGCGCCGCCGGAGACGCCGACTACCAGCAGCTCATCCGGCGCACACAGCGCATGGCGTTCGATGGCGTTTCGCAGTTCGACAACAAGTGTGTGCCGGCGCATGGGGTTGTGGCCCTTTCAGGATCGACGTCGTCCGACGCTCTATGGTATCGGCGCGCGTGATACAAACACAACAGCCATAGGGCGGACCTCGCCGGGCGCTGGCCTGTAAGACGGCGGAGAATTGGCACTTGCGCTCGATCTGCCGCTCACGCGGGGGGCTTTCGCGACGCAGCATGGCCGGTGGCGGTGCACGGTCACACCGCTGGGCAAGTCTCGGACCGGCTCGGTGGGCAGCAGGTCTCGGTGCCCCGGGGATGCGACACCGCCGCTGAATGACAACTCGAACTCCTGCACCAGGGATTGATTCAAGACCGGCTGAACGGATAGAATACGGACACATATCACGGCGAGGAGGTCGGGCATGAACGCTTTGATTTCGCGCGTGTCGGTTTTTGTGTGGTTCGTTCTTCTGGCGGGCACGGCGAATGCGGTGGTCATCGAGACCGTGCCGGTGGGCAATCCGGGGAATGCGGGCGAGTTGTCCGGCGAAGGTGCGGGCGGCTGCGGGCCGGACCGGATCTGCGGCATTGTGGACTATGCGTACAACATCGGCAAATACGAGGTCACGGCGGGGCAGTACACGGCGTTTCTGAACGCCGTGGTGGCTACGGACCCGTACGGGCTGTACAACACGAACATGTGGTCGAGCCAATACGGCTGCAAGATCCAGCGCAGCACTACGTCGGGGACTTACACGTACAGCATCGCGAGCGACTACGCCAACCGCCCGGTGAACTACGTTTCGTGGGGCGATGCGGCCCGCTTTTCCAACTGGCTTCACAACGGCCAGCCGGCGGGGCCACAGAACGCAGACACGACCGAGGACGGCGCGTACGACCTGGCGGCTACTCAGCCCTACTACAATCCAGATGGAACGATCAACGACCAGAATGGACTCAATGCGGCCCTCTTGGCCGTAAACCGCAACGGCAACTGGAAGTGGGCGATCACCAACGAGGATGAGTGGTACAAGGCGGCGTACTACGACCCGACCACGAGCAGCTACTACGACTACCCGACAAGCGGCAATGCCGTCCCTGGGCGAGACCGGAACGACGTTTCCGGCAACAACGCGAACTATTACGGAACGCCGTTCCCGATCGACTCGCCGCACTACACGACCGGTGTGGGCCAGTTTCACAACTCCGCCGGCCCGTACGGTACGTTCGACCAGGGCGGCAACGTGTGGGAATGGAATGAAGCCGTGATCGGTTCCCATCGCAGCGTGCGGGGCGGGTCGTTTGGCAGCCTCGGTGACAGCCTGCTCGCGTCGGGTCGCTACGACGACGGGGACTCCGCGGCGGGCGAGTACCTCACCCTCGGGTTCCGCGTCTCCGAGGTTCCTGAGCCAACATCCCTGGCGATACTGGCGTTCGGAGGGATAGGGACGTTGGTCAGGCGAAGGGGGCTGGGAAGATAGCCCTCTGTCCTTTGTCTTTCTTACCCCCGCATTCTTCGCCGCCGGACCCTTGACGCGCGACGGGCGCAACGCGTCCCGGAGCGACGTCCGTCGCGTCGCGCGTCAAGGGGAAGGCGGCGCGCGGATTTTTTGAGCCATGCGCACGCGCCGCATCAGCGGGGATTCCCGGTAACGAGGCAAGAGGCCTGCCGTTAGACCTGTTAATCCGTTGGATCTTTCTGTCATCAATCTTTCTGTCCAGATGGCTCGGCCACGCAACTCTCGATGGTTTGCATTGGATTAACATCACTCGGAATTGCGTCGCGTTTATGACGATCGAGAAATGACAGAAAGATTGATGACAGAAAAATGAACGCCCGACGAACGAGAACAACAACATCGGGTTCCGCGTCTCCGA
>JAFGKA010000114.1 GCA_016928855.1 Phycisphaerae bacterium
GCGGGCGAGGTAGTGCTGTTCCAGATCGCTCGTCGTGATCTCGGCGATCCCCGCCTTGACCGCCTGGATCTTGCACAGCACGATCACCCGCGCATCCACCTTCCGCAGGCGCATCCCGATCAGATCGAAGAGCGACACGCTCGCGTTGCTCATGAAGGCCTGAAGCCACAGCCCGAAGAACTGCGCAACGATGAACACCACCACCAGCGCCACCAGCACGATGACAATGGCGACGATCCAACCGAACTGCCCCGTGTTCTGCGCCAGGATAAGGTTTATTGCGTCCATGACAGTTACCTTCCTTATGCTACTATAGACCTAAGCGTGTCCTTCGAACGCGTCGCATGGCCGGACGGCCAGCGACATGTTAATGATGCCGACAGCCCGGACCGGCGTTCCGCGCGCGATCATGCCGGATTCCGCGACGCACTCGACTTTCTTGTCTCCGAACTGACATTCTCCCACAGGCCGCAACGGTGTCAAACTTGTGCCAACCTGTCCGATGAATGGCTGCAGCAGGTCCGGCCGCGGGCCGGTATCTTCCGCGGTCAAGACCGGATTCGCCGGCGAAATCCGTCGGCCGATCGGCGTGCGGTGCCAAGTGCGAACGGCCACAATCGTGAACGCCGGAAGGAAGATCGCCAGCAGGACCAGTGCAACATAACCGGCCGATTCGCTGAATCGAAATGTCTGAAACACCGCCCAGCCTAGAAAGCCTAACGCGACGATCGACAGCGCGCCGTGCGACGGCAGGAAAATCTCCGCCACGAGCAGGATCACGCCGAGCGCGTACAAGATGGCGAGTGAAAGCACTGAGTCCATGCGAATTCCACTATTCGGGCGGCGTACGCGAAGTGATTCAGCCGCGTCCGCGCACCCGTCGGACCACGATACGGTTACCCTGGCGATCCATCACTTCGATCGGATCGCCGCTACCCACAAATTCCCCATCACTGACCACGTCCACGAGCGTGGAACCGAAGCGGGCCTTGCCCGCCGGTCGCAATGGGCCCTCAGCCCTACCCACATCGCCAATCCGCGCCACTTCAGGATACGGATCCTTCACCGCAATGCTCTCCGGCGTGGGGTTGGCCGGGACGATTCTGCGGAAATACGGGCTGCGCGGCAAGACCCGGCTCAGCGCGATCATCCCGACGATGGAGCCGCTCAGACTGCCGGCGATGACCCACAGGCCGGTCTTGGCGCCCTGCAGGGTGTAGTCGAACGTTGGCAGATAGATCGGGCCGGGATCGTCCGGCATGAACGTCGCCAGCAGACCGATGAGAATCAGCAGGGCCCCGGCAATGCCCGTGATGCCGAAGCCCGGGATCACGAACGCTTCGACCAGTAGCAGCCCCACGCCACAGATGACGACGAGAATCTCCCAGGCGTCGGCCAGGCCCGTAAGATAGGGCGCACCGAGGAAGATCAGCAGGCACACCAGCGCCACAATGCCCGGCACGCCGACCCCCGGCGTGTTGAACTCCACGTAGGCCGCGAGCAACATCAGGATGAACAGAACGCTGCGGACCATCGGCGAACTCAGCCAGGCGACGATCTTCTCGGTCAGCGTGTACGCCAGCCGATCCATCGGGCCGCGAACGCCGAAGAACGTACGCAGTTCGCTGTCCGACGAGACCTTGGCCTTGGCGAAGCCGAACGCGATCGCGGCGTCCTGGCCCATGGTCAGAAGCTGGTCGCCCGAGACGACCGGCTGGCGAACCTGCGGCAACGGCGGCGCCTGTTTCACATAGCGCCAGTCCGTTGTGCTCCGTTCATCTGGAATCGGTTCGACATCGCCGCCGCGACGGTCACGTCGCGACGATGGACGGTCCTCGCCGTCGTCAGCGTTCGTGTCGGCCCCATCGGCCTCGCTGGTATCGCGACCTCGATCGCTCCGGCCGTCCTCGATACCGAAGAGTCGGTTCCGCCTGTCGGCGTTGACGAACAGCCGCTCTCCCGTCTTGGTGTTCTCGATCCAGAACAGCTCCATGTCCGGCCGGATCATCGCCAGGCAGAGGTTGAGGTCATACCCGTTGCGATTGGCCGAGTCCTCGAGTTCCTCGATGAGCGGGCTGGTCACCTTGGCCTCGATCTCCTCCGGCACCGCCGTGACGCCCTGCGGGCCGATCATGATCGGCTGGCAGTCACCGATCTTGCTCCGGGCGTTCATGACGATCTCATCGCATGCCAGCGCGATGATCGCGCCGGCGCTGTAGGCATCTGGATTCACCCAGGCGACCGTGTGGATATCGCCGATGTTTTTGATCAATGTGCAGATCTCGAGCGCCGTGGTCGCAACGCCGCCAGGCGTGTTCAACTCGAACACGATCAGATCGACATCGTCGGTGCGGGCCGCCTCCACGCGCCGCTTGAGGCTTTCGAGCGTCACGTCGTTGATCTCTTTGGTGATCGGGATGATGATCGCGCGATCGAACCCCGCGCGCGAGGCCACCGGCACCGGCGTCGGGGCGGCCGGTTGGGCGGTCGCCGTCAGGGCGAGCGACAGGGCGAAGCACCCTGTGGTCACCCATAGAAGCGCACACGCCACGCGAGCCCGCCGCGAGGCGCACCCGTGACTTTCCGAGCCCCACCGCATACCGCTCAGCCGCCGCGCAGTCATTGTAAATCCCCTTCGAGCAAGAGCTTGGTGCTCATGGTGTGCCATTCTACGATCAAGGCCGCAA
>JAFGKA010000115.1 GCA_016928855.1 Phycisphaerae bacterium
CCGGAATATGGTGTCAGCCGCGGCTGCCTGCTGCCCCGGCACGAGATCCTCGGGCCCGAACAGGTCAGCGACCGCGTGCGAAAGGAACTCGCCTCATCGCTCATCCTGGTGCACGGCGGCATGGCGCAGGACGTCGGCCCGATTCTCGAGATGGTAACCGAGAAGTACCTGCTGCGGGCCGGGTCCGAATGGAAGGCCCGCCAGGCGATGCGCGGTATCTTCGACGGCATCACGGATTCGCTGGCGGACGGCGATATCCGCCGCCTCGCCGAATACACAACGGAGAACTGGAACGGTCCCCTCAAGACGATCATCCCGTGGGTCACCAACCGGTTCACCGAGACGATCATCCACCGCGCCCGCGCGATGCTCGGCCCGCAGTTCTGGGGCTTCCTCATGCTCGGCGGCATGTCCGGCGGCGGCATGGGGCTCTTCGTCGACCCGGCCCGCCGGGCGAGCTTCCATGACGAGCTGACCGAACTCATGCGGCAGACAAAGCACGAACTCGACGATGCGCTGCCGTTTGCCATCGAACCGGTCGTGTACGATTTTCGCATCAATGATCGCGGCTCGGTGGCCGAGTTGAAGAGCGGCACCGCCGCGCACATGCCAGCCCGTTACTACGCGATCCAGGTGCCGGCACTGAGCCGGCTGCCACGTGAGTCCGTACCACTGCTGCGGCGAGCGGATCTCGACAACTTCACGAGTCGTGGCGAGGACGCCGCCGAGCTGCTCCGCGTGCTGCGCGTCATGGTCAACCACATGTTCCCCGCGCCTGGCGCCATCATCGACGCGGAGGCGTCCGGTGCCCGGGAGGAAGTCGCCCAGATCAAACGCGACAACGGCTTCGACGCCGTCCAGCACGAGCAGATCCGCGAGGATCTCAAACGCGGCCGCATCGGCCTGTCGCGCAACCGACTACCCGCGGACACGGAAATCCGTGACATCGAGCCGGGCGACGTGATCGACGTCCAGGCCGGCTGCCCGAACGACGCCGTGCGCACCGGCACCGAAGCCCTGCGCAACGGTGAAGCCGCCGTCGTCTCGCTGGCCGCCGGCGTCGGCTCGCGATGGACCCGTGGGGCCGGCGTGGTCAAAGCCGCTAACCCGTTCGTCAGCCTCGACGGGGCGCATCGCTCGTTCATGGAAATCCACCTCGCCAAGAGCCGCCTGACCAGCGGCCGCTTCGGCGTGGACCTGCCACACGTATTCACGACGAGCTTCCTGACGCACGGCCCAATCGCCAAACACCTGCGATTGAACGACAACCACGGGTACGCCGGCCCGCTGTTCCTCTCGCCGGGCCGCTCGATCGGGATGCGACTCGTGCCAATGGTGCGCGATCTGCGGTTCCTATGGGAGGAACTGCCGCAGGAAACGCTGGATGAATACAAGCAGAAGGTGCGTGCGAACATCCGGGCGGCCCTGATCGCCTGGGCACGCGAACGCGGCGAGGCGAGCGATTACACTGAAAACGTGCCGCAGCAATGCTTCCATCCGCCTGGCCACTGGTACGAGATTCCCAACCTGCTGCGTAACGGCGTGCTGGCCAGGCTGCTGACCGAGCGGCCGCGGCTCCAGTACCTGCTGGTGCACAACATCGACACGCTCGGGGCCGACCTCGATGCCGGCCTGCTCGGGCTGCATATCCGCGCCGGCGACACGCTGACGTTCGAGGTGATCCCACGGCGGATGGGCGATCTCGGCGGCGGACTCGCACGCGTCAACGGCCGCGTACGCCTCCTCGAAGGCCTCGCCCAGCCTCGCGAAAGCGACGAGTTCGGCCTGCGGTATTACAACTCGATGACGACGTGGGTGCATATCGACAAGCTGCTGGCGCTGTTTGGTCTGACCCGCGAACATCTGCGTGAACCTGAAGAGATGATTGCCGAACGCGTGCGCACCGTCGCGGCGCGCCTGCCGACGTACGTCACGATCAAGGAAGTCAAACGCCGCTGGGGGCATGGCCAGGAGGACGTCTTCCCCGTCAGCCAGACGGAGAAGCTCTGGGGCGACATGACCTCGCTGCCGGACGTGGCGTGTGGGTACGTTGTCGTCCCACGGCTGCGCGGCCAGCAACTCAAGGATGTCGCCCAGCTCGACCCGTGGGCCAACGATGGCTCGCTTGAACATGTGCGGAACCTGTGCCGCTTCGCGTGAGTTCACCACCAGACACAAGGAAGACAGGATCTCTCGGTTCTCTTTCTCGCTCTCCTTGGTGCTTTGTGACTCCGTGATGAACCATCCAGCTTAACGCTCGACAGGGCCCAAGGCGGTCTTGACGAGGTTGCGCTCGTCGTCGTACCAGTCAGCGTAAGCCGTACCCGGAAGGAAGTCGTCGTGCGCTTCGGCCAGCAGCTCGGCAAGACGAGTGCGGAGCGTGGCCAACGTGTCCTGATGGGCTTCGCTCGACGCGAGATCCTGCATCTGGTACGGATCCTCGATGTTGTCATACAGCTCTTCCTTGCCGCCGAGCCACTTCGCGTACGTGTAGCGTGGTGTGCGAACGCCCCGCCACTCCGGCCAGAGCGTGCCACTGTCGAAGTAGTCCCAATGCGAAACGTAGTTCGCCATCAACACGGCGTCGCGCTCGATGCGTTTCGTATCCAGCAGCACCCCGCTGAGGTCCAAGCCGTCACATTCGCTCGGCGCGGCCAGACCGGCCAGGCCACACAACGTCGGCAGGTGATCCACCGGCGTACACAGTGCGTCGATCTGGCGTCCCGCGGCAATCCGCCCGGGCCAGCGAACAATGCACGGAATGTTCACCGCCTCACGATACGGCACCATCTTGTTCTCACGGCCCTGGCTGCCCATCATCTCGCCATGGTCCGACGTGAAGACCACGATCGTGTCCTCGGCCAGCCCTGAGGCCTCCAGGAAGTCCATCAGTCGGCCGACATTGTCGTCCACATTCTTGGCCATCGCGTAGTAACACCGGGCCTCCAGCGGCTTTCGGCGATGGCGATGGTCCTCTGGCACGTTCGGCGACCAGACGAGATCCTCGCGGATCTGTTCGAGGTAGCCGGCCGGGCAGAAGTCCGGCGCGAACGGCGGGTGTGGTGGATGCGGCGCTACCATCAGGAAGAACGGCTGCCCCTCGGCCTGCTGCCGACGCATGAACGCAATCGCCATGTCCATCTCGGCATCGGTTTCGTAACGCGGCATGATCAGCCGCTTGGGCGAGTCCTCATAATACGGCGCGCGTTGAAACTCACAGTGAAAATTGAACGCCTGCCAATGCTCATAGCCGAGTCGCTCCGGCCCCGGAGGGACGTATTCCGACTCAGGGTTTTCCTTCACGTATGCCTTTATGGCCTTGTCGACGCGCTCATGGTCCGCGGGCGTGGCATTGTGTTTGCCGGCCCGCTTCAGCCGGCCGGCGGCCAGATGCCACTTGCCGATGAAACCAGTGTGGTAACCCGCGTCACGGAAGATGTGCGCGATGCCCCGCTGCCGCGGGTTGATTTCGATCCAGTTGAGCACGACGCCGGTATGCGTCGGATAGCGGCCCGTCTGCAACATGCCACGGAACGGCGTGCACAGCGGACACATCGAGATCGCATTGGTGAACAGCACGCCCTGCGCGGCCAGCCGGTCGATGTTCGGCGTCGTGATGTTCTGCCCGCCATAGACACCGCACGCATCCGGGCGAAGCTGATCATCAAAGAACACGAGCACATTCGGCCGCTTGAGCGCCTTCGCCGCAGCCGCTCGTTCCACGGATGCCCGCTCGGCACAGCCCCCGGCCACAACGAGAATCGCACTCCAGACCGTCGCCGCCGCCGCAACACGCTTCACTACACCTGAAAAACCCTGATCTCTTGCCATGACTGCAACCTCCATCGCCCTGGGCGCGGATTCTAACCCGGCCGGCGCGCACGGCACAACCCGCGCCTTTCCGTTCCGCCCGCCGTTGCGTACCATGGAAACGTCAAAGTGGCCGGACCAGGTACACGGCTACCCCAGCCCGCGCCGCAAGGCTTCTTCGCGGAGGCCCACGACTGAAACACTGCCATGGAGGCCTGTTTTCGATGACGAGCGTTTCGCTTTGCCTGAGTGCGTTGCTCTTCGCCAGTGCGAGCGATGCCAACGCCAGCGGCATCAAGACAATCTTTGTCCTGCCGATGAGCCACCTCGATATCGGCTTCACGCATACGCCCGGCGAGGTACGCGACAAGATGATCGAGGCCACCGACGAGGCCCTCGACGAGGCGGCGACAAACCCCGACTACGTCTGGAACGTGGAAACGTTCTGGCAACTCGACCAGTGGCTGCGGGCAAAGCCGACGCCGCAACGTGTGCAGCAACTGGTCGAACTCGTGCGCGCGGGGCGTTTCGGCATAGGCGCGGCCTACCTCACGCCGCACAGCGCGTTGATGACCAATTGGATGCTGGAACGGCTCTGCGAACCCGCAACCACCTGGGCAGGCCAGCACGGGTTGACGCTGACCTGGGCGGTGCTTAACGATGTGCCCGGCCATCCGCCGGACATGCCACGGTTCCTTGCCCGCGCGGGCGTCAAATACCTCGCGATCGGCGCGAACCAGAGCCTGAGCCCGGCCCTGCGCGCGTCATACTGCAATCGCCCGTTCTGGTGGGAGGCCCCCACGGGCGAGCGCGTGCTCACGTGGATCGCGGCGGAAGCCTACATGGATGCGTACACGATGCTCGGCATCGACCCGGGCAACGCCCGTTGGTTCGCACGAGAGAAGTTCACCGCCGACGACATGACCGTCATGCGCCAGGGAATCACGGATACC
>JAFGKA010000116.1 GCA_016928855.1 Phycisphaerae bacterium
GCGATCCGAAGGCGGCAGACCTCCTGGCCGCGCCGACTCAATACATGGGCCTCGATCTCCCGCAGGGCGCCACAGTAGTCGCACATGAAGAACGGAAAGGGCTGACTGAACAGGTCGGCGATATGCCGTGTCCGTGGGAGCTGGTCCAGCAGCGTGACGTCCATCGGCTCTTCATACGCATCCAGAGCGCCGACGGAGGCTTCGATCCGATCCCTCAGATGCGGTTGGTCGTGCGGAACCATGCGCTCCGGCCAGTAGATCAGATGGACCTTGAGTCCCGTCCGAATCCCGCAGCCGAGGCACTTGCGGGGGAACGAATTGCGGAGTTTCTGACTGCCTAGCGCCGAAGCGGGGAACTCAAAGAGGGCGCCGTCCGGCTGAATCTTCTTGAGCCGAACGGCTCGTTCGGGCTGGGCTTCGACCGGCGCGGGTGGCGGTTCTTCCCATTCCTCTGCCTCTTGCCGTGACGGCAGAGGAGCTTCGGGGCCCTGGAAGATGCCCGTGGAGCCCATAACCGATTGCGAGCCCGGATCGTCATCGGTGATCCAGCCGACCACCGTGTCGTCGTCGATCGGGTGCTCGGACCGGATGACGAAGATGGAATGGCAGCGCTTGCACCGAGCCTTCCGGCCGATTGCGGACGGGGAAAGTCGGTACTTCTGAGAGCACGACGGACATCGCACCACGACAGGGGAGGCCATACCTGTCCTCCGGGAAGCCGTCGAGCCTCAACGCCCGGGCGCTCGCCCGACGCCGCGGCGATCCCTGCCCGTCGGCGAAGCGGCGAGAAGATGTGTCACAACCACGCCTGCCCCTTTCTAGTCTATTGCCGACAAACAAGGAGTGTCAAGGCAAACCCGGCGCCTCAACAGAATACGGGCCGTCCACGGGAGTCGCTGAAGCTGTGTTCGGGAGCCCGCGGCTGTTGTTATCGGGGCTTGGCGAGGCGATCGCAACAGGGCCGGGGTGGCGTTGCTGAAACCCGACAAGCCCACCGCCTGCAAGGGTATCCGGACATGCGCCGCATGCCGTCACGGCCGTCGGGACGAGCCGCCATCGACGGCGCGGGGCGTGCCCGCCGGACGGGTACGGCAGGTCATCCCGATGCGATGGTTCAGACCGGCGAGCCGTAGGTTTGCCCGCCCGGGGGGCACCGCCAACCGGCGGCGAGCCTGCGGCTGCCGGTGAGAGCGAGCCACGATTGCGATGCTTTTTCGCCGCAACAGACGCTCGCGCACGGGTTTCGACTTGACGAATCGAAAAATGGTGTTATATTATATTGTTATAACAGGATACTATAATAATGTTATACTAGTACTTACGCGGGGCGATCATATGCTGCGGTCCTGGGGCAGCGAAATGCCAGGGGCCGCCCGTCTCGCTCTCGAAACAAGGCCGAATGGGGCAAGTACGTAATCGCCCGGGGTGGCAAGGAGGTCGCCCCGGGCGCTGCGAAAGGTTCAGGCATGGCGAGTGCGCGAAAGGGCGGTGCCGGAATACGCCGGAGCACCGGGACGAAGGCGAAATCGGCGAGAAACGCCCGTTCCACGTCACGGCGGAAGATTTCACCGAGCTTGCTCGGCGGGATCTTCCCGGCCGTGGCGGGAAAGCGCGCCGGCATTGCGGGTGTCGGTGCGTTTATCGGGGTCGCCGAAGCGCTCGGCGAACACGTCGATGCCGAGATTGTCCGTTTGGACGATTTTGCCATTGGTCAGCAGGCGAAACGGCAGCCGAATGCGGCGATCGAACGGGCGGCGAGGCACGTGTCCCGCGGAGACATGGAGGCGCTGACGCAGGTCCTGGCGGCCATGGGCAGCCTGCACCGGTTCAGAATGTTGACCGGCCTGCTCGAAGGTCCGCTGACATACCGGGCATTGCAGCGTCGAACGGGCCTTAAGGCGGGCCCGCTGTACCATCACGTCAATCAGCTCCGACTCGCCCGGATCATCGGCCCCAAGAGCCGCGATACCTACGCATTGACCCGTAGCGGCCGAAACGCGGTTCTGGTCGCGTTATCGTTGCGGCCGCTCCTGGGCGACGGCCGGGCGCGGCCCACGCCCGGCGCGCGATGAGCCTTAACAGATCACGCCAACGCGGCAGACACCTCCAGCGACACGACCGGCAGAGCCCAACGCGCTACGCAGTGACGCACTGGAGGCTGCGAACGGTGCGAGCCGGGGCGCACGCGAGGAACGGAGAAGGACATTTGTTTGGCGGAATCCGGTTTACGGGGTCGGTGGAGAGGCTTGAAACGGCCTGGTTCTAAAGGTCCGATAATGCATGTTATGTTGCATTGGGCATGGAAGGGCGGCCGCAGGCTTGGTCTCTCCACATCTCAGGAACGTCGCGGCGGATGCTCGGCCGGACCTCCATAGCGGAAGGCATCTGTGTCGCATCGCGCCCCCGCCGGTGCCGATCAGGGGCGAGACAGGATGAGCACCGCGATGTGTCCGCCGAAGCCCAGGGAAACCTTGATGATGTTCGTCAGGGTGGTCGACGTCGCCTGAGATGCGACCTCAATCCCCTCTGTATCCTCGCTGTAGGCCCGGTGGTTGGCGGTCGGCACGATGCACTGACGCCTGAGCATCTCTGCCGCAAAGACCGTCTCGACGCCACCGGCGGCGCCAAGGAGATGACCGAGGGCACCTTTGACGCCTGTTACCGGCGCCGTGTCCGCCGTTCGGCCCATCACGGTTCGCCAGGCGTGAGCCTCGACGGCGTCGTTCTTCCGCGTGCCAGTGCCGTGTGCACAGAGCAAATCGATCTGACTTGCCGCCAAGCTGGCCCGTTCAAGGGCTGTTTCCAGGGTCTGGATGATCACTTTGGCGTCGGGATTGGCGTCGGTCAGATCGGCCGCGTCGGATCCGAGGGCCCAGGATCGGATGCGGGCGATCGGATTGGCGCGTCGGCGCGCGAGCGCGGTTCCGGATTCCAGGATTAGCATGCCGGCACCTTCACCGATGGCGAAGCCGCACCGTTCCCGATCGAATGGGCGGCAGGCACCGGCTGCGCCTTCGATGGCGTGGGGCCTGGCCAGTACACCCATCCGCTCAAACGCCCCCAGCCAGAGCGGATGAATCGAGGCATCGGCGGCACCGCACAAGACGAGTTCCGCGGCGCCGTCGGCGACCATCTGAGCGCCGCGGATCACGGCAATCGTTCCCGTGGCGCAGGCTGCGACCGGACAATGGCGGCCGCCGGCAATATGGAAACGTCGGGCGACCGCTTCGGCCGTGGCGTGCGGGGGCACGTCGCGCCAGAATGTATCGAGCGCGTCTGTCGACCCGCCTCTACTGAGCCACGCCTCATGCATCGAGGCAAATCGAAGCATGCCGCCCTTGCTGCTACCGACGACCACGGCGGCATCGCGGCCGAAGTGCTCCAAATGTGGCAGTGAGTGCCCGGCGTCCCGGACGGCCTCCTCGGCGGCGTGTAACGCGAAGTCGACGGCCCGGTCGGCCGACGGGGGCTCCGAGTGGCCTACGAAACCACGTACTCGGGCAGCGAAACCCGTGCGGCCCCCTGCCGCTTGGATGTCGGCCAGCGGCGCGACCGCCCTTTCACCGGCGATGAGCGCATTCCAGGTGGATTCGACATCCGGCCCCAACGGAGTGATCGCCCCCACGCCACTGATGAATACATCACGCATGGGTCGTTGACGACTTGGCCAGGTCCACGGATGCACCGTCGCATTCCAGCGGCAACTCGAGGTCACGCAGCAACTGAAAATCCTCGGTGGCGGGCCGGCCGCATGTGGTCAGGTAGTTGCCGACAATGAAGCTGTTGGCGCCGGCCAGGAAGATCCAACTCTGCAACTCACGGAGGTTCGGCTCGCGCCCGCCCGCAACCTTGATGTCCGCTTCGGGCAGGAGGAACCGGAAGAGCGCGATGATCTGCAGGCATTCCATCGGCGGCAGCGGCTGTGTCCCGGCCAGCGGTGTGCCGTCGATCGCGATGAGGAAGTTCAGCGGCACGACATCGACACCCAGCGCGCGAAGTTCGAAAGCCAGATCGAGCCGGTCCGACCACGTTTCTCCCATGCCGAACAAGCCGCCGCTGCACACGCTCATGCCGGCCCGTTTGAGGGTTTTTAATGTGTTGAGCCGGTCGTCGTACGCATGGGTTCCGATGATAGTGGGAAAATGCCGGCGGGAGGTTTGCAGGTTGTGGTTGTATCGCTGCACGCCCGCATCGGCAAGTCGTCGCGCCTGCGCGTCGGTCACCACGCCCAGTGACGCACACACGCTCAGGGATTGCGTTCCGCGGATGCGCGAGGCGGCATCCGCCCAGCGGTCGATTTCAAGGTCGGTCGGTCCGAGGCCGCTGGCGACAATCCCAAACGAGCTTGCGCCATTTCTGGCGGCGTCGTCGGCGGCGGATACCACGTCGTTGGGGTCGAGGCTTCCGGTCGCGGTCGCGGCGTTGCGGCGGCGCGCGGCTTGGCTACAGAACGCGCAGTCTTCCGTGCAGGCCCCCGTTTTGGCGGAGACAATGCTACAACATTTGACGGCCGCCCCGACGAAGTGCAGGCGAATACGGTGGGCCCACGCGAAGAGCATTGGCAGCGCGGATCGCGGAAGGCCGGCAAGCACTTCCGCCTCGTCGCGGGACAACGGCGTGCCGCTGAGCACCTGTTTGGCCAGTACGCCTGCAGTATCCTCGGGCATCCCTGTTCGGTCCTTCTACATATGCCTGTGTTCGCCACGCGACCGCCCTGCCGTGGTCCCGGTCATTGTGGCAGATCCGATGGATTGGACGGGCGCGGTTGGTTCGCTACCTTACCCCGTGGCGAACGCGCCGCGATGGTGTCCTACTGGACATTCGAACGCTTGGCGTTCTTGAAGGCGACGATCAGCGTGGCAACGACGAAAATCGCGCCGATGAACCATTCGAGCACGGGTTTCGATGTTTCGAGTCCCGATCCAGTCTGAGGGTCGGCCATCGCAGGTGTTACCCCGAGCCACAGGCTGATCGTGCACGCTGCCCATGCGGTTGCGGAACACCGCCAGCGCCCCCGCCAATTCTGGATACGAGTCTTCATGCCGTTCCTCGATGCCGCCGCGGCCAAGCCGGACGCCGTTGGGTACTAAAGGCCCCACGGGGCCATTCCATACCGAAGAGGCTATCCGGCGATCACGCAGGAATCAAGCGGGCTCCAGATGCCGGGCGATCGGAACCGCCAGTTGCCGAAACAATGGCGTGGGCAGACTCACGGTCTTCCACCGCTCACTACGCTGGCGACAATGCTGTCGATAGGTGGCTTGGTGGATGCCGTAGAACGCATAGTGCTGGCCTTCGAACGGATGGATGGACAGCGTTGGCCAGCGTGCGGGGTCGCCCGAGAGCTGATACGCGAAGACGAACAGCCCTTCGAAACCGCTGCCGAAGACCGCTTCCCACTGCCGGAGACCATCGAGGTCCGCTTGTGTGACCCAGTTTTCCCAGTATCGACGGGCACCGTTGCTGGCATACGGAAACTTCCGGCCCTTGACGTCGACAAGCCATGTGCGACCATTCGGCGGATAAACCAGAAAGTCGAACGATTTGATTTTCGCCCCGTGGAAGATGGACCGCCGCGCCTCGTCCACGCCGACGAAGGGTACCCCCTGGCTCCGCAGGTAATCGGCCAGCGCCGGTTCATAATGACCGCCGTGCCTGCTCATCTCCTTCGTCCCCAGCCGCCAGCGGCGCCGCCACGAAGGCGGCCCAGTCCCGGCGGGTCTGCTGTCCTGTCGTGAGGTCCTTGATGGTCACCAGATTCTCGTCGCGGGTCTCCTGGCCGACGATCACCGCCCGCCGTGCCCCCCGATCCGACGCGGCCCGAAGCAGCTTGCCCACAGATTGCGCCCGATAGGAGAAATCGGTGGACCAGCCCCCCCGCCGCAACTGCGCGACGAGTTCGAGTGCGCGCGGCTGCAACTCGGCGTCGGCGGCGATGACATAGACGTCGAGTTCCCCTTTCAGCACGGGCAGTTTGCCGGCCTCGGTGAGCACGTCCGTGATGACGACGTCGCCCACGCCGAAGCCGACGCCCGGCATGGCCGGACCGCCGAGGTCTCGCAGCAGATTGTCGTACCGCCCTCCCCCGCCAATGGCCCGGTGCGCCTGCCCCCGGTCGAAGACCTCGTAGACCACGCCCGTGTAGTAGGCCAGGCCGCGCACGATCGCCATGTCGAAATTACAGTATTCTGTAATACCGAACGAATCGAGTTTCTCAAACAAGGCTTCGATCGCAGGCAGCTCGCGCTCGGCCGCGGCCCAGCCGCCCTTCGCGCCGCGGATCGCTTCGTGCAGATGATCGAGGCCTTCAACGCCCAGCAACGGCTCGATCGCGTCAAACGGAACGGCATCGCCGAACGCTTCCTTCCACATGGCCTGCAGCGCGTCCCGTGGGATCTTGCCGGCCTTGTCGAGCAGGGCATACGCCTTGTCCATCCGGTCCGGCGGCACGCGCAGGTCGGCGAGCACCGCCGCGACGAGCCGCCGGCTGTTGATGCGGACGACGGCGTCCTCCGGCCCAAGGCCCACCTCACGCAGGAAGTCGACCGCCACAAGAATCGATTCCGCGTCGGCCAGGACGTCGTCCACGCCGACAATGTCGATGTTCCACTGGAAGAACTCGCGCAGCCGGCCCTTCTGCGGGCGTTCCGCGCGGCACAACCGCGGGACACTGAACCATTTGATCGGCCGCGGGAGCGATTGCGCGCGAGCGTTGACCATCCGGCCCAGCGTCGGCGTCATCTCCGGCCGGATGGCCAGTCGACGCCCCCCCCGGTCTTCCAGGTCAAACAGTTGCGAAGCGATCTCGTCGCCGCTCTTGGTCGTGTAGAGTTCGAGATGTTCGAAAATGGGCCCGTCATACTCCTCGAAGCCGTTGCGAAGCGAGACCCGCCGCCACGCGTCGGTCAGCCATGTGCGCAGCCGCATGGCGTCGGGGTAGAAGTCGCGTGTGCCTTTGGCTGCCCTGAATTTCATGCTGTCTCTCAGCTCGCTGCCGACTTGGGCAGCCGCAACGGGACAATGCCGTTGTCACCTGTCGGGCTGGGGCGGCCGCCCTTCCGCGGACGCCGCTTGGCCTTGGGCTTCTTCGACGCTTTGGCCTGTTTTGGCCTGAGCTGCTTTTTGGCGAACGCTTCGAGTTGCTCGGGTTCCGTGAAGAGATAATCGTAGTCGTAGTCGCCGGGGTTGTATTCACATTCGTTCGTGGAGTATTCCCGGCAGATCGTCGGGCGCGTCTCGTA
>JAFGKA010000117.1 GCA_016928855.1 Phycisphaerae bacterium
GTAGGCCGGCGCCTTCGGCCAGGGCACCGCCGGCTTGCCCACGCGGAACTGCACGGCGCCGATCAGCAGCCCGATCAACGTGAAGAAGAACAGGCCCAGATAGAACGGCAGAAACGCCAGCACCGCTAACAGCCACGCGAACGGTAGCCCGAGCGCCAGCCCCGCGATCACCGATGCAGCCCACCGCGGCGGAAGCCTGCGCTTCGCGCTGCCCACCTCCATCACCGCACCCGAGGTTGAATCGCCCCCTGTCGTCATGCCATCGCTCCCGAACCCGCCCGAACACGGGCGTGAAAATCGTTGACCAGCTCTACAACCGGCTCGGCCCGCCGCATAGGCGTGACCACATAGACACCGTCTGCCACCGACCACACCTGTTCGATCACCTCTTTGGCGATCTGAATGCCCTCGCGGCCGGCGTCCGCCGGGCCCGCCTTCGTCATCCGTTCCACGATCGCCGACGGCACCCGCGCACCGGGCAGTTCGTTACCGATGAATTCGGCGTTGCGATGCGACCGTAACGGATAGACCGACGCAAAAATCGGTATGGTCACACCAGCCGCCCGCGCCGCCTGGACGCCCTCGACGAATCGCCCGGCGTCAAAGACAAGCGGTGTTGCCGCAAACGCCGCGCCGGCGGCCACCTTACGCTTGAGCCGATCGAGTTCGAACGGCAGGTGGCTGCTCGGATCGAACGCGCAACCGATCCGGAACGCCGTCGCCCACCCGATGGAGGCGCCCGTGACATTCCGACCGCGGTTGAGTCCCCGCACGATATCGATACACCCAACGCTGTCCACGTCGAAGACCCCCCCGGCGCCCAGCATATCGCCCGACGCCGGTGGATTGCCCGTCACGACCAGCACGTGCCGCACACCCAACGCCCAGGCTCCCATGAGGTCCGCCTGGAGGGCCATGCGGTTACGATCACGGCAGGTCATGTGAACCATGCAGTCCACACCGACCTCGCGCTGCACGATCGACGCCATCGCCACATTGCTCATCTGCGGCGAGGTCAGCGGCGAATCCCCCATGGCAATCGCATCAACGCCCGCCGCGGCAAGGGTCCGGCAGGTCCGGACAACCTCCTCGCAGCCGAGATGGGCGGGTGGATCGACCTGAACGATGATGCCCTTCCGCCGGGCCGCCCGCTCGAGCAGTCCATCCTGCGGCGGAGGCGCAACCGGCTCGGCCGCGACGCTGGCCACGGCTCGAACCACCCGTCGGACCGGACGCCGGCCAGCAAGCCGAGCGGTGATCGCGGCGACTTCCGTCGGGCCGGTACCACCGCAACCGCCCACAATGTTCGCGCCGGCGGCCACGAGGCGCTCCGCCACCGCGGCCATGTACTCCGGTGATGCAGTGTAACGCAACCGACCACCAACATATTCACCGAAACCCGCATTGGGGAACGCCGCGATCGGCGTGTGTGACTGAACGCCAAACGTTTCGACGATTCGCACCACGTTGCTTGCGCCGCGACCACTGCTGGTCCCGACGACATCCGCACCGGCATCCGCCAGACCCTGCAGCGCGGCATAGACATCCACGTCGCACGCCGGTTCAGCATGATGCTCGAACGTGGCCAGGGCAATGACGGGTAGCTGTGTCACATGCTTCGCCGCACGCAGCGCCTGATGCAACTCATCGAGATCGCGAAATGGCGTACAGATCAGCAGATCCACGCCGGCTTCAACGAGCGCGGCCATCTGTTCCGCGAAGATGTCGAAGGCCCCCTCCGCCAATCGGGCCATCGCCCGGTCTGCCAATCCGTCGCTCGGCAAAGGACCGACCGCGCCGGCCACCCACGCACGGCCGCCGGCGCCGTTGCGCGCCAAGCGAACGGCCGCCGCATTGATCTCGCTGATCTGATCAGCAAGATGATACTGCTCGAGCCGCGGGCGGTTTGCGCCTCGCGTGTTCGTTTCGATCAACGTCGCGCCGGCCTGCACGTAGTCCCGGTGTACGCCGGCAACGAGATCCGGACGCGTCAGGTTAAGTCCTTCGGCGCTGACGTGCGGGCCGAGACCCCGATGATGCAGCTCCGACAGGATGCCTCCGTCGCCAACGACGACGCGCGACTGCAAAGCATCGAGGAGCACCTTGCGATCCATGGCCGTATGGTAGCCCCGCCGGCGGCCACGTCCAGCGCCGCTTCCCGCTCGGGCCCGTGAGTTGCACCGCCCGCCGACGACGGCGCGCCCGGCACGGCCAAACCCTCCGGCCCGCCGTCCGCGGGACCTGTTTGTGCCGCCCTGTTGGAGATGCGGCCGGTCCGTGCAACCGCTGATCACGCAGCCGCAAACCCGACGTTGACCGCGGAGCACGCGACCCGTATCATACCGATCTTCTTTTGCGCCACAGGAGATTCAAGGCATGGCAAAGAGCACAAAACACGTATATTTCTTCGGCGCCGGCAAGGCGGAAGGCCGCGGCGACCAGAAGGTACTGCTGGGCGGCAAGGGCGCCGGCCTGGCGTCGATGACGAGCATTGGCCTGCCCGTCCCGGCGGGCTTCACCATCACCACCGATGCGTGTGCGCTGTACCAGAAGAACAAGAAATGGCCGCCCGGCCTCGAACAGCAGGTCAAAGACAGCATCAAGAAGCTCGAACGCGTCACCAAGAAGAAACTTGGCGACCCGAAAGACCCGCTGCTCGTCTCTGTACGGAGCGGCGGCGCCCTGTCGATGCCCGGCATGATGGAAACGATCCTCAATCTCGGGCTGACCGACAAGGCCGTCGAAGGCCTCGCGGCCAAGACGAACAACCCGCGGTTCGCGTGGGACGCCTATCGCCGGTTCATCCAGATGTATTCGACCGTCGTTGTCGGCTTGAGTAAGGACATCCTCGAAGAGAAGCTTCACAACCTCAAGCACCGCCTCGGCATCCGCAACGATCCGGACATCCCGGCCGAAAGCCTGCGCGAGCTGTGCGGCGACTTCAAGGCCTTCTTCCGCAGCGAGACCGGCCGCGAGTTCCCGGATAACCCGTGGGAGCAACTCGTCGGCGCAATCAACGCGGTGTTCAATTCGTGGATGGCGGACAAGGCCGTCACCTACCGCAAGGTCGAGAACATCACCGGCCTGAACGGGACGGGCGTCAACGTCCAGCAGATGGTCTTTGGCAACATGGGCGAATCGAGCGGCACCGGCGTGTGCTTCACTCGTGACCCGAGCACCGGCGAAAACAAGTTCTACGGCGACTACCTCGTCAACGCGCAGGGCGAAGACGTCGTGGCCGGCATCCGCACGCCGCTTCCGCTGACGGAGATGAAGCGGCTGCAGCCCGATGCGTACGACCAGCTCTGCGCGGTCCGCGCGGTCCTGGAAACCCACTACAAGGAGATGCAGGATCTCGAGTTCACAATCGAGGAAGGCACCTTCTACATGCTGCAGTGCCGCACGGGTAAGCGTTCACCGATGGCCATGTTCAAAATCGCGGTGGACCACGCCACCAAGCCGCTGTTGAGCAAGAGCGATGCGGCGCGCCTCGTCAAGAAAAAATATCTCAAGAAGGCCGTCGCCGCCGCCGCCTGTAAGCCGATCATCACCAAGGAAGATGCGGTCAAACGGATCCAGCCGGTCGACCTGGAGCGGCTGTTCTACCCCGTGATCGACACCACCTACAGCAAGCAGGCGCTGGCCGAAGCGAAGATCGCCGAAGGCATCAACGCGGTGCCCGGCGCTGCCTGCGGCGAAATCACCTTCTCGGCCGAAGCGGCTGAGGAACGGGCTGCTGCCGGCAAGAAGGTCATCCTGGTCCGCAAGGAGACAAGCCCCGAGGACGTCGGCGGCATGCACGCCGCGCAGGGCATCCTGACGCAGACCGGCGGCCCGACGAGCCACGCGGCAGTCGTTGCCCGCGGCTGGGGCAAGTGCTGCATCGTCGGCTGCGAAGCGCTGAACATCGATTACGGCCGCGGCGAGCTGTCGGTCAACGGCCAGACCCTGCGGGACGGCGATACCCTGACGCTCGACGGCTCGGTGGGCGCGGTCTATCGGGGCGCACTGCCGCTCGTCATGCCGAAGCTACCGGCCGAGTACTATGAGTTGATGAAGTGGTGTGACCAGTTGCGGCGGCTCAAGGTTCGCACAAACGCGGACACGCCGTACGACTCGGAACGGGCCGTCGAAATGGGCGCCGAAGGCATCGGCCTCTGCCGTACCGAGCATATGTTCTTCGACACCGAAGAGCGCCGGCTGGCCATCCAGGAGATGATCGTCGCCGACGACATCGAAACCCGCAAGGCCGCGTTGGCCAAGCTGCTGCCGTTCCAGCGCGAGGATTTCATCGGCATTTTCGAAGCGATGGACGGCCGGCCCGTCACGATCCGGCTGGTCGACCCGCCGCTGCACGAGTTCACGCCGAAGACGCCCGATCAGGTCAAGCGACTAAGTGATGCGACCGGCATCTCACCGGCGAAGATCGAGTCTCGCTGCGAGCAGTTGCACGAGTCGAACCCGATGCTCGGGCATCGCGGCTGCCGCCTCAGCATCACGTATCCCGAGATCCTCGACATGCAGGTCACGGCGATCATCGAGGCGGCCGTGGCTGTCCGCAAGAAGGGCAAGAAGGTCGCTCCGGAAATCATGATCCCGCTGGCCATCGACGCGAAGGAACTCGGCATCCTCGTAGATCAGACACGCGCGGTCGCTGACGCAATCCTCAAGGCGGCCAAGATCAATGTGCCGTACATGGTCGGCACGATGATCGAGACGCCACGTGCCGCGTTGCTGGCGGACAAGGTGGCCGAAGTCGCCGAGTTCTTCAGCTTCGGCACGAACGATCTGACGCAGACGACGATGGCCCTGTCTCGCGACGATTCCGGCCGGTTCCTGCCGGAATACGTGGACCAGAAGAAGGCCGCCATCTTCAAGGCCGATCCGTTCCAGTCGCTCGATCAGGAAGGCGTCGGCCTTCTGGTCCAGATGGGCATCGAGAAGGGCCGCAGCACGAAGCCGAACCTCAAGATCGGCATCTGCGGCGAACATGGCGGCGAAGGCGAATCGGTCAAGTTCTGCCACCGGGCAGGAATGGATTACGTGAGCTGCTCGCCGTTCCGCGTGCCGATCGCGCGGCTGGCGGCGGCCCAGGCCGTCCTCGCCGAAGGCGGCAAGAGCAAGGGCCAATCCAAGGCCAAAGCGAAGAAGGCGGCGGCCAAGCCCAAGAAGAGCACGAAGGCCGGCAAGAAGGGCAAGAAAGGCCGCAAGGCCTAAGACGCAACTGATCTGGCAACCCGGATACGCCGGGCAAGCTCAGACAACACGATGCGAACACAACGACCACCCCTTCAGTCTGTCGAGGCCGAAGGGGTGGTGACGTTGATTGCCAGGGAAGAGATAGAGAGAGAAAGAAGGCCGAACGCGCAATGTAGCGGCCGGCGTCCCCGCCGGCCGTGGTCTGCAACATGCCACCGTCAGTTGAGCGATCCCGGCCAGCGAGACGCCGACCGCTGCGATTCAATAACAGCCGCGCGCCCCGGCTGGCGACACGCCACCAGCGGAGAGCGCTGCTCAAGACCAGTGTGCCGCACGGAACACGGGCAAACCCTCCGGCCTGAAGGCCTCTCCCGACGAACGTCGGGACCCATGCCACCCGTCAATTCCGTTGGTGGCCAATGGGGTTCCGGCCCTGTAGCATGGGTAACTCCGAAATGGATATGGAGGCACACATGCGCCAGATAAGTTGTCGGACCGACAGATGTGACAATCACCGCGGCAAGCTCGCGCATCGGCGAAGCTGGTGGCTCATGGTGATGACCGCACTGACGCTGGCCGGGGCATCGCACGCGGTCGAACCGGTCTGGATTACGACCGGCGGCGAAGAATGCCCCCTGCTGCGGCGGGAGTTCACGCTTGACGCAGCACCACACGCGGCGATCGTGAAGATCGTGGGGCTCGGGCACTTCCAGCTCTTCGTCAACGGGCGGCGCGCCGGCGACGCGGCCATCCATCAACCGTGGTCGCAATACAACAAGACGATCTACTATGAAGAAATCAACATCACCGACCTGCTGCGCGAAGGCGAAAACGCCGTCGGCGTGATGCTCGGCAACTCGTTCTGGGTAAACCCCCCGGCACCGCAGGGACGCTATCACAAGAACGGACCGGAAACGAACTTCGGCACACGTTTCCTGCTGCGCTTCGAGCTTGACATCGAAATGGCTGGCGGCGAATGGACACGCGTCGTGTCAGACGAGCACTGGAAGACGACCGCCGGCCCCGTCACCTTCAGCCACATCTTCGGCGGTGAAGACTATGACGCCCGCCTGTGCCCGGATGGCTGGGCGGCGCCTGGTTTCGACACCGACGGCTGGAAAGCCGCCATCGCAACCGCCCCACCAGCAGCGCGGCTCGCAAAACAGAACTGGCCGCCGATCCGCGAGAAGCAAGTCTTTCCGGCCAAGGATATCGTCGCCGCCGGAACAAACGTGTTCCACGTCTTCTTCAGCCAGAACGCGTCGGCCATCCTGCGGTTCACCGTCGAGGGCAGAGCCGGCCAAAGCTTCACGATCCAGCCCTCGGAGTACCGCACCGACGAAGGCAAGTTCATGAAGCCGCGATGGGGAGCGCCGGTCCTGTTCAACTACACCTGCAAGGGTGGCGGGCCCGAAACGCACCAGTGGCTTTTTCAGTATCAGGGTTTCCAGGCGATCGAGCTGACGGGCGCCGTGCCGGCCAGTCAGCCGAATCCGGATGGTCTACCCGTGCTCCAGAAGCTCGAAATGGTCCACGTGCACACCGATCTGCCCGAGGCCGGCACATTCCGGACGGCCCGCCCGGTCTACAACGGGACGCATGAGCTGATCGACTGGGCCATCCGATCGAACATGACGTACGTGCTGACCGATTGCCCGCACCGCGAGAAGCTCGGCTGGCTGGAATGCGCTTATCTGCTCGCGCCGACGTTCTGCTATCGCTATGATTGCCGCGAATGGTTCGCGAAAATCACCCGCGATATCCGCGAAGCGCAGGAACCGAGCGGGCGAATCCTCACCGTTGCGCCATCCTATCCCGAAACGCGATTTCCTGATGCGTTTCACTGGACGGTCGAATGGGGCGCCGCCGGCGCGATACTACCCTGGCATCACTACGTCTGGTACGGCGATCCACAGATCCTGCGCGACAATTTCGATTGCATGCGGCGATTCGTGGACTTCGTGGCGTCGGCCTCGACCGACAGCATCGCACCGGCGGGCCTCGGCGACTGGTACGACTACGGCCACGGCAAGCCGCCGGGGCCAAGCCGCTTCACCCCCACCGATCTGACGGCCACCGCCGTGCAGGTCATGTGCATCGACGCCGTCATCCGCGCCGCCGAAGTGTTAGATCGCCCCGAAGCCGTGGCACGGTATCGCGCGTTGCGCGAGGCCACCGCCGCCGCGTTCCTGAAGAGGTTCTACCATCCCGAAACGAAGACCTTCACCAACACGGGATCGTGCCAGTGCGCGCATACGATCGCACTGACTGCCGGCCTAGCACCGGAAGCCGACCGTCAGGCTGTGCTGGACGCCGTCGTCGCCGACCTCGCGAAACGCGACTGGCAGCAGACGCCCGGCGACGTCGGCCATGTGTTCTTCATCCGGGCGCTCGCCGAGGGCGGGCGTTCCGACGTGCTGCACCGCGTCTACTCGCGCGAAGGCAAGGGCAGCTATGGCGGTATTCTCGCGAAGGGCCTGACCGCGATGCCCGAAACGTGGGACGCGATGAATGACGGCTATCAGTCGCACAATCACTGCATGCTCGGCCACGTGATCGAATGGTTCTACGGCTACGTCGGCGGCATCCGCCAGCAACCCGGCGGCATCGGCTGGAAACGAATCCTCATCGCACCCGAGCCCGGCCCACTCGCGCAGGCCGATGTGACTTTCGCCAGCCCCGCCGGCCGCATCACGAGCCGCTGGCGCGTCGCGGACGGCACATTCCAACTCGAAGTGGACGTCCCCGAAGGCGTCGTCGCAGAACTCGTCCTGCCCGACGGCAGCCGCAAGAACGTCGGCGCGGGCCATCACGCTGCGGCGTGTCCATACGTGCCCGAACGCGAATGAGGGCCAGCAGCAACAGGCGATGAAGCTGGCGCGGTTGCGACATCGATCCCGATCAGAGCCCGTTGCCCAGCACCCACGACAGGCAGCGGAGCCAGAAGGCGTTGTAGCCCGGCCAGAAGACGAAGTTGCAGCCCCAGTGCGGCGCGGGATCTGACGTGTAGGCGAGAACGCGGCCATGGCCGACCTCGCGCACGGCCAGCATCGGATCGCCGGTCTCGCTCCACGTGGCCACCACGCGGCTGGCGTCAATCGGCACGGTCTTGTTGTACCCCAGGACAGGCGGCATCGATGCCAACGCGTCCGCCGTCAGCCACGCGGCGTCGTCCGCAACCTGCGCCGAGAAGCCTTCCGTGCTCTCGACGAGGTCTTCGAAGTCCAGGCATCCGACCGGCAGGATCTCACGAAGCCGGGTCCGGCCCCAGCCGCCCTTGCCAAGCTCGCCGGTGAACGAATACCACCCGCCGAGAAACATCACGCCCTTGCCGTTTCGTACCGCCTCAACGGTCAGGCGGATACGATCCGGGAACGTGAGGATCTTCTTGCCGAATTGCGAACGATCGAAAAAGCCCGGTGCGAGTTGAAAAAGCTTGGCATCCACATCACTGAAGATCAGCACGTCATGCTCGGCCAGAATCGCCTCGTAGTCGCCGGGGCCCAGCTTGTTGTAGAAGTCCCACGTCGGCACGGAAGCGACCGTGTGCTCGCCAGTCGATTCCAACGCCGCCTTGAGCCACTTGCCGTAGTTGAAGATGTCCAAGCCCTTGGGCCCGTGGTAGAACGGCGTCTCGGCAAACACCGGTCCGGTCAAAACTGCCCAATCGCCGACGTAGTAGACCTTGGCCATTCCTAAGCCCTTTCAGCTTCAAATTCGCGAACATTCCCGCACCGGAGGCACCCGTCTACGTGGCTCGCTAATCCGCGTTAGCATACACAATATCCGCGTTATTCCGCCGAGTCAAGCCGCCCCGCAACCGACGAGCACCGGCGTCGGCCTTGACAAGGACACCCTTTATGGCGATATTACCATGGAGCCATGAAGAAGAAATCTAAACAACACTATGCGGCGCGGGCGCGGGTGGCCAAGGCGTTGGCGCACCCGAGCCGGCTCTTGATGCTGGATGCGCTGGCCGAAGGCGACAAGTGCGTCTGCGAATTGACGGAACTGGTCGGCTCGGAGCAGTCGACGGTCTCGAAGCATCTGGCCGTCCTCAAACAGGTTGGAATCGTCGAGGATCGCAAAGAAGGCGTCATGACGTTCTACCGGCTGAAGGTCGGCTGCCTCGAAGGCTTCTGGTCGTGCATCGAGGCCGTGCTGCAGGAGCATCTGAAGGAACAGCAGGTGGCGCTGCGGGGGTGAGTTTTTTATGCGCTCTTTCATGGCGACATGGCCATACGGCCATGAGTTCGGCAGTCGCGCTGTGCGAAGTGGCGACGCCAACACGGGAGAATCGACCCCGGCATGATCATCGTTCTGAACCTTTTCGATCTCGTTGTCGGCCAGGAGACCGTGTACGCCGACTACCTGGATCGCGTGCAGCCTGTTCTCGCGCGCCACCGCGCGAAGGTTCTCTTCTACGGGAAGGCTCGCGCGATCTTCAAGGGTAGCGCCAGCCAGGATTATTGCGGGATCATCGGATACGCCGACATGGCATCGCTCCGAGCGTTCTCGCACGATCCGGAATTCGTGGCGATCCAGGATCTGCGGGATGCCTCGACCACGAATTACGTACTATCGGTTTACGAAGAAACCGGGACCGATGGCGCCCTGAGTATCGGACCGCTGGATTGAGACGCGAAGCCGCGAACGGAAACTGACACGAGTGCCGCCCCGATGAACGAGACGTGCAAACCATGACGACAAGCTGGAAGAGTGAATGGAAGGCTCTGTTCTGGGGCGTCGTGATCTTCGCCGCCTGCTTCGCGATGCCGGTAGACTGGCCGCGTTTCAACAAGGCAGTGTTTGAAGCGCTGGCGCTGACCAAATGGTATGCGCAGGAGCACGTGCTGCTGTGCCTGATTCCCGCGTTCTTCATTGCCGGCGCGATCGCCGTCTTCGTCAGCCAAGCGTCGGTGATGAAGTATCTCGGGCCCAAGGCACCCAAGGCACTGGCCTATGGCGTAGCGTCGGTCAGCGGCACGATTCTGGCGGTGTGTTCGTGCACGGTACTGCCGCTCTTCGCGGGGATCTGGCGCATGGGGGCGGGCCTCGGGCCGGCCACCGCGTTCCTCTACTCGGGCCCGGCGATCAATGTATTGGCCATCATCCTGACAGCCCGCATCCTCGGTCTGGAGATCGGCATCGCACGAGCGATCGGGGCCATCCTCTTCAGTATCGTCATCGGGCTGATCATGCACCTGATTTACCGCAAGGAAGAGACGGCCAAGGCGGATGCCGCCATGGCGATGCCCGAAGCGGAGATTGAGCGGCCACTGTGGCAGAACATCCTTTATTTCGGTGCGATGGTCGGCGTCCTGGTGTTCGCGAACTGGGGCAAGCCGGATGTGGCCTCGGGCTTCTGGCATAGCCTCTGGTCCAGCAAGTGGCTGATCACGTCGATCTTCGCCGGCGCCCTGGGCGTAATTCTCGTACTCTGGTTCGGCATCGCATGGTGGAAGGTGGCCGTGGTGGCTGTGGCGACCGTGGTCGCCTGGCTGCTCAGCGCCTCCTGGATCGCGCCGGCCATTGGCGGCTCAGCCGGCGGCCATCCTCTTCCGTGGCACGCGATGATCCCGTTCGCCGTAGCGGTGATCGGCCTGTCGGTCATTCTGGCCGGCCGGAATGATCCATCCGGCGAATGGTTCAGCCAGACCTGGACATTCGCGAAACAGATCACGCCGCTGCTGCTGTTCGGCGTGCTGGTGGCGGGCTTTCTGCTCGGCCGGCCAGGTGAAGAGGGCATGATTCCGAACGCATGGGTGGCGGGTCTGGTAGGCGGCAACTCCCTCTGGGCCAACTTCTTCGCGGCGATCGTCGGCGCGTTCATGTACTTCGCGACGTTGACCGAGGTGCCGATTCTGCAGGGCCTCATGGGCGCCGGCATGGGCAAGGGGCCGGCGCTGGCGCTTCTGCTGGCCGGCCCGGCGTTGAGCCTGCCCAACATGCTGGTCATTCGCAGCATCATGGGTACACAGAAGACCGTCGTGTTCGTGTCGCTGGTCGTGGTGATGGCCACGATCTCGGGAATGATTTTCGGCGCGATGCCGTAGGAGAATGATTATGAAGATCGAGATTCTTGGAACGGGGTGCCCGAAGTGTGAGAAGCTGGCGGCGAATGCCAAGGCGGCCGCCGAGAAGCTTGGGCTCGCGTGCGAGTTCTCCAAAGTCACCGAGATCAACGAGATCATGAAGCGGGGTGTGATGCTCACGCCCGCGCTGACAATCGACGGCAAAGTCGAGGTGGCGGGCAAGGTGGCCGCCGTGGACGAGATCACGACAATGTTGGCGAACCACGCGGGCTGAGAGGCCTGAGGAAAGTGTCCCTTCAACCCTGACAATGGCGAATTCGTCTATGTCCTTATCATGGCGCATTCGTGGCGTATATCCAGGAGGAGGTCAACGACCACCTCTACCCGGACGCGCGAGCGGCCGATGTCCCAGTAAGTGCGGATTGAGCCGAGGAGATCTCAGCAATGAATGCCTACGGAAAGATTGCCATCGTAGTCACTCTGGCCCTGGTGGTCGGAGCGGTGCTGCTGGCCAAGCAGGATCGGTCGGATTCGGCCCTCGATGCGGCATCCGGTCCGCAAGCGGTCGTGCCCACCAAGGGCGCACAGCCGGCGGAGGCCACAAGGACGGAGGCGAATGCCGATCCATCGGGACAGGCCGTCTCGGCGGACGCCTCCGAGCCGGTGAAGGAAGGCGAGGGGCGGCCTCGCCTTGTCGATCTGGGCGCGAGCAAGTGCATCCCCTGCAAGATGATGGCGCCGATCCTGGAAGAACTGAAGAAGGAATATGAAGGGCAGATGGACGTCGTGTTCATCGACGTATGGGAGAACCGCGACGCCGCTCCGCAATATGGAATCCGGTCCATCCCGACGCAGATCTTCTACGACGCATCGGGCAAGGAGCGGTTCCGGCATGAAGGTTTCTATTCGAAGGAAGATATCCTGGCCAAATGCAAGGAACTCGGCTTCAACCTGGGGGCGAAGTAACGCATGCAGGAGTTGTTCACAGCACTGACGCACGCGGTGGAAGGCAGCCCCCTGGTGGCGCTTGGCGCCGCCTTCGTCTGGGGCATCCTCAGCATTCTGCTGAGCCCGTGCCATCTGGCGAGTATTCCGCTGATCGTCGGTTTCATCGACGGCCAGGGGCAGATGCCGACGCGACGCGCCTTCGCGATTTCAACACTGTTCTCGGTGGGAATCCTCATCACTATTGCCGTGATCGGGGCGATCACCGCCGCCGCCGGCCGCATGCTGGGTGACGTCGGGCGCTATGGCAACTACTTCGTCGCGGTGATCTTCTTCGTCGTCGGACTGCACCTGCTGGGCGTGATCCCCATGCCCTGGTCCGGCCCCGGCCAGGTCAGTATGAAGCGCAAGGGCATGCTCGCCGCCTTCCTGCTCGGCCTGATCTTCGGCATCGCCCTCGGACCCTGCACATTCGCCTACATAGCTCCGATCCTGGCCGTCGCGTTCAAGATGTCCGGAACCAGCCTCCTGTATGGCGCCCTGCTGCTGCTCGTCTACGGCGTCGGGCACTGCAGCGTGATCGTGGTCGCCGGCACCTCGACGGAACTCGTGCAGCAGTACCTGAACTGGAACGAGCGATCCAAGGGCACGCGCATCATCAAGTCCATCTGCGGCGTGCTCGTCCTGCTCGGCGGCGTCTATCTGATCTACGCGGCGCCTTGATCGCCGGCCGACGAACGAACGCCGCGGCAGCCACCCGACCGACCGATCGTGCAC
>JAFGKA010000013.1 GCA_016928855.1 Phycisphaerae bacterium
CGACAATTGCCGATAACTACATGCTGGCGCGGCAGATGGGCGGTGGCGCGCGCCAGAGTCCAGGCTCTCGGCGGTGCCGGAGGGGTGACGGCCGGAGATGGGTATACAGACGAAGCGGAGGCGCACGGCGGGGGCCGTGTGACCATACTCGGCAGGTCGGCGGGTGGCCGGCAAACGAGGGCAGGCATGGTCTCGCTGATTGGATGGCAACAAAAACGGGTCGTTCAGGGCGTGGTCGTCGTGTTGGCAGCCAGCGCGAGTTGTGGCTGTTCGAGCAACTGGCTGTGGAACAGCTTTCTCGATCAGACGGCCCTGAGCGGGGGTTTCCGTCGGACGATGATGTCGGAGATCCAACAGAGTCTGACGTTTGAGGACACGCCGCCGGGTGTGCCGGGCGCGGAGGAACCGACCGTAGAGGATACGGTGGCGCACATGGAGGAATACCGGCTTGCCCCGACGGACAGTTTCGAGATTCGCAGCGAACGATACGACCTGGATGCCATGGGGCGGCTGAGTTCGGTGCCTGTCGCTTTCACGACGGTGGTGAGTGAGGTCGGTGATGCTCAGATTCCGCAGTTTCCGGAACTGGGCTGGATCAATGTCGAGGGGATGACGGCGCGAGAGGTGGAGCGTGAGATTCGCGACCGTGTCGTTCAGCAGGGTCTGATGCGGGATGACGAGCAGGTCGTTCAGGCGATCCAGGTGTCGATTCTCGCGCAGCATGAGCGCATGTTCAGTGTGACCGGCGCGGTTTCGATGCCCGGGCCGTACCGCATTCTGGAGCCCGATTTCCGGCTTCTGGACGGGCTGAGCATGGTGGGGGGCCTTCCGGAGCAGGCGGAGTGGATCTACGTGTACCGCTCCCTGCCGCGGCCGAAGGAAAAACGTGTTCCCGTCGCGACACCTGCGGAGACAAGTGTGGCGCCGACGTTGCCGCCGGATCGCGGCCCGGAGGTGCCGCCCGTGGCGCCGGTTTCGTTGAGTGGTTTTGATGGTGCATCGGGAGCCCTGGCCCAGGCCAGTCCGCCACCACCGATCGCGGGCAGTGAGGAAGAACTGATCGAGGCGATCGCACCATCGACGCAAACGAGTGCGGCGAGCGCCCCGGCGGCCGAGGCCCAGGACGTGGCGCCGGCTCCCGCGAGACCGCGCTACATCTTCCTGAATGGCGCATGGGTCAAGGATGAGAGCCCCGCGCCGGACGCCAAGGCCGAGTCCGAGCCGGCGGTCGAGCCGGAACCAGGGCCGGAGCCGCAGGTGGCGCCGGCGGTGCCTGCGGAACAGCCGGCCACCGCGCCGGCGGCGAGCCCGGTGACCTGGGAGACGGTGGCCCGGGAAGATCGTCAACGGATCATTCGTATTCCGGCGACGGCGCTGAAACACGGCGAGTCGAGATACAACATCGTCATCCGCGACCGGGACCTGATCCGCGTGGATCCAGGGCCGACGGGCGAGTTCTACATGTTGGGCAATGTGAATCGGCCAGGCGCCTATTCACTGACGGGCCGGGAAGTCACGCTCAAGCAGGCGATTGCCGCGGCGGGCGGGGTCAGTGCGCTGGGGTGGCCGGCCAACTGCGAGATTGTGCGTCGGCTGGATCGGGATCGCGAACAGATCATTCCGGTCAATCTCGAACAGATTTTTGCGGGCATGCAACCCGACGTCTATCTCCGGCCGGACGACATCATCAACGTGGGAACCCATATTCTGGCACCGTTCCTGGCGACGATTCGCACTTCGTTCCGGATGAGCTATGGGTTTGGCTTCGTGTATGACCGGAATTTCGGCGACATTGATGCGTATGCCGGCCAGCAGAATCCGACGGATCGGCGTCGGCGAGAACTGCAGACACGTTTCCCGGGGCTGTTTCAGTGATCGGGTCATTGGGCGTGCGTGTGATGGCGGCGGAGGCGAGAGTGTGAGCAGCAAATCGCAGGCTAACGCGACCCACGGGCGGCCCGGTCTTGCGGTGTCGGCGCAGGCCGTGCTGCCGGTCGATTGGCGGAAGGTGGGGTTCCAGGCCGTCATTCTGGGGGCGCTGCTGGCCGTGCTGTATTGGCATGTGCTTCGTGTGCTTGTTCAGAAATGGATGACAATGCCGGATTGGTCGCACGGATTCCTCATTCCGGTCTTCAGTCTGTACTACCTGCATATGCAGCGTCATCGCTTTCCGGCGGGTCTGCAACGGACGGGTTATCTGGGTGTGCTTGTACTGCTGGCCGCATTTGCGCTGTACGTGGACAGCACATTGTGGCACCAGTTTTCCTATCTGCATTCGGTCTCGCTGGTGATCGCGATCTTCGGCGTGGTGTATCTCGTGTGCGGCTGGCCGACGGCGCGGTGGGCCTGGTTCGGCGTGGCGTTTCTGTTCTTTGCGTTGCCGTTGCCCGGGGCCATCTATGAGCGGATGACGATGCCGCTGCAGCAGATTGCATCCGTTGTCGCAACATTGCTGTTGAATGTCTTGCCGGGGATGGATGCGGAGGCGGAGAACATCGTGATTACCTACCTCTACAACGGGCGTGAGGGGGCGCTCAATGTGGAGCAGGCATGCAGCGGGATCCGGTTGATGATGGCGTTCGTGTCGCTCGGTGTTGCGATGGCGTTTGTATCGGAGCGGCCGTTGTGGCATCGCATGGTGATGATTCTGTCTTGCATTCCGATCGCGATCTTCTGCAACATGGTTCGCGTGACCACGACCGGACTGTTTGTGGTGTTTGGGCGGGACGACCTGGCCAAAGGGGTCCCTCATATGCTGTTGGGGCTGAGCATGTTACTGATCGCGTTTGGGCTCTTTTCTTCGATTTCGCATGTGCTGGGGCATTTGTTCGTCGAGGCGCCGGCGGGCGCCGCCGGTGAACCGGTTCCCGCAACGGCACCGCAGGAGCGTGAAGCATGACCACGATGCCGGTAACGGTTCAGGAACGTGTGCCGTTGGTGGCTGCGATGCCCGCTGGGGGGGGCGCGGGCGCTGCCGGCGGGATCACCCCGAGCGACGTCATACGGGCGCTGAAGCAGCGGATGTTCCTGATTCTGTTCATCTGGATATTCGCCGTGGGCGCGACGGCCGGGGGGACGTATTTCTGGGCAAAATACCTGCCCCGCTTTGATGCAACGGCCCAGGTTCTCGTGGAATCGCCCAATCCACAGACGCCGTTGACCTTGCAGGCGGATGCCCAGGTCATGCCCGAGGTGCAGCAGCGCATCCTGGAGGACCAGGCGATGCTGCTTAAGAGCGATGATGTGTTGGCCGAGGCGCTCCGGGACACGAACGTGATCAATACGCAGTGGTACCAGGAGTTCCCGGAGGCGGAGCGGCCGATGATTCTCCTGGAACTGCAGGAGGCCCTTCGCGTCTCCCCGGTCCGGGGAACGAGCTATCTTTCTGTCTCGATCGGGTGCAAGAGTTCAGGCGATCCTCACGTGATTGTGAACACGATCGTGGAGAAATACCTTCGCCGAGCGGACGAGCTGTCACGCGTGCGGTTCAGTGAGCAGTTGATCGAGTACAAGGACGAACGGGAGACGCTGGACAAACAGATCGACACGTTACGCAAGCGGAAAGAGACGTTCCTTGCGACTCAGCTCGGCATTCCGGGCGTGTCACAGGGGCTCAATGTCGTCGCGGAGGCGCTGCGACAGATGTCGACAGAGGTAACGCGTATCGAATCCGAGCGGGTTCTCGCGGAAGCCCTGCATGACAATCTCAAGGCGGTATCGCCGGGCAATCTGAGCATTTCACCCGAGATGCGCATGATGATCGAGAACGATCCGACCATCCTGCGCCTTCGAAACACCCTGGATGCGCTTGAGCAGAACCGGATGCTGGCGATCAAGACGTTGGGCGACAGCCACCGCACGATTCGTGACATGAGCCATCAGATCACGCTTGTGGAGAAGCAACTGGGTGAGGAAATGGCCGTCCGGGCTGACCAGGTGCGGCAATACGAGATGGATCGGGCGGAGATGACGTTCCTCAATGCCAAGGAGGCAGAACTGCGGCTGAAGGAGAATCTGCTTGAACTCGAGGACCGCCAGCGGGACATCGATCGGCAGCTTGCGCACTACCAGCGGATGGAGGAAGAGCAGTATCGTCTGGAGGAGAACTACGCGCTGCTCGACAATCACATTCGCATGCTGGAAATGATCACTCAGCAGAACACGACGGTTCGGGTGCGCAGTATCGCTCGCGCGCGCATGCCGCTCGAACGCTCGAGTCCACGGTGGCTTCTCAATATGCCCGCCGGGATCTTCCTCGGGCTGGCGCTCGGGGTCGGGCTGGCGTTGTTGCTGGAGTTCATGGACGTATCCGTCCGCACGCCGCGCGACCTGGCCCGTTATGTGCATGTGCCCGTGCTGGGCACCGTACCGGACACGGACGACGAGGAGGTTTCGATTGACCAAGTGGAGTTGGCGGCGCATGCCGCGCCGCGATCGATGGTCGCAGAGGCCTTCCGCACGATACGCACGAACCTCCTGTTGAGCGCGCCGGCCGAACGACAACGGGTGCTCCTCGTGACCAGCCCGAGGCCGGAAGATGGCAAGACGACGATCGCGGTCAATCTCGCGATCTCGATCGCGCAGAGCGGGCGTCGGGTGCTGCTGGTGGACGCCAATTTCCGAAGGCCGACGATCCAGCAGTTGTTCCCCGGCGGCAAGAAGCGGGGCCTCAGCAACATTCTGATCGGACAGGCCCAGCTGGATGAGCTGGCCTACTCGACGAATCTGACAAACCTCGACGTGCTGCAGTCGGGTCCGATTCCGCCCAACCCGGCGGAGTTGCTCAGCAGTGAATACATGCGGGACCTGATCGGGCTCGCGACGGCCCGATACGATCAGGTGATCTTCGACGGTCCGCCGGTGCTGCTCGTCACCGATGCGCTCGTGCTGGCCGGCATCGCCGATGGCGTGATTCTCGTGTGCCGGGCCAAGGCGAACTCGCGCGGGATTGCCCAGCGCGCCAAGGATCAGCTCGAGCGCGGGAACGCGCACGTGTTCGGCGGTGTTCTGAACGCGGCCCAGGTGCGTCGCGGCGGTTACTTCCGCGAACAGTTGCGCACGTTCTACGATTACCAGTCCGAAGATGCGGAACTGGCCTCCGCGCCGGCCTTGCCGGCCGACGAGGATTCGACCGCACCAAAGGATGAAGAATCGGCGTAGGCCGTGGTCGGTACGTCCGCGTGCCTTGCATCGGGACGGTCAGGTCGGCGCCGGCGCGCTTGCCGGAATTGTGGCGTCGGGCCATCGGCCGGGGATGGCGGTTGCGCAGTCCGGGCATCGCCCCCTGCGCAGACGGTTTTCGAGCACGCGGAAGCCCTGCCGCCGAATCAGTGTGCCGTCGCAACCCGGGCACGCCGTGTTCTCGCGTTCACCGACACGGCCCGGCAGATTGCCGGCGTAGACAAATCGGAGACCGGCGGCGCGGCCGATGGCGTGTGCGCGATCCAGCGTCTCGGCCGGCGTGGCGGACAGGTCGGCCATTTTGTAATCCGGATGAAACGCCGTGCAGTGCCATGGAATGTCGGGCGAGACCGACGCGATGAAGTCCGCCATCTCGCGCAATTCGTCATCACTGTCGTTGAATGTCGGCACGACGAGCGTGACCACCTCGACCCAGAACGCCATGGCGTGCAGGTGACGGATCGTGTCGAGCACAGGTTGAAGGACGCCGCCGAGCTTCCGGTAGTTCCTGTCACGGAAACTCTTCAGATCGACCTTGTACAGATCCACATACGGGCGGATGAACTCGAGCGCCTCCGGCGTGGCGTGACCGTTGGACACGAAGCCGCAGACGATGTCGTGCGCACGGGCGCGCTTGAACACCTCAACAGCCCAATCACAGGTAATGAGCGGTTCGTTGTAGGTGCTGACGACAACCGGCACCGTGTGCTCCACGGCCAGCCTCGCTACCTCGTCGGCGGCGCAGGCGCGAGGGGCGGCCGCCGCGCGATCATCGCGCAGCGACTGGCTTGAAATCCAGTTCTGGCAATAGCTGCAGTGAAAGTTGCAGCCGAGCATCCCGAAGGACAGGGCGTTACTGGCTGGCCAGGCGTGAAAGAAGGGCTTCTTCTCGATCGGGTCGATCTGCAGGCCGGCGACGTAGCCGGCGGGCACGCGGAGGCGGCCGCCGTCATTGAACCGGACGCGGCACACGCCGGAGCGGCCGTTCGGAATGAGGCAGCGGTGCGCGCAGGCCACGCAGCGCACTGCCTGATTGTCCTCGTCGCGGACAAGTGCCGGTGCCGCGGGCATCGTGTAGCCGCTCAGCACGGTCTTGAGCGATTGCGTGGACGTCATGGCGAACCTCGCTTGGGCTACGGTGTCGTCGATGCACGATTATAGCGCGGAATCGCGTGCGACGGCGCCGGCTCGCCGGCGCTTCAGCGGCCACGGCTATCCCGCCGGCCGGGGTCCGCTTCCAACCCGTAGCGTTTCATTTTCTTGTACAGGGTTGTCCGGTTGATCTCGAGCACGGCGGCGGTCGTCTGGCGGTTCCAGTTGTTGGCGCGGAGCGCCTGTTCGATGATCTGGCGCTCTGGCTCCTCGAGCGCGGCCTTCAGCGACATCGGGCGGTACTCGCCCTCCGCGGCGGCGATGGGCCGGTTGGCTGCCTCGACGAGTTTCGTCGGAAGATCCTCGACATCGATGCGCCGGTTCTTGGTGAGAACGACAGCCCGCTCGATGACGTTTTCGAGTTCGCGCACATTGCCCGGCCACTGGTAGCGCTGCATCTGGTGCAACGCTTCGTCTGTGAAACCGAGAAGCTCCTTGCGTGACTGCGCGCAGTACGTCTTGAGGAAGTGTGCCGCGAGATGGGGGATATCGCTGAGTCGTTCGGCCAGCCGCGGCAGATTGATCGTCACGACGTTGACGCGGTAGAAGAGGTCCTGCCGGAACCGTCCGGCTTCCACTTCCTCCTCGAGGTCACGGTTGCTGGCCAGGATGACGCGGACGTCGACCGTATCGGTCTTGTTGCTGCCGACGGGCTCGAACTGGCGTTCCTGAAGGACGCGCAGGAGTTTGACCTGCAGGGCCGGCGATGCGCTCGAGATCTCATCGAGAAAGATCGTGCCACCGTCAGCGGCCTTGAAACGTCCATCCTTGTCGGACACGGCACCGGTGAAGGCGCCTTTGACATGACCGAACAGCTCGCTCTCGAGCAGCGTTTCCGGGATGGCGCCGCAGCTCACCTCGACGAACGGTCCGTTTCGCCGCTGGCTCCGATGGTGAATCGCCCGCGCGATCAGCGTCTTGCCCGTGCCGGAGTTGCCCTGCATCAGGACGGTCGCCCTCGAGTCCGCGACGGCTTCGATGAGGTCGAAGATTTTGAGCATCTTGTAGTCGTGGCCAATGATGTTATCCAGGCTGAATCGCAGGTCGAGCTGTTCGCGCAGGTTCTGATTCTCGCGGATCAGCGACTGTTGCTTGAGCGCGCGCTCGACGACGAGCCGGATCTCGTCGTCGATAATCGGCTTCGTCAGGTAGTCGTAGGCGCCGAGCTTGATGGCCTGGACGGCGCTTTCAATCGTGCCATACCCGGTGATCATGATCGTGACAATATCCGGGTAGCGGTCCCGGATCACCCGCAGCAGTTCGAAGCCGTCGGCTTCCGGCATGTTGACGTCGGTCAGAACGAGATGGCACCGATGCTGCTCCAGCGCGACGAGGGCTCCATTGAAGGAGGCCGCCCCAATCGCGTCATATCCCTCAAGGCGCAGGAACTCGGTCAGCGATTCCAGGATGATCTGATCGTCGTCCACGACCAGAATCCGTTCTTTCAGGTCAGCCATGGAATGGTCCTCCGTGGGCCGGGCGGCCGCCGCCGCGGGCAGGCGTTGCCAGGCTGCCCAGTGGCAGGCGGACGGTGAAGCGGGCACCGCCCTGCTCGCGGTTGTCGGCGGTGAGGCGTCCGTGGTATCGCTCCACGATATCGCGACAGATCGCCAGTCCGAGTCCGGTTCCCTTGCCCGGTTCCTTCGTCGTGAAGAATGGCTCGAACACGCGCTCGACCTCGTCCGGCAGACCGGTGCCGGTGTCCTCGAATCGGATGAGGGCTTCCGAGCCGGCGAGTGTACTCGTGACGGTCAGCGTGCCGCCCTCGGGCATCGCGTCGATCGCGTTCTTGATGATGTTGCAGAACACCTGGAACAGGTTACCCCCGCCTCGCAGTCCCGGCAGGCGCTCCTCGAACGAGCAGACCACGGACACGTGCCCCGCCGTCGCTTTGTCGCTCATTACCTTGACCGCTTCTTCTACGATCGCGTTGAGGCTTGTGTCTTCGTATGAATGGGGCGCGCTGCGCGAAAACTCGAGCAGGTCGGCGACGATTTGGGCCATGCGCAGCAGCCCGCCGCGCGACTGCTCGAGATATCGCGTGGCCTTTTCCGGCTCGTTCTGCCTGATTACCCGTTCCGCGAGGCCGAGGTAGCGCAGAATGCCGTCGAGCGGGTTGTTGAGTTCGTGTGCGACCCGGGCCGCCAGCTTGCCCACCGCGGCCATGCGCTCCGAAACCACGAGCCGCTTTTCCATGCCGCTGCTCGCCGTCACGTCCACCAGGACGAGCAGCCCGCCCAGCACCTCGGATGAGCCTTCGCCCACCAGCGAACTGCACGTCAGGTTCAGAATGCGTTCCTGGCCGGTTTCATCCCGATGCGTGATCTGCTCGAAGTGCTTCGCCTGGCGGGTCTCCAGAACGCGCCGAAGTTCAGTGGCCCATTGCTCGTACTGGCTATCGGCGGTTCCGTGGGCGAGGGCGTCAGAGACCGAGTCGCCGTCGCGGGCCAGGAAGGTCGCGGCTTCATTTGTGCGGGTTGCCCGGAGGCTTTTGTCGAACACGATGACGCCGATGGGTAGGGCGAGGAAGACGTTCTCGGCGATGTCACGCAGGGATACCACGGGACCGACCGCCGCTTCGGTGTGTTCCGGGCCCTGTTCGGGCCTGCCGGGGCCATGGCTGTGTGGTTGTGGCATTCCCTGCCTCAAGAGATCGATGTGCGGTGGGCCAGGTCTGGGCTACGCAGCTTTCCCGGCGGCCGACGAGCACAATTTCCACATCACAAGTGTCACAAGCCGTTGTCCGACGGCAACATACACCGTGGTATCGTCCAAAGTCAACACGCTCTGTTGCGGAATCTCAACATTCGGTGGCGTTTTTTCGCAATATCAGCTCTGGCTGATGCTTAGGTGCGACATCACGGGACGATCAGTCGGGGTTGAAGGCAAATGTGCGGCGGTTGATATGAACCACCCGTATGGTCTTGAGGCCGGGAACGTAGGTGGCGGTGAAGAACGGCGCCGTTTCGAGCGGGTAGTAAAGCCCGGCACCGAACCAGAATCGTAGTGAGGCGTCCGAGCCATCGAGGCGGGCTTCCTGCAGGGCAATCGGCCAGGTTCCGGCGGCCGGCTCACCGAGCCGGGCAATCAGAGCGACAATGCTGCCTCGCGAGAAGTCGGGGGCCCGGTCATCGTACGCATTTGACAGGTCGAGGGCTCGACGGAGTTGTCGCCACTGCGCGGCAGTGCGTATGTGGACCAGATCGAACTCGTCACAGAGCGGCTGAACGAGATCCGGCGGGACCGATCGTCCGTCGGTCATGCGGACGCGCCAGGTCAAGGCTGGGGTGAGTTCGACAGCCTGAGTCAGCTCCCAGGACGGGACGCGATGCGGCGATCGGTGTTCACAGCCACACAGTGCGGCCCCCATGGCCAGCGCGAAGCCGGCGTGAAGGAGGAGGCGGAGGCGGTTGCCGGGGGTTGGGGTCCACACTATAGTGAGCGCGTTCATCGGGTTTCCTGTAGCAGAGCCAGCCTATTCCATAGCGGCACGGCGTCGTGTACGCAAGGTCAAGAGGGGATCAACAGGCAGGATGGGCGGCTCACGAATCGGGTGGTGGCCGATTCTTTCTGGACGGAGTGCCAACCGGTCTCGCTGGCGTGGCGTATCAGCGCTAGGGCCTGTGATGCGGTTTCCGCTGGCGGTGGGGCCGGGCGTCTCCCGTGCGGTTGTACTTTTTGGCAGAAGCGGCGGACGGCTATGAAGAAAATATTGCTCGCGGTGGTGATCCTCGTGGTGCTGGGCGGGGGCTATGTCTGGCTCAGCCAGCAGCGGCTCGCGTTCGGCGCGCTCGATGCGAAGTTTGGCAAGGTGACGCGCGGTGATCTGGTGATTCCGATCAAGGCGAGCGGGAAGATCCAGCCCAAGGGGCGTCGCGAGATCAAGAGCAAGGCCAGCGGCGAAGTCATCGACATGCCGTTCGAGGTAGGCCGCATGGTGCGCAAGGGCGATATTCTCGTGGCCCTGAAGCGCGACGACGAGGAGCGAAACCTCGACCGCGCCAAGGCCTCGCTCGATCAGGCGCAGATCGCTCTGGATACAGCGAGGATTACCGAGGAGGAGCGCCGGCTGGTGGGGATTCCTCGGGCCGAAGCCGCGCGGGACCGCATGCAGGCGCAGTTTGCGCGGGTCGATGCCGAGTATCAGTTCAAGAAGGGTTTGCGCGAACAGAGGCCGGAGACGATCTCGGATCTGGAATGGCAGACCATCACGGCGACGCACAAGGAAGTGGCCGCGATGGTTGCCAGCGCGGAAGCCGACGTTCGCGCGGCCAAGTCCGCTGCCCAACTGGCGGTGAAGGACGTGGAGCGGGCCCAAAGCGCGTTGCTGACCGCGAATCGGCAATACGAAGACGCGAAGGAGCGGCTGGATGAGACGGAGGTCCGTTCCCCGATTGATGGAATGGTTTTGCAGAAGCTTCGCGCCGTCGGCGAGGTCATTCAGAGCGGAACGCAGTCGTTGACGGGCGGGACGGTGCTGCTCGAGCTGGCCGACGTGAGCGAAGTCTACATGGTTGCGAGCGTCGACGAGGCGGACATCGGTCAGGTGCGGACGATGGCGCCGCCGGAGGCGCGGCCGGGGGCCGATCCGAGTGTGACCACGCAGGCGGCCGCCACGCAGCCGATGGTTGAGCAGAACACGATCCGCGAGGACACCGAAGTCGCCGTAACCGTCGAGGCGTTTCCCGATGACAAATTCGTGGGCGTGATCGAGCGGATCGCGCCCGAGACCGAGGTGCGTCAGGCGGTCGGCACGTTCGAGGTCCGCATCCGGATCATCAGCGAGAATCGCGAGAAGATCCGCAATCTCGTTGGCATGCAGGCGGAGGCGGAATTCACGTCGGTTTCCATGCAGAACTCCCTGCTCGTGCCGTACGAAGCGGTGCGTCGGAGTTCGAGCGATGAGCTGGGCGTCTTTGTGCCCGTGCAGAGGCCGGGCCAGGAGGGTGAGGTGCCGGAGTTCCGCGCCTGTACGTTCGGGCCGGACAACAGCATTCACGTGGTCGTGCTCGAGGGGCTCGAAGAGGGCCAGCGGGTGTATACCAAACTCCCGGTTAAGACGGACAAGGAAAAGGAAGCTGAAGCCGACGGGAACGAGCTGTAGCCGCCCACACGGGCGCGGTTCGACGCGGGTGTAATCGAGACATGATTCGGATTCGCAACCTGACCAAGTGGTACGAGATGGGCGATTCGATCGTTCATGCGCTCGATGGCGTCGATCTCGACATCCCGGCGGGCGAGTTTGTGAGCATCACCGGCGCCTCGGGCAGCGGCAAGAGCACGATGATGCATTTGATCGGGTGCCTGGACCGGCCGACCAGCGGCACGTATGAGCTGGCGGGCGAGCCGGTTGATCAGATGAGCGATCGGCAACTGGCCCGTGTCCGCAACGAGCGCATCGGCTTCGTGTTTCAGACGTTCAATCTGGTCAACCGGACGTCGGCGCTCGACAACGTGGCGGTGCCGCTGATCTATGCCCATAAGGGCGGTACGCGCCGGCCGGCGATGCGGGCACTGGCGCGGGTGGGGCTTGGTCGGCGCGCGCATCACCGACCGAACGAGCTGTCCGGCGGCGAGCGCCAGCGGGTCGCGATTGCCCGGGCGATCGTGAACGATCCGCCACTGATTCTTGCGGACGAGCCAACCGGCAATCTCGATTCGCGGACCGGCCGGCAGATTCTCGAGATCTTTCACGAGTTGCACGCGGCCGGCGTGACGATCGTGCTGGTCACGCATGAGATGTCGGTCGCGGCCCAGGCGCAGCGTGTCATCCGGATGCGCGATGGCAAGATCCTGGAGGATCGCCGGGTGGACGCGGCCTATCGCGAGGAACTTCTGCGGGATGAAGAGGCGGGCGACGAGGACAGCCCTGCGTCGGGCTCCGAGAACGGATAAGCACTGATGTTCTTCTTGCGAATCTGCATGATGGCGTGGCGCGGGTTGCGGGCGAACCTGTTGCGCTCGATGCTGGCGACGCTCGGCGTGATCATCGGCGTGGCGGCGGTAATTTCGGCCATGTCGATCCTCGAAGGCACGAAGCGTGACATCATCGACCGGTTCAAGTCGCTCGGCTCGGATCAGATCACGGTCTATCCCGCCTCGGCGCGGCGGGAGGGGCGTGAGGTCGGCGTCGTGCAGACACTCAAGCCGGAGGATGCCGATGCGATCGCGTCGCCCGGGATGTGCCCCGATGTTGCGGCGGCGGCGCCCGAAGTGCTCGCAGGCGCGCAGGTAAAATACCTCAACCGCAACGTGAGCTTGACGGTGCTCGGCACGAACGAGCACTACGCGGACATGAACACCTATAAGGTGGTCGAAGGCAGCTTTATCACGAGAGAGGACGTCGTCGCGAAGCGCAAGGTCGTGGTGCTGGGCCACAAGGCGGCGCTGGACCTGTTCGGCCATCGGCCGGCCCTCAACGCGCCGGTCAAGATCCGCGGTTTGGGCTTCCGCGTGATCGGCGTGATGGAGAAGAAGGGCAACATCGGGTTCCGCAACGTGGATTCGCAGGTGGTCGTGCCGATCACGACCGCGATGGATCGGATGTTCGGCATCGACACGGTCACGGCTATCACGATCAAGGCGGCCGACCCGACGCGGGTGGCGGCCGCGACGCAGCAGATCAACCGCGTCTTGCGGCAGCGGCACGGCATCCGGCCCGGCGACAAGGACGACTTCAACGTTTTCAACCAGGAAGAGCAACGCAAACAGTTTCGCGAGGTCACGAATATCTTTGCCGTCGTGCTCTACAGCATCGCGGGCATCAGCCTCGTGGTTGGCGGCATCGGCATCATGAACATCATGCTGGTCTCGGTCACGGAGCGCACGCGCGAGATCGGCGTGCGCATGGCGGTCGGCGCCCAGCGCTGGGACATTCTGCGACAGTTTCTCGTCGAGGCGGGCACGATCAGCCTGCTCGGCGGCGGCTTTGGCGTTCTGCTCGGTTATGCGATGGCCGATCTGCTGGAGAAGGTCACGCGGTTGATCGAAACCTATACGCCCATGCGCGTGGTGTTGTGGGCACTGGGGATGGCGGTGGTCACCGGCGTGCTCAGCGGCATTTATCCCGCCTACAAGGCGTCCCGCCTGGATCCGGTCGAGGCCCTGCGCTACGAGTAGGAGAAAAAGGTGTCAGGATGATTTTTCGAGGCCTCGAAAAATCATCCTGACACCTTTTTTGCGTGGTCGTTACGGGCGGGTCGGGGTCCGCTTCTGGAACGCGCGGATTTCGTCGAGGGGAACGATACCGGTCGCGGCGCCCGGGGCCTGGATACAGTGCGCGGCGACGGCGTTGCCGAGCGCGGCGGCGGCGGGCATGCTTTCGCCCTGGCGCAGGCCGACGATGAAGCCGGCGCTCCAGCAGTCGCCCGCGCCGGTGGTGTCCACGACGTTGTCGACGCGGTAGGCCGGTACCATCGTTTCGCGGCCGTCAGCGTCGCGGCAGAACGCGCCGGTCGCGTCCATCTTCACGACCGCGTGGCGGCATCCCTTCGACTGGAAGCATTTCGTGATCGCGCTGGGGTCGTCCTCGCCGGTGACCGCGCGGGCTTCCGCCTGCGAGGGGATGAAGTAATCCAGGTGCGGCAAGCACGGCTCGATCGCGTCGCGCCACTGCTGCGGCGTGGCGGCATCGGTATAGACCGTGTCGAGCAGGGTGATCACGCCAGCGCGCTGCGCTTCGGCCAGCAGGCGGGCGGTCTGTTCGCCGTCGAACGTGCGCATCACCATCGTGCCGGTGACGAAGCAATACTTCGCCCGGCGGATGAGATCGAGGTCGATATCGTCGTAGGCAAGCGTGCCGTTGGTGCCCATCGTGTGGAAGAAGCTGCGCTCGCCGTGGCTGAGCACGCAAACGAAGGTGAACGACGTGTGTGAGTCGTCGGCGGTGATGAGGCCGTCGGTGCCGATGCCATGCCGGACCGCTTCGCTACGGACGAAGTCGCCGAGCGCGTCGCGTCCGACCTTGGCGATGATGTCGCAGGGGATGCCCATCTTCGCCATCGCAATCGAGCAGTTCGTCGCGTTGCCACCGGTCGTGAGCGTCATGGCGTCGAAGAGACGCAGCCCGCCGGGCGGTGGGAAGTCATCGATGGTGCGGCCGATGATGTCCACGGTACAGATGCCGACGTTGACGATATCACTCATTGCGGTACCTCGTAGAGCGTGCCGTACGGCGCGGCGCCTTCGCCGAAGGTGCAGTCCTCGATCCGCCGAAGTCCGACGCGTTCGAGACGGACGAACAACGGCTCGTCAATCTCGGGCCAGAAGCCGTAGGTCGCGCGCAGCCGGCGCATCTCGACCCAGTCGACGTACACATGCGTGAAGCCCGCGCGGCGCAACTCCGCCAGCAGGCCCGCCGCGTCGCCGGCGTCGCGCACCATCCGTGCGAACGGGTTCGCGTTGAACACAACGCAGTACGTCACGCGCGGCGGCAGATAGAACGACCGGGCGTCCGCCACCATCAGGCATCGGCCGTCCGGCGGCAGCTCGCGCCGGATCGTTGCGACATGGGCCGTCCCGGGCCATTGCCCCTCGACGAACCAGCGTTTCTGCCCGTGCCACAGGAGTCTTGCCGCGTGACCGTCCGCGTCCATCACGCGGCTGTGATCATAGTAGAGCGCCGCAATCGGGTAAAGTTGCAGGACCGCCGCGAGCGCGACGACGCCGACGAGCGCAGGCGCGATGCGAGGGCGGCGCCACACATCGGCCGTGGCTGCGAGGTACACGAGTATGGGAATCACCGGCACGGCGAACCGGCCTGCGAGATGCGTCAGCGATGCCCAAAGCAGCACTTGTGCGGCGACGATCAGGACGAGGGCCGCGCGTGCCGGCCGGCCGCGGATCAGACCGAGCAGCGCGAGGCACCACAGCAGCGGGCCCGTGTGCGGCTGCCACACGACCTCGGACCAGACGGCGCGGAGGCGGCTGCGGATGGCGCGCTGTTCGGCGGGCGGACGATGGCCTTCATCCCAACGGGCGGCGCTGTCGGCGTCCCACGCACCGGGCCGGTAGCCCAGGTGGTTCGTTGCCAGCGGGAAGACCGGGTTGCCGCACAGGGCAACGTTCTTGAACAGCCACGGGGCGAACGTCAGCAGCGCGCCGCTACCGAAGAGCATGAGGCCGCGAAGCGATGCGCCGGTATGGCGGCGCAGGTGCGTCAAAAAAACGGCACTCAACGGCAGCGCGACCAACGCGACCGCCGTGTATTTGCAGCCGCACGCGAGCCCGGCGAAGAGGCCGGCGAGCAAGGCCCAGCGCGCGGCGCGTGCGTCCGGCTCCGCTGCGTCGCCGGCGGCATGCCAGCGCATCAGCGCCGCCAGCGCCAGCGATGTAAACAGCAGCATCGCGTTCTCGACGTAGGCCACGCCGCTGAGATAGACGAGCCAGCCGCAGGTGCCCGTCAGCACGGCGGCCAGCAGCGCGGCGCGCGGGCCCTGCGGCCGTGCGGCGGTCCACATCGCCGCGATGGTCAGCAGCGCCAGCAGGGCATTGAGCATCTTGGCCAGCTCGACGCCCTCGATCGCGCCGCCCCTGAGCACCATCGCCAGCAGGTAGAGCATTTCCGCGTTGAACGGGAAGTTGCTGTAGACGTTGTGCGGCAGAAAGCCGATGCGGCCGGCGGCGAGGTACTCGGCCGGGACGCCGAAGTGGTATTCGAGCACGTCGTAGCCGTTGCCTTCGGGGCCCCACAGGATGCCCGGCGGCGCGGTCGCCACGAGCAGGGTCAACGCCGCGAACGGCACGACCGCCAGCCACAGCCAGTGCAGGCCGGAGATGGCTGGCAGTGTGAGCGTCGCGTTCCGCCGCAATGCATCACGCAATGGCCGGGCAAGAACGGCCAGCGACGCGAGAACGAGAAAGCCGAAGCCGGCGAGCCATGCGCCGCGTGTCAGCGATCCGCAGGCGCCGAGCACAAGCTGGAGCAGACAGAGCACCCCGACGCCCAGGCCCGCGCTGAACGTCATGCGGCCGACGAGCGACTCTTCGCGCGGTGCCAGCCCTCGCAGACACAGCGAGCCCGGTATCGTCGCCAGGGTGAGCAGCGCGACGGCGAGCAGCCCGTCGGTCAGCACGACGCTCAGCGCCGCCGGCGATTCCGCGAACACGCCCACCAGCACGGACCCGACAACAACGAGGATCAGCGCAGCGGCTGCAGGCACACGGGGCTCCGTCGAGCGTGCCGCCATAGGGTTGTCCGCCCGTGCCGCCACGCGCTAGTCCTCGTCCTTGAGGCCAAAGAGGTTCCGTATCGCGTCCGTATAGAGATTGGCGTGACTGGCCGCGGCTTTGTCGCGCAGCGCGGCCGAGGGGGCGTGCAGGAGCTTTTGCGTGATACGGTGCACCATCTGGATAATCAGCTTGCGGTCATGCTCGGAGCACTCGACGAGCTTCGGCAGGAGCCAGTCGAGTTCCTGGCGGCTGATCTCGTCGAAATGCTGCTGCAGCGCAGCGATCGTCGGGCCGATATTGCGGCTGCGCTGAGACGCGACGAACTCCGCGACGTGCGTCTCGATGATCTCGTGGCAGCGTGCGATTTCCTTCTCGCGCGCGGCGATGCTCGCTTCCGCGACGGATTGCAGGTCATCGATGTCGTAGAGGAAGACGTTGTCGAGTGAACCGATCTCGGGATCGACGTCGCGCGGTACGGCGATATCGATGATGAGCAGTGGCCGATACTGTCGTTGTGCCGGCAGGCCCACCAGCGCCGCGTGCCTCAGCACCGGTTCGTTCGCGCCCGTCGTGCTGATGACGATGTCGGCCCGCGCGAGGTGGTCCGCAAGGTGTTCGAAGGAAACGACTTCGCAGGTCGTGCCGTGGGGCACGGTGAGCTGGGCCCGGAGCGTCTCGGCGCGGTCGCTGGTACGGTTCGTGAGCAGCACGTGCTTCGGCCGCATCTCGAGCAGGTAGTGCAGCGTGGCTTCGCCCATCTGGCCGGCGCCGATCATCAGGACCGTCTTGTCGTCGAAGCGGGAGAAGATCTGGCGGGCGAAGTCCACGGCGGTGCCGCCGACGCTGGTCTTGCCGGCCGAGATGCCGGTGCGTGTGTGGAGGTCCTTCGCGACGACGAAGGCGTGCTGAAAGATGGCATCGAGGGTGCGGCCGACCGTGCCGACGCTCTGCGCGAGGGCGAAGGCGGCTTTAACCTGTGAGAGCACCTGGGATTCGCCGAGCACCATCGAATCGAGCGAGCCGGCGACGCGAAATAGGTGGCGGATTGCCTCGGTGTCCGCGTGCTGATAGATGCTGTGGCCGAACTCGTGAATCGCGATGCCGCGCGTCGTGCCGAGGAACTCGATTGCCTCCTCGATGCGCGGGTGGCCGTGCACGGGCCGCGCGACGTAGAGTTCCGTCCGGTTGCACGTCGACAGCAGCACGCCTTCGGCGCAGGGGAAGGTCCGGCGCATCGCGCGCAGCGCCTCGATGCAGCCTTCGGTATTGAACGCGAGCCGTTCGCGGACACCCAGGGATGCGGTTCGATGATTACAGCCTATGACGATCGTTCTCATCGGTGCAGCGGCGACAGATGGTCCAGCACGACGAACACAATGACCAACAGGCACAGGCTCGCGGCCGCCAGCGCGGCGGCGCGCGGCCCCCGCATACGCGGCAGTCGCCATACCGCGACGACCGCGAGTGCGTACACGAGCCAGAGAATCAGCGTCACAACGATGAACGGGTCCACGAGCCATTGCCACGGGCCGGGGTCGCTCTGGCGCGAAAGCTGGCAAAAGCCCGTCAGGACGCCGTATGTCAGAAACGGGAACCCGATCATCAGCATCCAGCGCCCAACCCGTTCGAGCGATTCGAGCGGCGGCAATCGGCGCGCGAGCGACAGCGCCCGCTTGCGCCGCAGAAGCCGATAGAGCAACAGGTAGACGGCACCCGCCGCGCCGCCGACTGTGAAGCAGGTGGCGCTGAGCGCGAAGGCGACCTGATGGCTGATGAACCAGGGATTGTACGTGACGTCGGTGGTTGGTCGGTCGATCTGAAAGAACGCGCTGAACTGCATGATGCCGGCGAACAGGAAGAGCACGCCATCGAGGCCGCGCATCGCGGGGATGCGCTGGGCGAGCAGGCCGACGGCCACCAGCAGGCCGGTCAGCAGCAGACTCGACGCGAAGCTGTCGCGCATCGCGTCGAGGGGGCCGTGCGCGACGATTCCCGTTGCCAGCGCGGCCACGTTGGCAATGAGGACGAGCCCAGCCGCGAGCGTCGAGTAAAAGCGCCTTGCCTCGCGCCGGCGCGCCAGCGCGAGAAACGCCAGTGCCGTCGCGGCCAGCAGCCCGGCGGTTCCGAAGCCCGAGATCAGGTGTTTCCAGCCCATGGTGCGTACCGTCTTTGCGTTCCTACGGTTCGCGGTCTCCGCCGCCGGCCGGGTGTCGATGATACTCGATGAGGCGTTCGCACCGCGCCCGCCAGCCCGTGACATCGCCCACCTTGAGCAGCCGGATCGACTCGTCATCGCAGAGCGCCTCGAAGACGGCGCGTCGCAGCGCGGCATCGTCGATGCGTTTCTGGACGTCCGGCCGCGCTCGCCGCAATTCCTCCGTCAGCAGGGCGTATTCGTCGCCGAACGACGCTTCGAGTTGCTTGCGGACCGTGGCCGCGAGCTGCGGGCTCGCTCCGGCGGTGCTGACGGTTACGCGGAAGTCGCCGCGATCGAGCGAGGCCGGCACGAGAAAGTCGCAGTTGTCCGGATCGTCGGCCACGTTGACCCAGGCCCCGGCCGCGCGGGCGTCGTCGGCGACCCGGCGATTGACCGCCGCGTCGTCCGTGCAGGCGAACACGAGCGTCGCCCCCGCCAGCAGGGCCGGCTCGTACGACTGCGCGTGACACTCGACGCCGGGCGTCGCGCGGATCGACGCATCGATCGTCGGCGCGACGACATGCACGACCGCCCCGCGTTGCGCGAGCGTGCGAACCTTTCGCGCCGCCACCTCCCCGCCGCCGACGACGAGGCACTTGCGACCGTTCAGCCGGAGTTCGAGTGCATACGTAGAAGCCATATCGCCATTATAACGCGATTTCGCCGACGAGGCCCAGGACCCCGTTTTCAGGTTTCGGTGGGCGGTTCTCAGCCGGCGGCCGTCATCGAGCATGCCGAGGGCAGCGAGGCGGATGATGTCGCGCTAGGTGCCGCTTTCGGTTGATGACCTTCGCCGACCCGCCCGGGTGGCATGGGTCCCGACGGCCCGTCGGGAAAGGGTTTGCCCGTGTTCTTCCGTCCGCGTGCCAGTATCGAGTACAGCACCCGGCCGGCAGGGAACAAAACCAGCCAACCGCAAGTGGCACCAGGTGCGGAAAACAAGATTCCTTGCCACGAAAAACGGATCGTCGTTTTGTGCCTCGTTGTGCCTTCTTGCGGCAAGCCGGCTTTCCGTCGGCTTCGTGCTAAGCCGCAGGTCGGGTCAGCAGCTCACGGCTGTAAACATCTTCGGCGATGGGGTAACGCCCTGCGATCGGACCGAACCGGGACGAAACGCCGCGGAGTAAAACCCTTACAGGGTTTCTGAGGACGTGGTGCGGCACCGGTACCCAGGGTCGCGCAGTGCACCCTGGGTCTGGGGGGCGACGACGAGTTCCACCCCACAATCAGTCGAATTCGCCGATCATCAGCAAGGCGGGCCGCGCACGCCCCGGACAAAATGTTCCAGAGCTTGAGATAGGGGCGTGATGGTGGTAGATTACCGTTAACGCCTATGGAAGCGACAGTCCGGAACGGGTCCAGGTAGCTTCTACATTTCGCTGCTTCACGACACGGCTCTTTGCGAGGTCGAAGACGATGCCATCCACCACTCGCACCGAACAGACTGAGGTCCACATCTTCGGCTTGGCCATCGCCACCGAGAAACTCATTGTCGGAGGCGGCATCGTCATCATTGGCTTCGTGCTGATCTTCGCAGGCGCTATGCTTCACAATTTGCTCGTCGCCCTGGTGGGAGCAGGCACTCTCGGGATCGTCGCTTGGCGAGGCACGGTGTGGCGACAGCGACAGCGCGACAGTTTGCGAGAGATTCTGCAGGAGATGATTCGGCACGATCTCAAGAAGCAGGGGCTGGCCTCTTTTTCATTGACAGAGTGTCTTCGCGGCTTTGGCGCCACCGCCAAGGTCGCGCGCGAGGCCGCCGAGTCCGTCTACGAAGAGTTCTATCGTAAAGCGCTGGCTGACCTTCGCGTCACCTCGAAAGAACACGCCATCCTGGATGCCCTTCGCGACAAGCTGGAAATGGACGCAGTCACCACTGACAAGATCGCCACCAGAGTACGGCAAGCTCGTTTCCATACGGAAGTGTCTTCTCGCCTAGCCGACGGCGCCCTCACTGCTGGTGAAGCGTCCGACTTGCGCCGGATCCGCGCCGCACTTAGTCTAACAGAAGCACAAGCGCTCGATTCCACCCGCTCTCAGAGCGTTGACGCCTACCGAGCTCTATTCCGTCAAGTCATCAGCGATGGCATTCTCTCAGATGAAGAGATGGCACAACTTCAAAGATTCCAGGAAGCCACAGGGATGGATCCTGCGGAAGCCGCAAGAATTACGAAGGATGACGCGCTAGGCTTGTACCGCAGAACGGTAACGATGGTGTGCCAAGACGGGGAAGTGACGGAGAGTGAGCTGCATCAACTGGAGCGACTAGAAAGCATCTTATGCCTCGAACCTCGTGATACGGCACCTCTGCAAGAGCAAATTGCCAAGGTGCGCCGACTGGCTGCAATTCGAGCGGGCAAGCTCCCGTTGATCAAACCCCAGGCCCTATTGCGCAATTCCGAGATCGCACATTACGCCTCAGCATGTGTTTACGAGTGGGAAACGGCTACACAGACAAAGACGGCCGAGGGGAAGCTCTTTGTAACAAATCAACGACTCATCTTCCAGAGCGACCACAAGAGTTTCGACGTGCACATTCCGCGGATCCTGAATGTGATTCGTTATTCCAACGCGGTAGCGGTCGAGATGACTACCACGAAAGCACAGGGGCGATACTTCGTCAAGGATACCGAACTGCTTGAAGCAATCCTAGACGCGGTAATTCGCTACGGCAACCGCGTGCGTTCCGAGGGTCTCGACTCCTCCCGCAGCCGTCACATTCCCGACGCCGTCAAGATCGAGGTGTGGCACCGCGACGGAGGCCGGTGTGTCCGGTGCAGTGCGACGGAGTACCTTGAGTACGACCACATCATTCCTCACTCCCGAGGCGGCAGTAACAGCGCGCAGAACGTCCAGTTACTCTGCAGGAAGTGCAATCTAGCCAAAGGTGCTGAGATTGTCTGAGGACCCACATGAAGAAACCGGTGGAGGAAACGGGGCGGCAATTCCTGTGACTCGTGGGGCGGTGTGTGATAATCTTTGGGCATGCCGAGACGATTACCCGTAGTGACGGGCGGGTTGGTGTGTCGCGTTCTGAACCGAACGGCGGCTGAAGAAGCGTGGAATCTGAATGACAAGGCTTCTGAGCCGTGTGCTCTTTCGACCCGTCTTCTTTTTCACACAGCGATTGCTCTGATGAACACGATTGATTGCCACGAAGAGCGGATCTTCGTTTTGTGCCTTGTCGTGCCATCCTGTGGCAAGCCGGCTTTCCGTCGGCTCCGTGGTAAGCCGTAGATCGGGTCAGCAGCCCACGGCTGTAGACATCTTCGGCGATGGGGTAACGCCCTGCGGTCGGGCCGAACCGGGACGAAACGCCGCGGAGTAAAACCCTTACAGGGTTTCTGAGGACGTGGTGCGGCACCGGTACCCAGGGTGCGCTTCGCGACCCTGGGCTATGCTGTTGCAGCCCGTCGGGCTGCCAGGAATGGCCAATCCCCAGTGCAGCTCTTCGAGCGGCTCCTTTGCGGGTGCATCGAAAGACGGCCACACCTCAGTGTAACTCTTCGAGCGGCTCCTGTGCGGGCACATCGAAAAACGGCCAAACCCCCGTGCAGTTCTTCGAACTGCGGCAGATTCACGTCGCGCAACGGGAACTGAAGAATCGTATCACGGCAGCCGGAAGAACTCGCGCAAACGGCGCGCGGACGAACGCCGAAGGCGTTCCCTGACGTTTGGCCATTTCGAGGTGAAGTGACGCCAAATCGCGCCGGCGTTCCACAGCGTAGCCCAGGGTCGCGCAGCGCACCCTGGGTCTGGGGCGCGACGACGAGTCTGGGGTTTGGCCATTCTTCGATGCGAACGCCGAAGGCGTTCCACAGCATAGCCCAGGGTCGCGCAGCGCACCCTGGGTCTGAGCGGGTGTTGCCGTTTAGGCTGATTCGAGCGTTACCGTCAGGGCCTCATCCGTCTGGACCGTCAGGGGGACCGCGAAGCGGAGCGTGGCAGTGTTGTTGTCCAGTGTCACGTCGGCGGGGATCTCGCGGTCACCGATGGCGACGTGGGCCGTGGCCTTCGTCGCGCCGGCGAGCACACCCAGCGACAGAGCGCTGAGTTCGCACCGGCCGTACGCGACGTGCAGGTGGTTGACCTGTCGGCGGCCATCGCGGGTCTGCTCGAAGCGGCCCCAGCCGTGCGCGGTGCTGAAGAACGAGCGGTGATTCTCCGGCGTCAGGCGCGGATCAAAGCCGAGCGCGCGGGCCGGGCCGTCATAGGTGTAGCCCTGCGCGGCCAGCAGCAGCGTCCAACTGCTCATCGCGCGGACGTAATAATCGCCGCACTCGATCTCGTTCCACGGGTTGCGCTTCATGCCGGCGTAGCGTTCGCGGGCGCCCTTGACGATCGCGAGGCCCTCGCGGAGCTGGCCTTCGTATAGCTTGTGCGCTGCGACCTGATACTCGATGCCGGTCCAGACCTCGTCGCGGTAATGGATCGGATCGGCGGGCCGGCCGCCCTTGGGCCAGGTGGCACAGAGCAGCCCCTTGTCGGTGCCGGTGGCGAACTGGAGGTAACGCTGCGTGCCCTCGAAGCCTTCCTGGCTCGTCAGCCACGCGTACTTGTAGATCGACTTCAGCGCGGATTGCACCTGCTCGTTCGGCAGAATGTCACCAAGGTCCAGAATCCGCGCCCACCACTGCCCGACAACCTGGTCGGCCAGGCAGCCCTTGCCGTAGCCGCCCGTGAAATCGTCAGCGATCTGGATGTAATACTCGCCGTCGAACAGGTGCGTGGCGATGAACTCGCGGCCACGCTCGTACAGCCCGCGATACCGCGCCGCCGAGGCTGTGTCATTGTTGGCCGCGGCCATGTGCTCCGCCGCCCGCAGCGCGGCCAGGTAGAGTGAGCTGATAAACGTGTTCTTGCCGAAGATGACGCGGTCATAGGTGTTGAACTGCGGCTTGTCCATGATGCCGTCGGCGTCGGTGTCCCACTCGGCGATGGCGAAGTCCATCGCGCGGCGGATGCGCGGCCACTGCTGCGCGAGGAACGTACCGTCGCCGCTCTGCCGATGCTCGCGATACGCCTTGAGCACGGCGCCGCACTGACCATCCGCGACGGGGATCGTCTCCCAGGTGTTCGCGCGCGGCACGCCGACGCGGTGGTGGATGCCGCCGTCGGCGCGCTGGTGATAAACCAGCTCGGTGATGCGCATGTTGCGTTCAAGCGACGGCCAGAGCTTGGACAGCGTATGCTCGTAGTTCCAGACGTGGTTGCAGTTCATCGGGCAGCAGCCCGAGTCCGGCCGGCAGCCCTCGAAGCCGTAGAACGTGCCCTCTTTGATCCAGAAGCATGTCGGGCTGCGCAGGATCGACGCGTTGGCGCCGATGCAGTCGACGAAATAGTGCGGCAGCGAGGACTCATAGAGCGCATCGCGAAACCGTTCGGTCTCGGCACGGAGGCGGTCGATGTCGCCGAGCACATATGTCGCGACGGAACCAGCATCGTGGAACCCGTTGGCGTACATGTTGCCGACCAACGTTGCATCGTGCGGACCGAGGCGCCACGCATTCTGCGGGTAGTACTGATTCGGAAAATGCCACGTGAGTACGAACGTTGCTTCGGTTGAGCCCTCAGCGGGCACGGCCGCGTCGGTGGCCAGCGCACCGTTGAGCGTTGTGCCCGCGGCGGTCGGGCCGTCGCGCTCGATCGTTTCATCAAGCCGGCCGTCGTCCCGAAAGTCAGCGAGCAGCACGTCGCGGTCCTGCCACGACGCCCGGAACGTGGCCGTCGCATCGGGTGTGGCCAGGCACATCGTGCCGAACGACGGTGCCGACGACGGTCGGCCCGCGGCGGGTTGATAACGAATGCCCATCAGGCCGGCGAGGAGCGACAGCCAGGTATCGCGTTGGCGCTCGGCGTCAGGCATGGCCGCCGCATCGGCCGGCACGATGAATACGCGGCCTTTGCCAACGGCGGTACCCATCAGCGCCGGTGCGCCGTCTTCGAATTGCAGCAGGATTTCCATGCTGTCTTTCACTTGCGACGGCTGCCGACCCGGCACCGCAGCCAGCTCAACCCGCTCGGCGGTGACGGTGGCCAACGCGGGAATCGATCGGTCGATCCGCACGGAACGATCCTGGCGCGGTGCATCCGGTGCGACCGGTTCGAACACGACCGGCAGAAACTCGTTCCACGCTCGTGCTTCGGCAGCGGTAATGGCTTCGCTCGGCAGCGTGCTGAACCGGATGTCGTCGATGAGAATATGGCCCCAGCCGTCGCTGGCGCGATCGACGATTTCGAGTCGCGCATCCTGGCCGACGAGATCCATCACATCCCAATGCTGGCGTTCGAGCTGTTCGCGGTCCTTGCCGGTTGCGGTGCGGACAACTTTGCCGTCGATCAGCAGGTTCAGGCAGCAGATGCCGGGCTTATTGCCGCCGCCGATGAGAAACGTGATGAACGGCTTGTTGATCGTGAACACCGGGCTGGTCAGCGTGCCCTGCGGCTGATCGTTCGGCCAGAACGTGTTGACCAGACCGCCGCCAAGAAAGCCGCTGACCGGCTGTTGCGAGCCGATCTTGCCGTGGGCGGGGCCGTGCGCGAATGCCGCGCCTTCCGTCCGCCACTGGCCGAAGTTCGGCCCCTCGAAATCGGCGTAGGTTTCTTCCTTCCGCGGCGTTTCGTCGTCCGTCGTGGCCTGCACGGGCCGCAACAGCGCGTTGTCGATTCCGCTGAGCAGCAGCGTCGCGCCGCCGCGGACGGCCTCGGCCAGGGCTGTGAGCGCACCGCCGCCCATCCGGCTGAGATCGCCCCGCGTGATCCAGTAGATCGTCGGGTTCCGCGAATCGCGCGGCATGGGGCCGATGCTGGCGACGTGCAGATTGTGCACGGGCCACGCATCGTCCGGCGTGAGGATGTCATGATCGAGCACCACGTCGAGCCGGCGGTCCAGTTCGGCGGGAATGCCGGGCTCGGCGTGCATCGTGATGGCGACGCGGTTCGCCGTTCGCGCGGCCTGGTTGACGTTGCGGCCATAGCTGCCGTGGCGGACGCCGACGGAGGCACCGGCGGCAGCATGGCCGACGGCGTTCTGTATCGACACCAGCAGCGAGACGCGAACCGGCCTGCCGCTGCGGTTGGTTGCCCGCACGCGGAAGATCGCGCACGGAATCGCCGAGTCACGATCGTTCAGCGGGATCATCGGATTGAACGCTTCGAGCCGGACGGCCACCGGCAGCGCAGGATCCTCGAAATCGACGTACGCGAACGGATACTGGCCCGTGAAGCGCACCGAGGCGACGCCGGGAATCGGACCGACCGGATTCAGTTGGAGGGCCCGGACGACCGGCGGCCGGCCGTCCTGTTCCGTGCGGATGGCCAGGAACGCGTCGTCCACCTGGCTGGAGCGGTTGATGTTGTTGAAGATCTGCCAGTTGATCAGGCGGCCGCTGCCGTGGAGCCAGATCGTGCCGGTGCCGAGGCCGCCGAGCGGCAGCGCGACGTGCTTGAGCGCGTCGCCTTCGTACGTCGGCGGTGTGCCCCGCTCGAAGAG
>JAFGKA010000014.1 GCA_016928855.1 Phycisphaerae bacterium
CACGCAGGCATGCTGCTTGGTGGCCACATCCGAACGCACTCCGCGGTACTGTGCCAGCGTCGTCTCCCGGGCCAGAACATCCGTCAGCGACCCATGGATGAACAGCGTGTAGCCGACGACGGCCACCATAAGCGCCAGAACGCCCCCCGCCACATTCGCATCCAGTTTTGTCAGTACATCCCACTTCATCATTGCCAGCGCGCGTACACCGTGAACGCCACGCCCTCTCCTTCCAGGAATGGCTGCCGGCCCGTCTGGCCCAGTTCACACAGCCCCAGACGCGTCGCCTCGTTCAAGTTGGCCAGAAATGCGGCAATCGCCTCGTGATTCGCGGCCACGCCGGTCACCGTCAGGCCTTCCGCGACCGGTTCCACCAACTTGTCCGCCGCAGCGGAGTTCCCGCCGTTTGTGTTGCGAGCTTCCACCATGCGCGGCGGTTCCGACCCGATCGATGTCAGCACCACGGCGGGCGGGACCGCGTTGGCCACCTCCGCCAGAACGCTGCTCCAGCGATGCTTGTGTCGAAGCTGCTCCGCCAGGTCGAGCCGTCGGGCCAGCGCCTTTCGCTCAGCCGTCAACGCCGCCAGATTCTGCCCCAGATCATGCTGCTGCGCCTTCATCGCCGCCATCTGGCTTTCGACCTCGCGCGTCTCGGCAGCCAACCGGCCAAGGCCGATGCCTGCCGCCACCTGCACGAGAAAGATCGCCACGGCCGCGATCGCCCACGCCCGGATGCGCCGCATGCGCGCCTGGCGCCGCTGATACTCGATTGGCAGGAGATTGACCTGTACCATCATGCCAAAGCTCCCATGCCCAACCCCAACGCCGTCGTCATCCCCGGCACCGCCTCGTCCGGAAGGCCCGGCTCATCGCCGCGCAGAGCGACCAAGCGGTCCGTCCTGATCCGTTGCACGCGAATGCCAAGCATTCGACCGAATACGTCGGAGAGCCCTTCCAGATTGGCGCTGCCCCCGGCCAGAATGAGACCGCTGACCGGCCTGTCTGGATAAAGCGCCATCGCATACCGGAACGATTTCTCGATTTCAACGGCCACGCCCTTCAGGATCGGCTGAAGCACGCCGAGCAGGATGCAGGCCATCCGTTCCTCATCGACGTCACTGGTGAGCGCCGCCATCGGCCGATAGCTGCCGTCGGGCGCCGCGACGCCAAAGTGTCGCTTGTAGCGCTCCGCCGTTGCCGCGTCGACGCCGAGTTCTTCCGCAATGCGCTGCGTCATGGCGTCGCCGCCACTCGAGAGGCAACGCACGTAGACCGGTGTCTCACCGATGCCGATGTAGAGACGACTCGCACTCCGCCCGATGTCCAGCGCCCCCCAAAGGTGTTCGGTCTCGAACCCGTCGACCATCCGGGCACACGAACGCAGCGTGGCGAGCGGTGAAAGATCGATCCGGCTGCAGCTATAGCCATGCGTCCCCATCACGCGCAGCAGATGATCAATGCTGTCGCGCCGAGCCGCGGCGGCCATGATGTTGCAGCCGTCACGGTGCCCGGCGACCAGCGGCCACACGTCCAGCTCGACCGAGTCGATCGGTTGACGGATATGCCGGCCGACTTCGTGCCGCACCCCGCGAATCAGGTTGCCGCGTTCTCCTCGCAACAGGGCGTCGGGCACCTGTAACGCACAGAACTCCACGTCGGGGGGCCCGATGGCCAGAACAACCTCACGACCCACAAACGCCTCCAGCAGGTTCAGCGGCAGGGCATCCTCGACGCGGTCCGGCTGCTGCCCGTCTGGTGCGGGCTCCGCACGCCCCGGCACAGCGCCCGAGACCCAGTGACGGACGACGAAGTGCCCGTTCCGTTTCTCGATCTGGGCGGCGCGCAGATGCGCGCTGCCGACATCGACCGCAATCGGAGCCACCTTGTTCAGTCGCGACCACATCATACGTTGCGTCCCATGCACCTACCCGTGCGCTGCCCCCGTCAGGTTGAACAGCGGCAGAAACAGCGACACCGCCACGAGCCCGACCACCAGTCCGAGTACGATGAGAATGATCGGCTCGACAAGCCGCGTCAGCGCGGCCAGTCGCTGCGCGTTATCCTCATCGAGATAGTCCGCCAGAAACACGAGCGCCTCGCCCAACTGCCCCGTCTGCTCGCCGATCGCCAGCGGCGAGGCCAGCGTTCTCGGCACCAGCGGATGCCGTTCGAGCGTGTGGCCAATTGACCGCCCCGACGACGCCGACTGATGAATGGAATCGACCAATGCCCGGAATTGCGCATTAGCCGTCACGTTGCGGCACAGTGCGAGGCTGTCCAGCAGCGGCACGCTGCTGCACACGGATGTGCCCCATACGCGGAAGATGCGCGCCAGAATGACGGCCCGGGCAAGCCCGCCCACCAGCGGTATCCGCACAATCATCGCATCCCACAGGTTCTTGGTCTGGGGCAGCCGGAGCACGAGCGTCACGGTCACGACCGCCGCCACGCATGCGACACCCAGCGCAATTGCGTTGTCACGCGCCTCGCGAGACAGAATCAGCATCCACCGCGTCAGAAGCGGCAGCGGCGTATCCAGCATCGTGTACAGATCATCGAATCGCGGCAAGACGAAGAACATCAACACGCCGACCACGCCGAGCGCCAGTACCATCAGGAGCGCCGGGTACATCAACGTGCCGATGATGCGCACGCGCATCTGCTGCTGTTCCTTCATCATCATCGCCAACCGGTCGAAGGCATTGCTCGTCTCGCCTGTGCTTTCGCCGGCCGCAACGATGGCCCGGAATGTCTGATTGAACATTTCCGGATACTCTGCCAGCGCCATGCTCAGCGACGAGCCGGTCTCGACGGCATGGCGGACCTCACCAACGATGGCCCGCCAGCGCGGCTTGGTCGTCTGCTGTTCGATCGCTTCAAGCGCCGGCACGACCCGACTGCCGGCCCGAAGCATCATCGACATCTGCCGGGTCAACAGGAGCAGGTCTCGCGTGTTACCGGCACGGCCGTGGAACATGGCAACCCGCCGGCCGTCGGCCGCGGGCGCCGCTTCCGCCGAGGCCTCCTGCACGCGTGTGACGAACAGACCACGGGCGCGGAGCTGGTCCGTCGCCTCCTCGGCGGTGGCGGCATCCACCACGCTCGTGATCGGCTTGCCACGTTCGTCAATCGCCTCGCATGCAAACGGCACCGACGTTCCTCCTTACACGATCACTTCGAGGCGGCCACCGCCGCCCGCGCCATGCGCCTCTCGGCGCGTACCTGTTCCTGCGTCTCCATATGCGTGACGCGCAATACCTCTTCCAGGGTTGACCGACCTGTTTCCACGAGCGCCAGCCCCTCGTCTCGCAGGCTGCGAAACGCCTGCTTCTGAATGAGATGGTCCTTGATCGTGGCTTCGTCGGCACACTCATGAATCAAGCCGTACAGCGCCTCATCCATCTCGACGACTTCGTAGATGCCGGCGCGGCCCCTGAAGCCCGAATCGTGACATTCCGCACAACCGGCTCCGCGATAGAACACCCGCGGCCCTTCTTCGGCCCATCCCGCCGCCGCCAGGGCCGTCCGATCCGGCATATACGTCGTGCGGCATTTCGGGCAGATCGTCCGTGCCAGACGCTGCGCCACCGCGCCGTTCAGGGCCGAAGCCAGCAAGTACGGCTCGATGCCCATATCCGTCAATCGCGCGATCGCACCGACGCAATCCTTCGTGTGCAGCGTGGAGAGCACCAAGTGGCCCGTGAGGGCCGCCTGGACCGCCACGCGCGCCGTGTCACCATCGCGAATCTCACCGACCATCACGACGTCGGGGTCCTGGCGAAGAATTGATCGCAGCGCCCGCGCGAACGTCAGACCGACCTGCTCCTGCACGTGGATCTGGTTGATGAGGCTCAACTGGTACTCAACGGGATCTTCCACCGTCACAATGTTGAGCGTCACGGACCGCAGCAAATCCAGCGCGGAGTACAGCGTCGTCGTCTTGCCGCTGCCCGTCGGACCGGTGACGAGCACAAGCCCGTGCGGCCGCTTCAACATGCGATGAAACGCGGCGAGCGCGTCTTCGCGGAAGCCGAGTTGCGACATATCGAGATTCAGATTCGCCCGATCCAACACACGAATAACGACTTTCTCACCGAGAATGGTGGGCATCGTCGACACGCGGAGGTCCACGTCACGCCCTTCCGCCACGATCCGCACGCGGCCTTCCTGCGGCAGTCGCTTCTCGGCGATATCCATGTTCGCGAGAATCTTCACACGCGACACGACACCCGCGTGCATCGGTACCGGCGCGGTCATCAGTTCGCGGAGCACGCCGTCGATGCGATAGCGCACCCGCAGATGCCGACGATCCGGCTCAATATGAATGTCACTGGCGCCGTCGCGAATGGCGCTGAGCACGGACAGATTGACCAGGTTGACGACCGGGCTCCCGTCCGTCCGCGACAGATCCGTCATCGCCTGGTCATCGATGCTTTCGTTCTCGACGAACTCGACCTGCTGCTCGTTCAGTGAAACAAGAAACGCATCGACCGACACCTCGTCGCTGAGATACCGCTCGGCAAACTCGAGGAAGTTCTTTTCGAGCACGAGTACCGGATTGATCGTACAGCCGCTCTCCGCCGCCAGCCGGTCAATCACCGGCAACCGCTGCGGTTCGACCATGGCCACGGTCAACCGGTCGCGCACCTTGAACAACGGCAGCACACGCAGCCGTTTTGCCTCCTCCCGATCAATCAGGTTCGTCACCGCGGGATCGACAAGACCATGCCGGAGCACACATCCCTTGACACCCAGCCGGTCCGCCAGCACGTCGATCAGGGCGCGGTGGGACAGCACACCCATCTCGATGAGCGTCTCCCCCAG
>JAFGKA010000118.1 GCA_016928855.1 Phycisphaerae bacterium
GATACAGGTCTCGCAGCTCGACGGTGGGCAGTCGCCGGCGTGCAATCATCTGGGCGACCCGCCGGTTGGCGATTCGAGCGATGATGCCGTCGCCGTGCCAGCGTCGCATCCACGCGGGCACCGGGTCGCCGAGGGCCCGCTCATGATGGTAGATGGACCACGGCCCGTGCGCGCCGACGTAGTCGGCGATGCCCAGCAACAAGCCCCGGCCGAAACCTCGGGAGGATTCGATCAACAGAGCCACGCGCGGGATCTTGGCCATTTCCTTCCCCATTCAACTTGCCGCAACCGACCGCATTCGGGATGCGATGAATTCTTAAGGAGAATGACAGAAAATATCATTGTTCCGAGAACGTGGGTTAGTCTACACTGGCCTGAAGACGGAAGCAAGATACCGATCGAGCAGGTGACGGATGGTGTCGTCACAAGGGGGTTTCCTTGGTTGGACCCCAGCGCTCGCGCCTTGGCAACTAGTGGTTCTCCTGCAATTTCGTCGCGGGCTCTCTTCGATTGCGCAAGCATCTGTTGCCCACGCGGCGTGTAGTCGGCCGTCGTTGGTGTGCATCTCCGGCGGTGTTGTTGCGTGCCCAGCAGGGGCCACCGCCCTGGCTGGTCGATGTGAAACGTGCAGCGGGAGGCGATCGGGAGCGGGAAAGCCATGCATGGCGGGGTAGACCTTCTGACGACAGTCGATTGATCTTTTTGGGCAACAGGAGCACGGCGATAACACGTGCAACCACTAGCTACGAGAGGAGATGTCACATGAGACGCAACGAGCAATCATTCGGTATTGGGATTGGGATGATAGCGGCCGCCGCCATTTGCCTGGCCGCGACGCCGGCTGTGCTCGCCGAGACCTGGACCCAATCAGGCAAGATCTACGCCACCGACGGCGTCGCCGGGATGAATTTCGGCGCTGCTGCCGGGATCAGCGGAAACACCATCGTCATCGGAGCCACCGACACGGCCACGGGTGCGGCCTACGTTTACACCAAGGATGGCGCCGGTGACTGGGGAACGGAAGTCAGACTGTCCTTGGCCGACTGGACCGGCGTGTCTGATTTCGGCAACGGCGCCGCCATCGACGGCAATACGATCATCATCGGCGCCAACGGGAGCACCATCGGCGGCGTGGCCGGCGCGGGTACGGCCCACATCTTCGATAGCGACGGAATGGGGGGGTGGACGGAAATGGCCCTGCTAACCGCTGGCGCCGACGCCATCAGCGATATCAGCTTCGGTGCCAGCGTGGCCATTTCGGGCGACATCGCGGTGGTCGGCGCGTCCAAGTATGACGATGCGTCCAGCAACCAAGGGACGGCCTACGTCTTCGGCCGCAATGTGGGCGGCACGGACAACTGGGGACAAATCGCCAAGCTCACTGCCGGTGACCCTTCCAACAACGCCTACTTCGGCAGCGCCATGGCACTCGACGGCGATACGGCGGTCATCGGGGCCTATAACGCCAGCAAGATTTACGTATTCGAGGATGACGGGCTGGGCAACTGGAGCGAAACGATCAAGATCGGAAGCACGTCCGGCACGCGATTTGGAATCAGTGCTTCGATCGACGGCGATACGGCGGTGGCGGGTGCGTATTACCGCGCGGTCGGCGGCAAGTCCCGAGCCGGCGGAGCCACCGTCCTTAGTCGCGATCTGGGGGGTGAGAACGCCTGGGGAGAGGTCACCGCCATCGTTTCCCCCAACGGCGAGACCAACGGCTATTTCGGTCGCACCGTGGCGATTGACGAGGGCACGATTGTCGTCGGCGCCTACGGCGAGGATGCCGGCGGCCTGGCCGACGCGGGGGCCGCCTACGTGTTCCAGGCTGACGGATCGTACCTGGAAATGTTGCTTCCCGATGACGCGGCCGACGGCGATAGTTTTGGAAGGGTAGTCGCCCTGTCAGGCACTACGATCGTCGTCACGGCACCGGGAGCCAACGGTTTGGCCGATGGCACGGGTGCCGTCTACGTCTTCGAGGTCGTCCCAGAGCCGTCGACCCTTGCCATGGTGATCGGCCTGGCAGTAGCCCTGGCACTTGGCTACCGAAGCAGGCGTTAACAACCAACCGGAAAACCACTAGCCGCACGCCAAGGCCGGCGGCCACTTGCACACATTCACGTTGACAGATGTCAGGAGATTTCAGATGAGATGCAGCAGACCACTGGGAGGTCTTCTCGTCGTCGCCGTCGCGGTTTGCCTGGCCATGGCGCCGGTTGCCCAAGCCGGTCAACTTGGCAAGGTCTATGCCAGCGACGGCGTCGCCGGCATGAATTTCGGTTCTGCCGCCGGGATCAGCGGAAACACGATCGTCGTGGGGGCCACGGATGTGTATGTGGGTGAACAGAGATTGGGCGCGGCCTACGTTTACACCAACAATGGCGCCAGTGACTGGGGCGGCGAAGTCAAACTTTTCCCGACCGACACGACCGGCATCGGGGATTTCGGCAACGGCGTCGCCATTGACGGCGATACGATCATCATCGGGGCAAATAAGAGCACGGTCGGCGGCGTGGAGGGCGCGGGCACGGCCCACATCTTCGAAAGCGACGGGTTCGGTGGCTGGACGGAAGTGGCCGTGCTGACCGCCGGCCTGGATGCCATCAGCGATATCGGTTTCGGCACCACCGTGGCCATCTCCGGCGACGTCGCGGTGGTCGGCGCGTCCAGGTATGACGAGGCTTCCAGTAATCAGGGGGCGGTCTATGTCTTCGGTCGCGACGAGGGTGGCACGAACAACTGGGGACAAATCACCCGGCTCACCGCCAGCGATCCTTCCAACAACGCCTACTTCGGAGTGGGCGTCGACGTGGACGGTGACACGGCCATCACGGGGGCTTACGGTGCCAGCAAGGTCTATATTCTCGGCAACGATCCTCTGGGCTGGGCCGAGATGACCTCGATCGCCAGCACGTCAGGCACGCGGTTCGGAATCGACGTTTCGATCGACGGCGATACGGTTGTTTCCGGGGCGTATTACCGCACGATCGACGGCACCTCGAGAGCCGGCGGGGCCAGCATCTTCTCGCGTGACCAGGGAGGGGAGAACGCCTGGGGAGAAGTCGCCGACATCGTCTCGCCCCACGGCGAGGCCAACGGCTATTTCGGCCGCTCCGTCACGATCGACGCGGGCATGATCGTCGCTGGGGCCTACGGCGAGGATGCCGGCGGCGTGGTTGACGCCGGGGCCGCGTACGTGTTTCGGGACGACGGGTCGTACCTGGGCATGCTGCTTCCCGACGATCCGGCCGAGGGCGACAGTTTTGGGAGAATGGTCGCCATATCAGGCGACACGATCGTCGTCACGGCAACGGTGGGCGACGGCGTGGTCGACGACACGGGCGCCGTCTACATTTACTCGATTCCCACGCCGATTCCCGGTGACACCAATGGGGACAACGCCGTCGATGCCGACGATGCCGCGGTCTTGGCCGCGCACTGGCTCCAGCAGGTCTTTGGCGGCGCGACCGACGGCGATTTCAACAAAGATCGAGTGGTGGACGATTTGGACGTCGCGATCCTCGCGGCCAACTGGCATCCCAACGACGGCGCGCCCGTACCCGAACCAGGGGTTTGCGTGCTTCTGCTTTCTGCGCTTGCCGTTCTCTGGCGCCTCCGCTAGACCTGGTTGGAGGCTGGGAACATGATCATTCGAACGCGGATTGAAGAACGGCTCACGGCAAGGAAGTCAAGACCGGCTTTCACTCTGGTGGAGCTCTTGGTAGTGATCGCGATCATCGGGATCTTGATCGCGTTGTTGTTGCCGGCCATCATGGCCGCCCGGGAAGCGGCACGGCGCATACAGTGCGGCAACAATCTCCACCAGACCGGCCTGGCGATGCTGAATTACGAGAACGTGCACCAATGCCTGCCCGTGGGCTATCGATTCTGCGTCCCCGGCGCCAACACCACTGTGATCGGACATCCGGCGTGGGTTCGCTTGTTGTGGTTCATCGAACAGGCCAACCAGAAGCCAATTTACGATCCCACCCAGTCGTCCGCGCAAAACGCTCGACTCTATGCGACACAGATGCCGTCCTGGCAGTGTCCCAGCGACGACGCGAGCGGGCGGATCGCGCGCGGTAGCGGACCCGATGACACCTACTCGCGATCGAATTACGTCTTCTGCATGGGCAGTGGCACGATGGTCGCCAACGACGCGGGGCGCCGGGTCATAGACTGCCCCTACCCAAGTGGTATGAATGTGACCACGAACGGGGCGTTTGAGATCGGCACCGAGCGGAAGATGAGAGATATCGAGGACGGGACTTCCACCACGGCGCTGGCCAGCGAGACGATCTCGGGAAAGGTCGATGTCCGTAGCGGAAATGACTGGGACATACGGGGTGTGTGGAGCTATCATTCGCCGGGAGCTTCGTCGTATATGCATATTCATCCACCCAACCATTCGACCCCTGATACAATGTGGACCGTGCGTTGCGTCGATCAGCCGGAAGTGGGCTTGCCCTGCGTTCACGTAGCTTGGCAGGACAGCGACCATGTGTTTGCCCTGGCCCGCAGCATGCACCCCTCGGGAGTGAACGTCGTGTGGTGTGACGGTCACGTGAGTTTTGTCGAGAACGAAATTGACGCAACGACTTGGAAGGCGCTGGGAAGCATCGACGGCCAGGAAGTCGTGACGGTGCCCTAGGCCGCAAACGGCAATGTCCGCGCCGTCTTCCATCTGTCAAAACCAACCGAAAATGTCCCCTGGAGCGCGTCTCTGAAATGAAGAGCAAGATACAACTGGCGATGACGGAACACGGGATCGGGCGTCGCGATTTCCTGGCCCGCGCGGCCCTCGGCGGCGGCGCCTTGTTGCTCGGGTCCTTGCCCCAAGCGCAGGGCGTCCTGGGAGCCGAGGCGAATCCGGTCTCCAAAACCGACCCGTCGCAGTGGCTCCTCCAGCACCAGCAGCGCACTCCGCTGCCCCCGCCGCCGAAGATTATCGACGTTCGTCACGTCAAGCTTTGTTATGAATCGCAAAGATATTGCGGCCACCCTCGTCAGGGGATCTTCAAGTACTTCGGCAACGGCGAGATCATCGTCGGGCACAACCATGCGCCGTGCGGGTACAAGAACCAAAACGACGTGCGCCACGGCGCGGACGGTTACCACGGTCGGGCGAAGCTACTCTTGCAGCGAAGCCTGGATGATGGGCAAACCTGGCCCGAGGACCAGAATGTCGTGGTCTATGACGAGACCATCTCGCCGGAAGCGAAGCGTGCGTTTCTCTACCAGAAAGGCGCGCCACGCGAGCAGTACGACATGTTCCGCCCCGAGTCGGTTTTCTTCTTCGGTCGTACGTATCTGCCGGAGCGCGGCAAAAAGAACACGGTCTGCTTCGTTCTGCGTTCGCCGGACAAGGGGCACACTTGGGAGAAGGTACCCACGATCGTCGAAGACCCTGGCGGCGCGGACGGCTACGTGCATAAGGACTGCCCCCCGGTGGTGCGCATGCCCGACGGCAAGACCCTGCTGGCCGCCATGAGTGTCGGAATGCCCGGGAACAACCCGGCCATCTACGCCTCGACCGACAACGGCCTTTCGTGGCAGTATCGGTGTGACGTGGTGAAGGACCTTTCCGGCATCGGGCGGTTCACCTACGCCGCCCTGCTTCTGCTGCCGGACGGCCGACTTCAGTGCTACACGTTGCATATCACCGCCAGTGATTACAGGGGCGACCGCTATCAAGTCGATGGTCTGAAGGACGCTATCTGCGTGTGCGACAGCGCGGACGGAGGGCATACGTGGGGCGACCCCGCCCCGATTGTGGGCAAGGGCATGGGCTGCTGGCAGCCGGTGGACAAACGAGCCCAAGGCAACTTCTATCGCTCCCCGTGGCCCGTGCTACTGGCCGATGGCCGGATCTTGGTCCTCTTCGCGCGCCGCCGGTCGCCCCGCGGCATTGGCGGCACGACGAGCGCCGACGGCGGAAAGACCTGGAGTGAAGAGTTCGTGATCCGCACCGGCGGGTGCAGTTGCGAGGACCTCGGATACCCGGTTGCCTGTCAACTCGAAGACGGCCGCATCTTTACGGCGTATTACTACAATACGCCTAGCAAGACGTCCAGGAATGCGATCCGCTACATCGCTGGAACGCTTTTCCGCCTCGGCTAAACTCGATTCTTCGCGATTCTCGCCAGTAACAAACTCGCCCTTGACAGATCTCGTGTGGAAGTAGTTGCGCGCTCTGGAGACGACACGGTCGAACGACAGTCACGTTTCCAGGAAGGGCTTCCCAGCTTCCCTCCGCCACGTGACGAAGCATCTGGATGTCCAGCTCCCTCTCCGCCACCAGTTTGTTGCTTCAGCCGCCGGCCGTGTCGCGGTCGAAGGTGATGGTGATTCAGCCGATTGACGGATCGACACCCGTCTGGCCGATTTTCGGCGAGGTGGCCACGATGTTCGGCATCCCACCGGCAGCTGCACGCCGTTCGCTGACAGTGGCCTGGCGATTGCCGCCACTGCCGGACGAGGTTAGGTCAACACGGATCATGCACTCGCCCCCATGCCGGCGCCCCTCGTCTGCTCATCGGGAAGACCGACTTAGGAGTGTTCTCCGTCGGTGCTCTTGTCTCAATTAAGGTAGATGCCCTTGGTTCGATCGACGTTGAGGTTGACGGCCACCCAGAACTGCCTGGGCACTTCGACCGGCTTCTTGAACCGGATGCGAACCCATCGCTCGTTGCCCCAGTTGAACAGCCGAGAGGGCGCGCTCCGTTTGGCGACGACGCTTGAGAGAGCATCGTTGAGGAAGTAGATGCGCCTTGGGCCGTGGATTGGCCAGGGTTTCTTGCAGATTCGAACCGGTCAACTAGAATTGCAGGAAGTTGGTAGCCGACTACGACAAGTCGTCGGGCCGAGTTGTGGCCCGGAAGCGGGCACACTCGCAAACATGGTTACACAATCATGCAAAAGCCTCACGCAATGCTCCACACCGAATTACGCAAACACTGCACCTACGCCAGCTTCGGACACGACAGTGCCGTTCGGGACAGGTGCATGTTTTCGGCTTGCGACTCGCCAGCAAGTTGACCAACTGACCGAAATACGCATCTGTCCCCGGCCCGTGAACGCTCATTTCAGTCGGCCTCTGGATCGCGGTGGGGGTAGCCCATCCACGCGGGCGTGTCACAGTTGGGCTGCAGGATCGGCGCGTCGCTGATCCGTTGGGGAAGGCTCGTGACATAGCCCTTGAAGCCTTGGGCCATGTCGGTCACCTCGATCATGTAGGCATCGGGCTTGGCGCCGGGCACCGACGTCTCGTAGTAGCCGTTCTTCTGCTTGAGCATGAGCCAATCGTACCACACGTTGCCGGTCCATTGGGGATTGTCCGTGTAGACGTACCAGACGAGGACCATCTTGACTTTGGCGTCGCCTTCGATTCTTGCCCGATAGTAGTTACGGTGGTTCTTCCGCTCGTAGGAGACGTCGGTGATTTTCGAGATGGGGCGACCGTCGAAGATATGCGTGACCCACATCATGAAATCGGTGAACTGCTTGTCGTGGTAGTTGTGATGACGGTAGTTCGGGATCATCTCGACCGTCATGGGCCGCTTGAGGCGTTCTTGCAGCAGGTTAACGTTAAACCGCTTGTAGCCGCCCTCGTCGGTGGCGCCGATGTAGAAGACGGGCACCTTGACCTCGTCCTGGAAGAAGGCGTGGTGGAAGCTCAGGTGCCATTGGGGCTTGTCCAGGCTAAAGACGCCCTCGTTGCCCATGATGATGGGCGAGGCCACGCGATCATCGAACGCGGCGGCTACGGTGGCGCTACGCCCGCACTTCGAATGCCCGCCGATCACCGCGCTGACCCGGGCGAGCCCGAGGACCTTCTGGAAGACGTCCATCGCCCGGGTGTAGCTGACGGCCAACTGGCAGTTCATGTTGTAGTAGTTCTTGCCCGTTTTGAGTCGTTGACGGGTGAGACAGTCGATATCGACGCCCTCGATCCGGTTTTTCAGCGTGTGGATCCCGGCGAACGTCACGACCATGGTGGGGTAACCGGTCCGGGTAGCGATCGGCTCGCCGAACATGGCAATGTGTGAATCCATCGCAAGCCAACCGGGCGAGGCCACGATGACGACCTTGCCCTTGCGCTCGGGCGTCATGTTGATCGAGTTGTCGGCCGGCATGAAGATGACGCTGGGATGCTCCCATGCTTTGCCCTCGAACTTCAGGCTCTTGAAATGAAGCTTGATGCGCCGAAGTTTCTTCGTCGGGTCAGTGTCGCTTGGGATAATCTCGTCGGAGAGGATCTTCAAATCGGCTGGAACGAGGTCTTTGATCACCTCGGGCCACACCTTCTTCGGCGTCGGCACGTGGCTGTTGGCCTTCTTGAATTCGAGCCATTGGGCCCGGCGTTGTTCGGGCGTCTTGCTCCACTCATCGTCAGCGACCGCGTGGGCGGCCGTGCTCAGGGCGATGAATCCGGCAAGCGAGATAACAAAAAGCGAGTGAAGTCTCATGATACATTTCCTTCTCGGGCACAACACGGGCACGCAGCTAAGGCTGCCTGCACAGAAAACAACAAACGGAAAGGGGATTGGCGGGGTGGGCAACAATTTGGAGGGCCTCACTCTGAGCGTGGCCGAGGACGCCCAACATTCCGCGGACGCGACGTAGCGCATCCCTCCAAGGTGTGTCAATCGCACACGTCGAGCTCAACAATGCCCTTGCCCGTCAGGGCGGACCTTGCCCGCGAGAACGAAGACCTTTTACACGTAGGCCGTGTCGACCAATAGCCCCGGCGCCACAACCGGCCACTGCTAGCGCTGCGAACGCGGACAACCAACCTGTCAACATAATGGTCCTACTGGATCGCTTTATGGTCTCTCATCCTGCAAATGAGTCATTGCCTCGGGCACCCCGTTCTGTCTTGTGCTTCACAACTTGACGGGTGCTCGCCCTCGGTATTCTCAGGTGAACTGCGGAATCTTCATGGTTTCGCCGTCCTTCAAAGCCGATTGGTGGGCGATGATGCCGGACATGCTCAGATTTAGGGCCATGGTGATGTCGACCAGCGGTTTGCGGTTTTCGAGGATCGACATGACGAACTCGTTCATCAGATAGCTACTCGAACCGCCGTGGTGTCCGGCTTCAAGGCCTGGGGGCAGCGGCGGCTTTTTCATATCGACGCCAGCGGTGTCGATGGCTTCTGGTTTTTTGTCGTACGTTCCCTTTTGAGCTAGGATTCGTCCCTTTTCACCATGGGCACCTGGTGCATCCCAGCAGACGGCCATGCGGGCCATGCCGCCTTCACTGGTGCGAAACAGGGCGATTTCCGAACCGAACGGGTTCTTGTAAAGGTTGTTGTCCGGCATCAGGTGAGGGATGATGCTCGGCATGCCCATGCAAGTGACTTCGGTGAAGCTGCCGTTGCCCACGGCGTTGTAATAGGCGTTCGAGTGCGTCGGATAATACTGCGGCGGAAGACCGACTCGCCAGCATTTGTAAGAAGGGATCGGCTGGGACATATAGTGATAATATTCTCCTTCGCTGTAGATCAGCTTGCCTAGCCGTCCTGCCTTGTAAAGTTGTTGCATGGCATACAGATCGGAGTGAAAAGCACTCGTTTCGAAGAGCATGTAATTCAAGCCCTTCGCTTTCTTTACGGTTTCGAAAAGCTTGAACCCGTCGTCTAAATGCTCGAAGACCGCCGGCACAGCCGAACAGACGTGCTTGCCGTGTTCCAACGCCAGACAGCAGAGTCGGGCATGGCTTGGAGCATCGGTCGCACAGAAGATTGCCTCGATGTTGTCATCTTTGACCATCTCTTCAAACGACGGATACGTTTTATCGCATCGACACGTTTTGGTCATATCGGCAAGACGCTTGGGAATCAGATCGGTCACGGCGACCACTTCGACATTGGGGTGATCTTGAAAATGAAACGCCGGTCCAAAACTACAGACGCCGTTGCCTGCGATTCCGACCCGAATTCTGCGGTCGGAAACTGGCTCCCATTTTTTATCAGATTTTACGCCGTCGCCTTTGTCCTCGAAACCTTGTTTCGGATTGTCCTTGGCTGAAGCAATTCTGGTGAGCCCAAAGGCGGCCGCGATCAAGCCGGCAGCTTTGATGAATGAACGGCGTGTCGTGTTTTTCATGGTAGTAAACCTTCTATAAGATGAAACGATTACTTGATTATATTTGCGAATTCAAAATAATACTCAGACGAATGGGTGCCAGACTGAGTTTTCTCTGAAATAACCTTGGTCTTGCGAGGTAGCTTGGTCTGTACGCGAGCCGGTTCTGGAAAACCTCTCGCTCGACCCTTCGCGACTGATTATTCACTTTGCCCATACGCATTCAGGCCCTTCGATCTCACGTGCGGACACAGACAAGCCTGGCGGAAATAAAATCAAGGCCTACCTGACCCATTTGTGTGACATGACGATCGAGGCAGCCCATGAGGCGATCGACTCGGCCGAGGAAACCGTCTTGTCTTGGGCCACTGGGCGTTGTGGCTTGGCGGCCAACCGCGATCTGACGAGTCCCAACGGCGACGGGATACGTTGCACAGAGTGTTTTCATTTGCTGGACAACGTCGTGCTATACCACCGTGTAAAGAAGGGCATCCCATTGGCGACAAAACAGACTGATTTGCCGCTCTCGTCAGTTACATGGAACGAAGTCGTCTTTCGCACCTTCATGCTGATGTCTTGGTTCACCCTGAAATGGAAGGTCGTGGGTTGGGTTAGTGTGGGGTGAAAGGGGTTGTTGGGCGGGAACCTGGGGGACCGGTCCCCCAGACCCCCTGGGATTTTTCGCATTGGTGTTGAAAGCGAGGGAGGTGGCAGGAAGCATGAGCCGCCGCCCGGGCCTCGCTCACAACCCCTGGGGCGGCGCTCGGGTCGGTTCCCACCGGAGCCCTATCCTCCGCCCAGGTCGTCGGTCATCGTAGCGTATCGCGCGCCGCTCGGCAATGGTCGCGCCGATGCCTTCTCGCGCGGCCCGATTGTCGCGTCAACGGTTTCTCGGTTTCTCTCGCCGACGGTTTCTCTCGCCGACCGTTTCTCTCGGCGACGGTTTCTCTCGCCGACGGCTCATGGCTCAGGCGACGGCACGGGCGGCTTCGCGCTGCTCCTTTCTCCTTTCTCGCGCCTCGGTCAGTTTGCGGTCGCGGGCGGCGAAGATTTCGTTTTCGCGGCCCGCGAGTTTGTCGGCCGGCGCGACGTAGCCGATGGCGCTGTGCAGGCGGACGTGGTTGTAGTGGTCGACGTAGCGGCCGACGATCCGCAGCGCGTCGTCCAACGAAATCGGCGTGCCGGGCCGGATGCACTCGCCCTTGATGCTGCCGTGGAATCGTTCCAATTTGCCGTTGCTTTGCGGATAGTACGGACTCGTGCGGACGTGCGTCATGCCGCAAATCCGGATGAACTCCTTGAAATCCTTCGCCAAAAACTGCGAGCCGTTGTCGCTGATGATCCGCGGCGTCGCGTCGGGAAACTTTTCTTTCGCGCGTTGAAGCACGACCAACTCGTCTTGCTCGGTCATCGACCGGCGAATCTCCCAATGGACGATGTGGCGGCTGTAGCCGTCGAGGATCGTCGTCAGGTAGTAGAACGTGCCGTGGATGTTGACGTAGCTGATGTCGATGTGCCAGTGTTCGTGCGGTTTCGTGGGCTGATGGAAGCCGGTGCCCTTTTTTGAAGGTTTGGCGGTCGAACGCGCGATCCGGCCCGCGGCCTTCAACACGCGGTAGACGCTCGACGGGCTGGCCGCCGCGACGTCGCGGTCGAGCATCATGAAGGTCAGGCGGCGGTAGCCTTCGAGCGGATACTCGAACGAGAAGCGGACGATCGCTTGCTTTTCCGCGTCGGTCAGCCACGCGTCGCGCGGAATCCACGCGTTGTGCTCGTTGACCTTGCCGTGGCGTTTTTTCCAGTCGTGGTATTTCGACAGCGTGATGCCCAACCAGAGGACCAGCACGCACACGGCGACGCCCGTTCGCTCGTTCCATCGACGGACGTAGTCGACGACTTCGTCTCGGAGATCGTGGGGAACCCAACGTCCGTTCAGCGTTCCCCAAATTCTTTTTTTGCGCGGACGTTCTCCTCCATGAGCTCGGAGATGACCTCGTTCTTTCGGGCCAACTTCGCCTGAAGCTTCGCGATCTCGCTCTCCAGGCCTGCCGCCTTTCCGCCGCCCGGCTTTCCGCCGCCCGGCTCGAAGGCCGCCTCGGCGTGGTCGAACAGCGTCTTCTGCCAGCCGTAAATCTGGTTCGGCTTGATCCCGAACTCGTCGCACAGGTCCGACAGGGGGGCCTTATCCACCAAATACCTCTTCAGAATGGCCGCCTTCTGCTCCTTGCCAAATCGTCGTCGCGCTCTCGTCATGGAATCCTCCTCCTTCAGGGTTCGATTCCAACCCAAACGAACGAGAAATTCCATTTCCGACTGGGGCAAGACAAATGTTGCAATGGTTAATGCTACGCTGGTTCAAACTCAGATACTCCCTGCACTCACTGTGGTTCCTTAGAGCTTTGGCAAACGGCTTTGGGAAACTGGCGGTGTCAACGCTGCGACGCAGAATCGCTCCGATGTGGGTGTGAATGGATCGACAAGGCCAGCAGGCTTCGACGTGGTGAAAGACTCCCCCCACCTGGCCGGCCCAAACCGGCGTGGCAAGCCAAAACCCTACCAAAAAAAGCAGACATCAAAAATGAGGCAACAAATCTGGGCTCTGAAAAACAGGGTGCATTATTTGATGGTGTTTTTGGTCTCGTAAGACGAAAAACCAGGAGAAGACTTCGATGATCTACACTGACCAAGATCTGCATCCCAGAGAATGGCTTGCACAAATTGATAGGGCAGCATTCTACTATCCGGATTCATCCGCTCCCGATATCTTCGGAGAAGTCCTCTTCCTCGAATTGATCGACGATTTCGACCAGGCAGCTAGACTCTGGTTGGATGGCGATTCTTTAGCGCGTTTCTTCGCGCCAGTCATTGGGGAAGTCGAAAAGGCGGAAGATCTCGTCGGCAAGTATATCGTGGCGATCCTCGACCGATATGGTGACGTTGTCACCTTCCAGCCCCCACAGCCTCATCATTTCGAGTTGCAGTGTTCTCAGGAGAATCGAGGTCCCGCCGGCTGGAACGGCACGACGCCTCCTCGAACCGCAACACCCGTCAGGCGTCGCACACGCCCCTACGATCCATTTGCTGGTCAGTAGCGACTCCATCACTCGCCGGCCAAAGAAACGCGATCTGGCGCGTCTGGCGAGGTCTAGGAGATACACCAGAGGACGGTTGACGTTCCGGGGTGTCGTGCGGTATTCGTGAGAGTGGAGGTGGCGGGACGTAACATCGCCCCACCCTGTCTCCACAATTCGCGCGAGAATCCGACACCAAAGCCCACGTATCTGCATACTACATAACACAATGTCGATGGTGTTGAAC
>JAFGKA010000119.1 GCA_016928855.1 Phycisphaerae bacterium
ACATGGCGATTCCGGTGTTGTGCGGTATGCAAAGGGAGATGTAGCGGCTTGCGTCTCGCAAGCCGTCTTCGCATGGTGCGTCGTGACGTCGCGCGCGAAGATCCGGCCGGCGAGACGCCGGCCGCTACGAGCAATTCGCAATGCCGCGAGGTGGCACTTACAGATCCCGCTGGCCGGCACACGTCCGTTACGCTCTCGCATCGAGCGCCTCGGGGTTCACGACATTCGGTGGGCGCTCGCCGTGCAACGCAGCGATGAGGTTGTCTGCGGCCATCACCGCCATCCGGCTGCGGGTCGCGAGCGTCGCCGAGCCGAGATGTGGAAGACACACCACGTTGTCGAGCGCCGTCAAACCCGGCGCCGGAGCCGGCTCGTTCTCGTACACATCGAGCCCCGCGCCGGAAATCTGTCCATCGCGCAGCGCCACGACGAGGGCGGCTTCATCGACGATCGGCCCCCGTGCGGTGTTGATCAGGCAGGCCGTCGGCTTCATCAACGCCAGCTCGTGGGCACCAATCAGGTGCCGCGTCGAGTCATCCAGAGGCACGTGCAGTGTCACGAAATCACTCTCCCGCAACAATTCGTCCAACGACACCCGCCTACCGCCAATCGCGTCCAGCTCGGCATTCGGCTCGGGATTCGCGTAGAGTACACGCGTCCGAAACCCGACGCTCCGCAACGCCACGGCCGTCCCGATCCGCCCGGCTCCGACCACGCCGAGCGTCGAGCCGTACACGTCGTGGCCGAGGAACTGCATCGGGGCCCAGCCATCCCAATGCCCACTACGGAAATGGCGGTCGCCCTCGACCGTCCGCCGGGCCACGGCGAACAGCAGTGCCCACGCCAGATCCGCCGTCGTCTCCGTCAGCACGCCCGGGGTGTTGGTCACCAGGATCCCGCGCCGTGTTGCCGCCGCGACATCGATGTTGTCGAATCCGACCGCAAAGTTCGCAAATACCCGGCACCGCGGCCCCGCCGCCGCCAGCACCGCCTCGTCCACCGTATCGGTCAACAGGCAGAGAACGCCCTCGCGCCCCCGCACCGCCTCAATCAGCGCGGCATGGCTGAGCACGCGGTCGTCGGGATTCATGTCGAACTCGCCACAGGCCGCGTGCAACTGGTCCAGCCCCGCTTGCGGGATACGGCGAGTCACATAGATGTTGGCCGCCATGCGTTTCCTCCCTCGTTTCGCCAGGAGCACAAGTATAGGCGGTGGCTGCCGAACCACGAAGCGGCTCAGGCCGGCAGTGGGCTTGCTCCGCCAGCCATCCCTGCATAGGCTACGGGGCCGGACGTGAAACCTTGAACAATGGAGTTCCATCCATGGCTGAGACGCCCCTGATTCTCGAAACGACCATCCCGAACGTGCCCGTGCGCCGCGGCAAGGTGCGCGACATCTACGATCTTGGCGACGAACTCCTGCTCGTGGCCACGGACCGGATCAGTGCGTTCGACGTGGTCATGGCCAACGGCATCCCGCACAAGGGGGCCGTGCTGACGGCCATGTCGTGCTTCTGGTTCGATCGCTTCGCCGACCTGACTGACCATCATCTGATCGAGCCGATCCACAACCGCATGCCGAAGGGCTTCGAGGCCTACGCCGACCAGCTTCGGGATCGCTCATTGCGGGTTAAGAAGACCGAGGTCGTCCCGATCGAGGCGGTCGTGCGCGGCTACCTGGCCGGCAGCGGCTGGAAGGAATACCAGGCTGACGGCACCGTCTGCGGCATCCGGCTGCCCAAGGGGCTGCGGCAGTCCGAGCAGTTGCCCGAGCCGATCTTCACGCCGGCGACCAAGGCCGAGACCGGCCACGACGAAAATGTGTCGTTCGACGAAGCCTGCCGCGTCGCCGGCCGGGAACTCATGACCGCGATCCGGGACCGCAGCATCGCGTTGTATCAGCATGCGGCCGAGTACGCGCGGAAACGCGGATTGATCATCGCGGACACGAAGTTCGAGTGGGGTCGGCTGGGCGACGACCTGATTCTGATCGACGAGGTGTTGACGCCCGATTCGTCGCGGTTCTGGCCAGCCGACGACTACAAGGTTGGCCGTGACCAGGTGGCGTTCGACAAGCAATTTGTGCGGAACTATCTCGAATCGATCGGCTTCAACAAGCAGCCGCCAGGCCCGGTCCTGCCCGACGATGTCGTGGCCAAGACGACGGAGAAATACCTCGACGCCTACGAACGGCTGACCGGCCGGTCATTGCTGTAGAGGGTCGTGGTCCCGCGTTGCCGGTCATGCCGGCCCGTGGTACGATTCCGCCGCTTGTTCCGGGCGGGGCAGCCCGCGCACCGGCTTGCATGCGGCACGGCCTCGCGGAACGGAACGTTCAGGATTCGTTGAGCTAGGCTTGCGGAGAAAGGAATACCAACCATGGCACGTCCCGTCACATTGTTCACCGGCCAATGGGCTGACCTGAAACTCGTGGATCTGGCCAGAAAGGCAAAAGCCTTCGGTTACGACGGCCTCGAGCTGGCCTGCTGGGGCGATCACTTCGACGTCCAGGCCGCCTTGAAGGACGCCTCGTACTGCCAGAACAAGTGGAAACTGCTGACCGACGCGGGGCTCAAGAGCTTCGCGATCAGCGCCCACCTCGTCGGCCAGGCCGTGTGCGACAACATCGACCCGCGGCACCAGGCGATCCTGCCACCGCACATCTGGGGTGACGGCAAGCCCGAAGAGGTGCGCAAGCGCGCTGCCCAGGAGATGATGGACACCGCCCGTGCGGCGAGGAAGTTCTTCGACGCCGCGCCGGCGGACGTCAAGAAGGCGCAGAACCGTGTCGTCGTCAACGGATTCACCGGAAGCAGTGTCTGGCCGCTGCTCTACTCATTCCCACCGAACCAGCCGAACCAGGTCGAGGAAGGCTTCCGCGATTTCGCCAGGCGGTGGAAGGCGATTCTCGCCGTGTTCGATGAAGTCGATGTCGATTTCGCCCTCGAAGTACATCCGACGGAGATCGCGTTCGACTGCGTTAGCGCCAAGCGGGCGTTGGACGCCATCGGCGGACACAGGCGATTCGGCTTCAATTTCGACCCGAGCCACCTGGGCTACCAGGGCGTGGACTATGTCGGCTTCCTCCGCGAGTTCCGCGACCGGATCTACCACACGCACATGAAGGATGTGCACTGGTCCTCCACCCCGACGCGGGCCGGCGTCTTCGGCGGCCACACCGATTTCGGTAACCCGGACCGGTACTGGGAGTTCCGCTCGCTTGGCCGCGGCTGCGTGAACTTCGAGGCGATCATCCGGACGCTGAACGAGATCAACTATCAGGGTCCGCTGTCGGTCGAGTGGGAAGACGTCGGCATGAACCGCGAGCACGGCGCCACCGAGGCGTGCGCGTTCGTCCGGAGGCTCGACTTCGCCCCGTCGGCGGTCGCCTTCGACGCGGCGTTCGCCAAGGACTGATCGTCGGCATCGGATATCGACTTTGCACGAAAACACAAGCCGTCGTTCTTGCCCCCAAGAGGGGGTGGAACGGCGGCTTGTCTGCCAATGGGCGTTGGCAGGCCTGCGTCAATCCTCGGCGTAGCCGAGTGCTTTGAGCGCCTCGCGCACCTCCGGCGAAAGTGGCGTCGCGCCCGGCTTCGCATCCGATCGCGGCTTATAGTGCTTGAATGACTGTGCCCAGGTATCGAGCGTCGCCTGCATCCGCTGTGCTACCTCGGGCTTCTCGCCGATCAGGTTGTGTTCCTCGGCCGGGTCATTACGCCGATGATACAGCTCGTGGGGACCGGCACTGGCCCACATGTAACGATAGTCGCCCTGTTCGAGCATCCGCAATCGCCGCATCCACGGCGTCTGATCGAAATGCCGAAAGTTGACCTTGATGGCCAGCATGTTCGCGAGCAGCGGCCACGGATACTCGCTGACACGGTAGTCAGGGCGGTCGGCCTGAGGCCCGAGAAGGCTGTGCCCCTGCACGTCCGCCGGGGTCGCGGCCTTCACGCCCGCCACCTCAAGCAGCGTCGGATAGAGGTCGATGAGATTGACCGGCGTCGAATCACGCCCCGGCGGAAACAGCGCGGGATACCGGATCATCAGCGGCACATCGGTGACCGTACGGTACACCGTGTATTGGTGGTCAAGCAGGTGATGCTCGCCCAGGTTCTCGCCGTGATCCGAGTACAGCACCACCACGGTGTTGTCGAGCAACTCCATCGCTCGCAGTGACTCAAACAACTCGTGCGTCACACGGTCAAGTTGCGCAATGGTCGCATCGTAGTGCCCGGAGATGACCGCCAGATCGGCCTCGTTGAGTTCCTCAAGCCCGAACTGGTACGCCACCATGGTCGCCGGCGCCAGCCGGAAGATGTCACCGTGCGCCTGCGCCTCAGGGGTCATGACCCGTTCCCGCATGTCGCGCGGCGGAATGCGCGGCAGGTGCGCCTCCATATAGCAGAGCATCGCACAGAACGGCTTCGAGGTGTCGCGCTGCCGCAGCCAGCCGAGGAAGGCCTCGTTGGCCACCGGTCCGCACGCATACATGTAGGGCCTCACCTCGTTGATCTGCTTCGGGCTCACACCGGCGAGCGCGGAACCGGGATCATCGAACAAGCCCATCCGGCGGTACAGTTCGACCACCTTCAGCGTCCATTTCTCGTCCCACGGATGCTCGGCAAGCTCGAAGCCCGGCACCATGTTGTGGTCCTTCGAAAGGAACGCGTTCGCCGAGAAGATATAGGTCGCATAGCCCGCCTCCTTCAGAATCTCGGGAAACGCGACAAATTCGTCATCAAGCCAGGTGTGGTATCCGGAAGCGCCGTGCTTGCTGGGGTAATAGCCGGTGAAGATCGACGCCGTCGCCGGCAGCGTCCATGTCCCCGGCGTGATCACGTCCTCATACAGGCGGAATTCGCCGGCCATGGCATCCAGGTGTGGGGTCGTCGGCTTCGTATAGCCATAGCAGGCCATCCGATCCGCCCGCACCGTATCCCACTGGATCAGAAGAATGTTGGGGCGCCGATTCGTCCGGACCGTACCGCTGGCGGCCTCTTCTCCATTCGATCCGCAGGCCGAAACGAACAGGGACAGGGCGAAAACCGACCTCGCACCCATCCTGGAACGCCCGGCCCGGAGCAGACTGCGAGAAGTGGAAGGCGCCGGGACGAGCGAGTTTGCACGTTTTGTCATCATCGACTCCTTGACCAACATGCCAATCTACCGGGAATGCGGCAACTGACGCAAGCGACAGGCGGGCCCGCCACCGGGATCTCGGCATCGCCGCCCCGAGACGCCGGGATCCGGCGCCCTTGCATTCCACGGCGTAGCGACAACAATACGACGAGTATGAAAGCTTCGACACTCCCCGAGCCGGTGTGGTTACGGATTCGATACGTGGCAATCGCGGTCGCAGCGATGGTGACGGCAACGACCGGCTGCGGCGGCGTGCAATGGCAGAGCCGGGTCGAGCCGGCCATGCAACGCGCCGCGGCTCTCGACCAGCTCATCCTCGTCCAGTTCCGCACGATGACCGACCCCGTATGCATCGATGCTGACACGACGCTGTTCAAGAGCAACAACGTCCTCAAGGCACTCAAGGACTTTCAGTGCGTACGGATCGACGCTCTGTTGAACAAGGGATTGGCCGATCGCTGGGGCGTGTCGGTCGTCCCGACCTATCTCGTCCTGCGCCCGGACGGCAGCCTGATCGACCGGCGCACAGGCCAACTCGGCCCCGACGACTTCCGCGCGTTCCTCAACTGGGCGTCACTGCGGCGATGAGCGTCCGCTGATCCCTCTCATTCACAAGCCGGCGGACGGTTCGGCCCGTTGAAGCACCTGGAGAACATGGCAAAATCCGTCAGGTCCACGTCGCCGTCGCTGTCCAGATCCGGCCCATCCAGACAGACGCTGCCAAACGTCGGAGGGCGGTTCGGGCCGTTGAAACATACCGTGAAGAAGCCGAAGTCACTCAGGTCGACATCGCCGTCCGTGTCGAAGTCCGGATGGTTCGGCGGATCCTCGCGAACCACGGACCACACATCGTTCAGCGAGTAGCGGCCGGTATCCAACGACCGGTAGACATGGAATGTCACCTCTTCGTCCTCAACGAAAATGCGCACATAAGTGTCATAGGGGCCCGTCCCCCTCGCTTGCGAACAATCCACCTGCCAGACGTCGTCCTGGAAATACCGCGAGTAGCGATGCGTATGCCCGCAGACGTATGCAACGACATCGTACGCATCGAGCAGGGCCCAGAACGCGTCGCGGTTGGCTGGATGGGCGTCGAGACTGTCGCCGACGTGCCGCGAGTCGCCCCAATACGCGTCCGGCTGCGGATACGGCGGCTCGTGACCCGAAACAAAGATCCACTTCTTCTCTGTCGCCGCCAGGTCCGCCTCCAGCCAGTCGTAGAGCGCCGGCACCACATCGCCGTCCAGGCAATCATCGCATGTCGTCCCGTCGGCATATTCGTTGAGGACCACGAAGTGCGCGCTGCCGTAGTCGTATGAGTAGTTCGTGGTCACGCTACCAGGCGGCCCGGAGTTGACGATGTAGGGCAGCGACGCAAACGCATTGCGTACCCACTCCATATCCGCCGCTGTCTCTTCCTCGTGGTTTCCCACCGGCAGATACCACGGAAAGCCGCTCCCGAACTCCGCGGCAATCGCCGCATCGATGCCCTCCGGCGGATCCATGTCGCCCGGCGCCAGCAGAAACGCGCCCGGCCCGCCGGTTGCTGTGATGTCCGCGAGTACCATCGGAAACTCGGTCGGCCCCGTAAACTCTCGCGTATCGGCCACGGCCGTAAACATGAATCCGCTGATGACCTTGGCCGGCAGGGCCGCTTCGGTCAGGCCCGCGTCGTTCGTGGTTGTGATCGTGGCCATGCCCGGGTTGCCGCAGGTCATCGCGACCATCTGCTCCGACACCGCGCCCGCCGCGAATGTGAGCAGAAGGGAATTGCCGGTCGCGCCGCCCGGCACCGCAACCGCCGCATCGTCGGTCGTCAGCGTCACCTCAATCGGCCGGGTGTCGTTGCTGCCGGGCGAAATCGCGACTCGCACAGCCACACTCGTACCCTGGGCCGCCACCAGCATCGGTGGATCAAAAGTGACCTCGCCCGCCGAAACATCGACAGCCAGCACCGTATCGTCAAGCTCCGCATCGTTGCTCGTCGCGATGGTGGCGCTGCCCGCCACCCCGATGTCGACGGACACGATCTGTTGCGAAGCACCCCCCGCAGCGAACGTGACGACGAGCGAATTGCCACTCGCCCCAACCGGAACGGCCACCGTTGTGTCGTCTGTCGCCAGCGTCACCTCAACCGCAACACTCTGATTGGCCGCCGGCGGAATCGCGACCAGAACCTCGTGGTCGGCGCTGCCAACGACCGTGTTAATCTGCTCCGGCAGAAGCACAACCGCATCCACAACCGGAATGAACGTCACTGACAACGCCGGCCGTTCCACGATGGTCGCGTACTCCCTGCTGCGAAACTGAACGCCGTCCGTGCCGCCGGTCGGCCGCACGATCCAGCCTTTATTCGCGCTCGTGTTGGCCGCCCACGCGACCAGGCTCGACGTGACATCCACCGTATGCGTTGCAACGCTCCCCGGTGCCAAGCCCGGCGATGCCCCATATTCATCGCTCTGCACGCCCGCGTCTCCACCGAAGGTGTTGAACGTCACACTCTCATCCCATGCCACGCTGACCTCGTTGATCGTGCCGTCATTACCCACATTGGAGACGGTGTACGTCAGGCTCGCAGCCGTAACAAATGACCCGGACGGAATCTGCCCCGGCCCCGCGCCGAAGATGTTATCGAAGCGCAACAACGCGAAGTTCTGGCCACCACCATCGTCGCCATCCCATTCCACCGCCGTGCTGCTCCCCTGCGACGTGTCTGGCGCCGCCGCCCTCAGAAACGTGTCGACGGTTCCGCTGTAACCGTCCACGCCCTCCTGAAACGTCAACGTCGTCGCGGCCAGCGCCCCACCGGAAAGAACAATCACGAGACAGCCAACGACAAGGAACGCCGCGCAAGGAAATGACCGATTCATGTCTTCTCCTCCGGAATCACACGAGCACCACCCCCATCGGCCCCGCTCACCTCAGAAGGAACACGCAGGATTCGCGCCCGTTGCCCCAAGCAAGGTGTCACGTTGATCATACCCGGATGGACGCAGCCAGACCAGCTTCGGCCGGCTCCGGCCTGCTCCGACAGGCCGACAGGGGATATGGGCATGGACTTGGCTCGCATTCTGTGGCACGATATCTTTCCAGGGTCGAAGAGAGCCAAGCGCCGACCCCAATTCCGACAGCGCGCGGCATGTTCGCGAGCGGATGAGACCAGGGATGCATAACGCCTACACTGATAGCGATTTACGGGCTGCGGAGGGGCTCTTCCGTGAATACCTCCACGGCCGCGGCCTACGCTACACGCCCGAACGCCGCACCGTTCTGCATGGCGTCATGGAGAACCACTCGCATTTCGAAGCGGAGCAGTTGCTCCTGGACCTCCGAGCCGGCGGCCAGCGCGTCGCGAAGGCCACGATCTACCGCACGTTGCCCTTGCTGGTCGGCTGCGGGATCATCAAGCCCGTCCAATTCGGCGACAATCAGGTTCGATATGAGCACACCTACGGCGAGAAACCGCACGACCACCTGGTCTGCCGAAGATGCCGACGTGTCATCGAGTTCGACAGCTCCGCCGTCGCAGACCTGGCCGCTGCCGTGGCGCGACGCCATCATTTCGAGATTTCCTCCCACCGGTTTCAGATTCTTGGGCTTTGTTCGAAATGCGTGGAAGCGTCGAGGCAGGAACAGGCCGACGACAACGGCCGATAGATACGCTCGCAGGCCGTCGCGCGGACGGCCAGCCCCTTTAGCAGAGTGCCGCGTACGTCAGCAGCGTCAACACGATGATTCTGAGCTTGCGGGCAAAAAACTGATAGACCAGCGTCTCTTCCATCTTTTTTCCCCTGCTGCCTCCCCGGCTTGGGTCGAGCCGTGGTAACGCTACGCAAGTCAGGCAAGCCGATCACCTCACCCGTCTTCACGCCGCGCATGCTATCGGACCCTGTAAATAACGATATGGAAAAGAGTTATGAACGGATGTGTGAAATGTTAATCTGCGCTATTTGTAGCGAAGATGCGGAATCGTTGCGAAATCCTTCACCGTCGTGGCCGCTGCGTTGTGGTCATCGCGCGCAACTCCTTTGAAGGCTGGAAGCTACCCGCGTGATGCACCCCCTGGGCATCTGGAACACGCAACCGACACGGCGCCGCCCTGCCGCAACGACCGCGGCCGGGTCTCTGCCAGGGACGCCATCTTGCGAATGCCGCGCGGCGCACAGTAGAATGGCCCGACACCCACGGCGACGAACGGATCGCTGCGCTGGACGCCTCCCGTGCCCGTTGCGGCCACGAGCATTGGCTCCACACGATCAACCCCGCTGCTGGTGATGACGGACCTGCCGCACGGGTGGCGGGCTTTCGCCTCGAAAAGGGTATCATGTCGAGGCGATTTCATTTGGAGCCTCGGCGTATCTCCGGCGATCGGGCGAGACGCCCTGCCCCGGCGACGCACGGCAAGGATTAACGAGCAAAACCTTCGAACGGAACAACCATGGCCAACCTCTCGGGCGACACGATGGAACGGATTGTCGCGCTGTGCAAACGGCGCGGCTTCATCTTTCAGAGCAGTGACATCTATGGCGGCCTCAACGGCTTCTGGGACTACGGTCCACTCGGCGTCGAGCTGAAGCGGAACGTCAAGAATGCGTGGTGGAACGACATGGTCGCTGCCCGCGAGGACATGGTCGGCATCGACTGCTCGATCATCATGCACCCACAGGTCTGGAAGGCCAGTGGTCACTACGATCTGTTCTGCGACATGATGCGGGACTGCAAGGAATGCAAGGCTCGGTTTCGCGGGGATTTTCTGGATCGCGCGGCGCTATGGCTCTATCCGGAGGAGCCGCCGGAGGGCGCAGCCGCACACGACATCGTCGATAAGGCTCAGCCCCCCGATAGAGCCTTCCTGATCGAGCCGACCCAGAACATTGAAGACGCGGCCCCGGCCATCAAGGCACAGCTCAAGGCCCGCAAGCTCAGTTGGCGGCACGTTGCGGACACGAACGCTCCAATCCCGGGCGCGACGCATCCGTTCTGCAACGCCAACGGCCGGTGGTACTACGTGCAGTTTGGCGTCGGCCCGGAAGTGGACACGCTTGAACAATGCCCACGGTGCGGTGGCGAGCTGACGGAGCCGCGCGAATTCAACCTCATGTTCGAGAGCTACGCCGGCGCCGTCAAGGACGAGGAAAATAGGGTCTTCCTTCGGCCTGAAACCGCACAGGGCATCTTCGTCAACTTCAAGAACGTCCTGGATTCGACACGAATCAAGCTTCCGTTCGGCATCGCCCAGATTGGCAAGAGTTTCCGCAACGAAATCACGCCGCGCAACTACACGTTTCGCTCGCGCGAGTTCGAGCAGATGGAGATCGAGTTCTTCTGCCATCCGAGCGAGTCGAACCGATGGTACGAGTACTGGCGTGACGAA
>JAFGKA010000120.1 GCA_016928855.1 Phycisphaerae bacterium
TAAGTACCACGATCATTCAATAACGGCTTCTTTCCCCTCCGGAAAGCACCGGGACAGCCCAAGTGGCACTCGGTGCTTTCTTTTTGCGCGCACGGCACCAATGAGCGTGGGCCGACCCTTTCGGGCCGGCCCACAGTCAGGTCGAAACGAGGTCTCCTGCAACAGGCTTGGAGGGCTTGGTGCCTCAGCGGAACTGAGCACCAATTCGGTACGACTGAAAACGGCGATGCAGATCGTTGTAATTCGCGTTGCCATGGCCCTGGTGGTCGTAGTAGTACTCCCGGTAGTACACCGCTTCGCCGGTGGTGTACCAGCCGCGCGTGCTCGGCCAGGGGCTTCGCCAGGCGAAATGCTCGGCCGTGATCGGCGGGCAGCCTGGGCGAAGGACACTATCAGGCACGCGGTCGAACAGCAGGGTCGACGTTGGTTGGGCGGCCAGTTCGAGGGGCAGCCCCACCTCGACGCAACGATTCACCGGCTTGCAGCATTCGGCGCAACCGGCCAGGCCGGCGAAGACAACGGCTCCCAGGCAGAACAATGCGTTACGGATCATCCTTCCTCACTCCCTTCGGTCCGTGGGTCCATCCCTGCAAAGAGCGGGCCAGGCCACCCATGACCGGGTGCTGGTCCAGCCTTCGGCGTTGGGAACTGGCTCGCGCGGGCATCGCCGATAAGAACGGTGGCTTCAGTCCGCCCGTCGGGCACTGCCGCTCACCGGCGGCAGCCGAATTCCGATTATTCGGGCTGTATTGACTGGATGGGCTGTTTCGAACGGTGGGTCGCGTTGTCGCGATCACACGTGCGGCGGCGAGGCGATTCTCGCCGCTCTCGCTAACTGCTGCTGGACAATAGATTTGGTGTTCCGAGCGGTTGATGCCTCTCGGAAACAGCGTTCTTCCACGGCGCCACAGGATTGCGGGTCGGTTCCGCGCTCAGATGGTCCTTCGCCGGTCGCGGCGAGGCGAACCTGTTGAAAAACATCTTGAACCAGTGTGAGCGTGCCGCAACCTCTTGTCATCAATCTAATTGCGGGGGCGATAGGTCTGGTAAAGCGTTCCTGCTATTCGTGTGATGGTCGCCACGCCGGCCTTCTTGCGACGAATTGAGCCGCCAGCGGCAATTATCAAAGTTTAAGGCTTGAATGCGGTGATACTCTTCCGGTATACTGCGGTAGAGAGAGCGTCCTGTCTGTCTGTCTGGAGGGAGCGTGGGTGGCCTGTCAATTCTGGCTCGGGCTAACCCCATGATGGCGGGAGAGAGAAAGAGTGCAGGTTCGTACCCCAAGCGGTGTTAAGGCGCTGGTATATCACCCAGAGGCGGCAACGGCCGATCAGGTGGCTGTTCTGTTGCGCTCCCGTGACATGCACGTCACGGTGACCAACACGACGGCGCACTGTGTCAGTGCGCTGCGCGGCACAGAGTACCCGGTCATTGTCGCGGCTTTGGTGAATTCAAGCGTCTCGCCGGAAACCGTTTCTTGTGCCCGACCCGTTCCTCGAATCGCTGATTCGGACAGTCCTGGCGGTGCGCGGCCCGATGTGGCAGCGCGCGCGGCGCGGACGGCATCGTGTCCGCCAGACGCGGGCGGTCCGCCTCTGGGGCTGTTGCGAACGATTCGCAAGGTGGCCCCTTCGTCGCGGATCGTCGCGCTGATCCAGTCCGGCGCCGATCTCGATCTGTGTTGCCAGGCGGTGACGCTGGGCGTGACCGGCTTCGTCGAATGGGATGCCCGGCAGGGCTCGTCGATGCTGATGGAATGTGTCGATGAGGCGTTGCAGCGTTTCGAGGCCACGCGCGAGGAACACGCGGCATTGCACAGCGGGCATCTGTTCGACCAGACGGGTCTCGCGGGCCAGAGCCGGGTGATGGCCGAACTGTTGCTGCAGGTCCGTCGGGCAGCGATGATTTCTGATGCGCCGGTGCTCATCCACGGCGAAAGCGGCACCGGCAAGCAGCTCATCGCAGAAGCCATTCATCGGCTGGACGCCAAGCGCCAAGGCCATCCGTTCCTGTCGGTCAACTGCGCCGCGATTCACGGAACGCTCGCCGAGAGCGCGTTGTTCGGGCATGTACGGGGGGCCTATACGGGCGCGACCGAGGCCCGGCAGGGCTACTTCCGGGCGGCCGGCCGCGGTACAATTCTCCTCGACGAGATCAGCGAACTCGAATCGCCGCTGCAGCCCAAGCTCTTACGCGTCTTGCAGGAGGGGACCGTGCTGCCGGTCGGTTCGGATGTGGAAGCGAAGGTTACCGCACGCGTCATCGCGGCCTCGAACCGGCCGTTGCCGGCGTTGGTCGAGGAGCACAGATTCCGCCTTGACCTGTATCAGCGTCTGAACGTTATCAGCCTGAACATTCCGCCGCTTCGCGACCGGCCGGAGGATGTGCCGCTGCTGGTCCACTTCTTCCTGCGGAAATATGCCAGCTACTATCCGGCGGGCATCGACGAGGTCGATCCGCGGGTCTACGAGGTGCTGACGCAGTCGATCGGCTCGGGTAACGTGCGTGAGCTGGAGAACACCGTCCGGCGGATCCTGGCGTTCAAGGAGGCCGGCCACCGGCTCGAACTCAGCGACCTTCCGGCCGAACTGCTGGAATGCCGTCGCCGTCGGAATTCCGATGAGAGTGAGGCCTTTGCGGCGCTGGTTTCGGCGGCCTGCGAGATGATTCGCAGCGGCCGTTGGACGTTGCAGACGATGGTCGACGAGTTCGAGCGGCTCGCGTTGCGCGAGGTTCTCACGACCAGTGACGCCACCCACGTGGCGCTGGCGCAGAAGCTCGGCGTAACGCGTCGCACGCTCTACAACAAGATTCAGAAGTACGAACTCTACGACGACGTCGTTCGCGACGGCGACTAGCCCGGGAAGCGCATTGGCTGCTTCCCGCTCGACCTGCCAGGCGTGAGAACGTCCGGGTGGATCGTTTGTACACACATCTGCCAACACCGCCTTCTCCTTGACGATTCGTGCTTATTCGGTTCGAGTACCTGTGCCGTTGTCTTAGCAAGAAAAGATTGAGGGGGTGATAGTGTGACGCGTGCGATGCTGAAGAAGCGAACAGGCCTGAGGATTTGCGGTGCGAGAGGGCATCCGGTTGTTCGTGCCGCGCTGCTGCGGTACGCTTCCTGGCTTCGCATGAACTACGAGTTTCCCATCCGTGTTCCAGTATACCTCAACCCAGGCGAGTGCATCATCACCATGAGTGGGTCGAAGGTAGTGGCTTCGTTCTTCGCACCATACGATCGTGCGGAGGAACCCTATATTCGAATTGCCACTGGCGATTATCCATCGCTCAGAAAGGAACTCGGGCGCGATAGTGCCCTCGCTTCGATCATTGTCTCCATGAGTCACGAAGTCGTTCATTATCAACAGTGGATCGAAACGGGAGAAATCTGGGAACGAGGTGTTGTGGTGAAGGCGAGAGGAATGCTTCGTCGATACGAGCAGACAAGGGCCCATCCGTGACAGCCGGCTGTGATGTGGTGATGTGAGCCACACACGCGCCGCGGGTGGTCCAAGATCTCGTTCCGTGGCAAACGCCCCTATGTGGCGTGGCGCTCGTAGTGCTTAGGCAGCCCCTCAAGCCAGCGGCGGCAGACCGCATGTTCTGGCCTCAAGTCGCTGGAGTCAATCGAAGGATCCGATCGGCTTCGCAACGGTCGATTGCCGAGGCCTTGGTGCGGATGATACTGGCGCATTTGTTTCTTGATCTCAGCGTGCACTGTCTAACATTTTTGGTCTTGCCCTATCTGAAGAATGTGTGGACCACACTACATGATTCGGGCCAGGTAGGCGCAGCACGCGGCGGCGCTGTATGATAGCCGAACACGGCCCGGCGACGTGGCCGGGCGAGGTCGGAAGGCAACTCCAGCGTCAGGAAATCGTGGTTCCCACAGTACAGGGTTTGGCGATTGCGAGACTCGATGTATGAACGAATCGAAGCCTGCCAAGCCGACGATTCCAGTTGGGAAACTGGAGCGGTGGCAACGCGTTGCCGACCTGATTGCCGGGCTCATTGAAGTGCCGGCCGGGCTGATCATGCGCGTCGATCCGCCCGAGATCGAGGTCTTCGTGTCCAGTGCGACGCCGGGCAATCCGTATGAAGCGGGGGAGCGAGCGAGGCTGAATACCGGCTTGTACTGCGAGACCGTGATGGTGAACCGGAAGCCGTTGGTGGTGCCCGATGCCCTCAAGGATCCTGAGTGGAAAGACAACCCGGACATCGAGTTGGGTATGGTTTCCTATCTCGGGTTCCCTCTGCTCTGGCCGGACGGTGTCGTCTTCGGCACCGTTTGCGTACTGGATAGCAAGGCCAACGCGTACAGCGGCAGGCACCAAACGCTCTTGCAGGAGATCGCGGGCCTCATCGAGGCCGACCTCCAGGATTTGATGCAGCGCTATCAACTGGAGAAGGCGTTGACCGAAGTCAGAACGTTACGGGGACTTCTTCCGATCTGCATGTACTGCAAGAAGATCCGCGATGACAAGAACTTCTGGGAGCAGGTGGACGTTTACGTCGAGAAGCACTCCGAGGCGAGGTTCTCCCACGGGCTCTGCCCCGATTGCCTGAGAAAGCACCATCCGGACGTGGCCGATCAGGTTCCGTGAGACGTATACGCGTGCAACACTAATGTGGGCCAAACACGCGCTGCGACGGTGGTTCAAAATGTCGTTCCACGGCATTACCTCTGGGCGGCGCGGCGATCGTGGCCATATGGGGTCCGCCTCGGCGTGCCATTTGGCTACAGGGTTGGCGGCGGCGATGGAATGGTCCGCGAGCGCGGACCCTACGCGCCACCACTTGCGAGCTTGCTTGCGTGGAGCGTCCTTGACGATTCCTGCTCATTCGGTTCGAGTACGTGCCCCACGATCCTGTAGCGGAAGGCGGGTGGCAATGTCTCGCGAAGTTACGAGCGTGTTTCTGGCAATCGCGACCGTCTGCGGCGCTGCGGCGCAGGCTGTCGCGGCCGGCCCCAAGGGCAACGAACCGCCGATGCTGGCGTATTACTACACGTGGTACACGACCGGTTTCGGGCCGCACAAGCATTGGGCTCAATGGGAAAAGGCGGCGCCGAGCGCGCTGTATCCGCAGGGCTGCGATGCCGACCGATTCATCTTTCCGCCGGCGATCCGGCAGATCACGTCGTGTGCGTATCCGCTGATCGGTCCGTATGACAGCGATAACCGCGATGTCGTGCGGTGGCACATTCAACTCTGCAAGGCCGCCGGGATCGA
>JAFGKA010000121.1 GCA_016928855.1 Phycisphaerae bacterium
ATCGTTGTGCTTGTCCGGCAGGAAATCGTACTCGATGAACGTGCCCTGGCCCCAGCCGTTGCCGACGAAGCCTCCGCTGCCTACCGCAGCCTTCGAGCGAACGAGCTGATAGCCGCGGCGAACTTCCCATTCGGTCACTTCCCGCCGCCACTCTCTCGCTTTCGCGTCGTCGTGCCAGGCGCTGCGCGGGCCAAGCCGGTCCCAGACCCGCGGATGATCGGCGAGCCAGGCGCGAACAGTCGGGCTTTGCAGGATCACGGCGGTGACACGGAGCCGCTGATACATCTCCATCTTCATCCAGAACAGCGGCAGCGCCGCAACCGCGACCAGCGCGATCAAAGCGAGGTGTCTCATGCGCGCCCCCGCCACGAACAGCATGGCGAACAGCACCGGCAGCATCATCAGCGTCGTCCCGAGATCCGGCTGCATCTTGAGCATGACCATCGGCACGAGCGTCAGCACGAACGGGCCGACCAGGCCGCCGAACGTGCGATAGTTCTTCCGATAGCGCAGGTACCACGCCAGCGCGATGATGTAGCCGATCTTCACCAGTTCCGACGGCTGAAACTGAAAGCCCGGCGCCCGGATCCACCGCCGCGAACCTCGCACCACCGGCACGAACGGCAGGTTGATCCAACGATCAATCACCAGGGCCGCCAGCAATGCAAGGCACACGCCGTAGAGCAGATACGCATAATGCCCGAGGCGCTGATAGCTCGTCATGACGGTCGCGCCCATCAATAGCACGCCGACCACCAGATACAGAATGTGCCGCGACAGCGGGGCATCGCCCGGGCCCTCACCCGACGCGGGCTGGATGGCGTAGAGCGTCGCCAACCCGACCGCGCACAAGAGCGCGCACGGCACGAGGATCCACCAGCCGTGGTGCGTCGGTCGAAGAAGGTGTTCACGTCGGTTCATGCGCTGCCATCCAACAGCCGGGTCTCAACGATCTGTCGGCCAGACCTCCAGGATCATCCGCGCCAGATCACCGGCCACCGGCCCCGCCTCGCTGCCGCCGTGGCCGGCGTATTCGAGCACCACCGCCAATGCGACCGCTCGATCGGGCCGCTGACCGAGCCGCGAGAGCGCACTGCGGTGCACGAGGTAGCCCGCGAACCACGCATGTGTGGCCATCTGTTCCGGTGGCGGCCAGCGACGATGCGACTGCCAGCCGACGACTTCGTACGGCTCTTGTCCGGCCAGCCGTCGGCGAAGGTCGGCCCGATCGGTGGCAATGAACTCCTCACGCCGTCCGTCCGGCCATTCACAGACATAGCGCGTGTCGAGCGTTCGGGCCCAGGCCTCGGCGCTGCCCGTCTTGCCCAGCAGCGCCCACGGCTCCGGCGGCGGCACGGTCTTGTCAGACCCATACGCGGTGCCCCCCGGTGCGTTCACCACCCGCCACATCGCCTCGCGGACGACGGCCCAGTGCTCCGCGGCCACGCCGAGCGACGTCGCGGGCCGCTCGCGCGGATCGTCGCAGACCAGCGTCACATCCTGGTGCACGCCGCTGGCTACACACGCCATCATGTTCGCGGCCTGGATCGGCGTCAGTTCCAACTCGCCCTGGCCGACCGCGGCGAAGCGGGCCTGCCCGCGGCTCTGCGTGCGAGGCAGCCGACCTCTGAATTCCTCGCGCAGTCCCGTTCCGCTGACACGGCCAAGGCCGGCGGCCTCGAACCAGAAGCACAGCCGCGGGATGCCCACGGCCTCACCCGTTCGATAGAAGTAGACGTTGCAGCTCTTGGCAATCGCGGCCGTCGCGTCAACCGGCCCGTGTGGCACGATGCAGCGGAACCGGTCCGGCGTCTCGGGGAACAGGGCACCGGTACACGTGGTGTGGCCGCCGGCGGTGACGACACCGTCGGATAACGCTCCGGCAAGCACGAGCGGCTTGATGATGGAGCCGGGCGGATACGACATATCAACGGCCCGAAACCGAAACGGGACCGTCTTGCGAAGCATCTCGAGCGCCCGACGTTTCTCGAAGCCTGGGTTCGGATCGAAGTCGGGGTAGCTGACCAGCGCGAGCACCTCCCGGCTGGCAACGTCGATGACAACCGCCGAACCGCCGGTGCAGACGGGGTAGGCCTCTACCGCACCGCGGAGGCGCTCGTGGATCTGCTGCTGCAGCCAGAGATCGATCGTCAGACGAAGATCCTCGCCGTTCTGCGGCGGTACCGGCGGGGAAACAGGTCGGCCCTCGATGTCCTCCTCGATGCTGCCAGGCACGCCACGCAGCCGGTCCTCGCCCAGTTGCTCGGCGCCCGCCATGCCACGGAACTCGCCGCTCAGCTCCTGCGCGAACACGTCGTCCGGCCCGGCGTCTTCGAGCCGGCCAAGCAGATGCGCCAGGGATCGTTCAGGTACATAGTGCCGTTGTGTGCTGTCGAGAATCCGCACCCACGGAAACGACGAGAGCCGGATGCGGGCTTCCACCGCCGTGGGCTGGTCCAGGCCCCGCACGACCGGATGCGCCATCCGTTCCTCGGCGATCAGGCGTTCGAGGCCGTAGGCGTCGCGAATCGCC
>JAFGKA010000122.1 GCA_016928855.1 Phycisphaerae bacterium
CTATGGACCCGCCTGTGGCGGGGAAGGCCGCTGAAAGCGGCCAATGGGCAGGCATACACCCGCAGAATGTGGGTAACAGCAAGCTCTGTGAGCAGTGCGGCGTTGGAATACCCGTCCGACACATAGTGGTACACGGCGAAGAACGTGCGGCGCCGAGGCACGCAGCCGCGATGGTGGTTCTGTTTCCTCTTTGTGCTTCCCGGTGATTCTTCTCCTGTCTCTTGCCGTCTGTCTCCCGTTTTGTGCCCTTCTTGCTTATTTGCGGCCATTCGCGTTCACTGGCGGTTCGTCGTCTCGTCGGGCTCCTGATGTTTCCCGTGTCCTCCGGGCGTCCGTGGCGGGCTCTCTGAAGGACACGCGGGCTTGGTCCGTGGAGATCCGACGATTCGTCCTGTTCAGGTGCGCATGATGGAAGGCGATGTCCTCGTGACGAACGAGAACCCCGACGCGGCAGGCGTCGAGACGCTGCCTGCGATCGAGGCGGATCTGTTCTGCCCGCGGTGTGCGTACAATCTGCGTGGGGCGGTGGGCTCGCGCTGCAGCGAATGCGGCTACGACCTGGGCAACCTCCGCTCGCCGACCTGCCGCATCCCCTGGGTACGCCGCCGCGAACTCGGCCGCCTCTGGGCCTACTGGGCCACGGTTTGGATGCTCCTCTTCCGCAACCGCCGCTTCTGCGAAGAATACGCGAGGCCGCAACGCTACGCCGATGTGCGCCGCTTTCAGTGGGTTACGATCGCGCTTGTGTTCGCGACGGTCGTCGCGGCGGTTAGCCTCGTATGCCTCGTCGTCCCACCGAAGACTGAAACAGCCAGCCCGTTTGTCCAGCTCTGGGCGATTGGCTCGGCTGAGCCTAGTCCGACTCTCCTTGATCGCGCCTACGCGGAACAGTGGCCTGTTGGGCTTCTGACCGTCTGCGTTCTGCCCTTCCTGGCGGCGGCGGCCGTGATGCCGACGTACTTCTTTCATCCGCGGTCCATACCCGCCCAGCAGCAGGACAATGGGATCGTGTTGAGCGGTTATGCGTTCGGGGCGATGTCGTTGGTACCGGTCTTGTTTGTGGGGGGGCTGACGGCTGCGGGATTCTCCAACCAAGTGTGGGGTTGGGATACGGTGCCTGGGATGCTGGTCGGTTCGCTGGCAGTCGGCTTCGGTGCGTGGTGGGTTACGCTGGTTCGTACCGCCCGCTCGACGATGCCGCAACTGAAGTCGCGATTGTGGCTGATCGGGGCCTGCACACCGGTGGCGTGGGGTGCTCTGGCTGCTGTATTCCTGCTCGGACTACCGCTGGTTATCTTCTTCGTACTGATCGTTTCCGCCAGTTTCCGCTGATTCGAACGCGGGCGCGTCGTCGGCGTCCGGGGTCGCGTCAAGGCGAAACACGACGTCAATCGCTACCCAGCCGTACCTTCCGTCAACGCGTCTTGTTGTGTTGCCGCTATCATCCTTGCCGTCCGCGCCGACGCTGTAGAGCAGCGGTCGTTCCGCGTCGTTGCTGTAACGAATAGTCGCGCCGTCCGGTGAGAACGGGTCGAGCGGGACCGATTGCAGGTACTCGGGGACCAATGCCTGGAGATCCGTTGGCTGGTGGCCGTTGTCGATTTCGTAGAGACGGATGGCCAGCGCTGTCGCAGCCATCCGCCGCTGGGTTATGAGTTCAAGGCTCATCCGTACGGAGCGGGTCTCCAACCAGCCTGTCTCCGTGATCCCGGATTGCGTAATCGGATGCGTCAATGAATGTAGAAGTGTGCGAGACTGGCTGATCGTGGTGAAATGCGTTGCCGCAACCGGCCACGTAGCCTCATCCATCGCGTCAATGGCGAATGCCCAGTACTCAGCCTCTCGGAGGCAATCCAACGTTAGCAGCGGTCGCGCCAGTTCACCAGCCACGCAGACCCGCCGCGGCGGCGGTGTTCCGGTGCCGAACCAAGGCCCGAGTTGCGTCATGAATACGAGGGGATCATCGAGCGCAAGGTACAGTGCTCGCTGGCCGCAGAGATCCCAGAGGATCGCATTTCCCGTGCTCTCTTCTTCCAGCAGCCTTTCTATGAGATGATTGACCTGCGAACGGCTCACGGCGCCGACCAGTTCACCCCGTCCAGAGACATCGACCACGCGAAGCGCCGGTACGTACTCTTCTAGCCAAGTGGTTCCCAAGCCCTGGACCGAGTGGCCGCCCAGTAGAGAAATCCAAGCGGGGTCGGCGAAGAAAGCGTGGCTCAAGGCGAAGAGATCCTCGATGGTCGTGATTGCCTGAGAATGATCTCCAGCGTGGTAGTGATACGAGGCGGCGAACTCAAGAAGGCGCGCCAGGTGTCGCCTGTTGCCTTGGCTGACGAATACAGTGCGAAGCTGGTCGCAGAAACGCGGGCTCCATGCCGCTTCCGGCCGGGCACGAGCCTCGCGAGCGAGCCTCAGCGCTTTAGCGTTGAGCTGGACGATTAGTGCCGCCAGTTCGGCGTTTTCGTCAAAGAAAACGGGGTCGTCATGGTAGTTGTAGACGGCATCCGTGAGGTCCTGGCCCGATTCCGTGGTGTTGACAGTTGCGTCGATCGCCTGCTCCAGCAGAATTGCGGCGTTCTGGTCATCGGGGACGGCGTCGAGTTGGGCGTCGAATTCTTCGGCGAGGACCGGCTGGCCGTTCTGGCGGTAGCGTTCGATGGCCGCATCGAGTCGGCGCTGGGCTTCGAAACCCCACCAGAGTCGCAGGGCGATGAGGCCGACAACCACCGCCGCCGCTGCAATCCCCGCACGGCGAAGTCGGCGGTATTGCATCGCGACCAACGCGCCGCGTGCAGGTGCGGTGGGCTTGCTGGTTGCCATGGCGTGATTGATTGCGTCATCGCTGCCGGTCATGGGAATTCCCGCGTCTTCTCCAATCGCCGTTCTGCCACCCCTCCGGGGTTGTGAACTGTTTGTGTTGTCGTTGACCCCGGGTTCCGCTGCGCTCCACCCGGGGCTTTACTCCGTTGAAGCCCAACACGGTGCGGGAGCGAGAGCTTCAGCCATGGCTACCGCGCTGCCTGCCGCACGCCTGTCTGCTTCTGCCTTCTGGCTTCTGCCTGTTCTCCCCATTCGCATCAATTCGCGTCCATTCGCGGTTCACGCATTGCTGATTTCTGATTGCTGATTTGTGATTACCAACTCGCAATCTCAAACCTCCAATTCTCAGCTGCCTTCGTTCTTCTTGGCGTCTCTGGCGTCTTGGCAGTTCGTATCTCTTCTTCTTCTTCTTCTTCGTGTTCCTCATGCCCTTCGTGGTTCAAGATCCTCTCCGTGTCCTCACGGCGCTGTGCTGCGGATGGTCGCGTCCCAGCGGATGACCTGTTCGCTCATGCGGTGCACGCGGTCCGGGTGTTTAGCCGCGAGGTTGTTGGCTTCGCGCGGGTCGTTGATGAGGTTGTACAGCTCCGGCTGCGAGCTGTCGCGGTTGACGAGCAGCTTCCAATCCCCGTCGCGGATCGCCAGGTCCGGCCACGAGCGGTTCGGCCCCGGCCGGTCCGGCGGGCGTACCCACAGGATCGGCGTTTCCCGCATCGGTGAGGCCTGCCCGACAAGGGCCTGGCTCATGTCCAACCCGTCGAAGCGCACGTCGTTCGGGACGCCGATCTTCGTCAATGCCAGCAGCGAGGGTAGTACATCGATGCCCGCCAGTACGGTCTTTTCATTCGTCGTGCCCCGCGCCGCGGCGGCCAGCCCCTCGTACCAGACGATCAGCGGGCTGCGGATTCCGCCTTCATAGAGCACGGACTTGTGGCCGCGCAGGATCCCGGCCGAGCCGAAGCCCTCTTCCGGTCCGTTGTCGCTGGCCAGCAGGATGAGCGTGTTCTTCGCCAGCGACGGTTCGGCGCGGATGAAATCGAACAGCCGGCCGAGCTGCGTGTCCATCTCCTTCATGACGCCGAGGTAGTTCGCTTCGGGCGAGCCGTCGCCGCGCAACTCGGGCGGCGCCTGGGCGGGGGTGTGCACATCGTCGAACCAGAGATTGAGGTAGAACGGCTGTTTCTTCTCGCCCGCCTTGCGGATCTCCTCGATGGCTCGATCCACATAGAACGCCGTCACCTCGTGCCGCTTGATCCGATGGATCGGCCCGCCGCCAAGCTCGGCGCTGGTGTCGGTCGGCCCATGCCGGAAGGGCTTGCCGTCTTTGCGCGGCTCGAACAGCGGCAGCACGCGCTCGCCGAGCCCCTCGAAGTTGGTCAGCGATGTGGCGAAGCCGTATGCCTGGATCAGCGGGGCGTCACCGACGTCGCGCTGGCCGCCCATGTGCCACTTGCCGACGTGCGCGGTGTAGTAGCCGGCCTTGGCGAGGAAGCGCGCGAGCGTCGGCGCCTCAGGCAGCAGCCAACTGGCCATGCCTCGCCGGCGATCGTGATCGCGGTGGCCCAGGTAGGACGTAATCCGCCAGCGGTTCGGATATTGCCCCGTCGTCAGGGCCACGCGCGACGGGCTGCAGACCGGCGAATTCACGTAGAATTGCGTGAAGCGAATGCCTTCACGGGCCAGGGCATCGACCTTTGGTGTCTCGACGCGCTTGCCGTCGAAGCAGCTCAGGTCGCCGTGGCCCATGTCGTCGATCAGGACGAAGAGGATGTTCGGCCGTGGTGCCGCGTCGGCAGCGAAGGCGGCCATCGGCACGAGACCGCAGGCCAACAGAACGGTCACACACGTAGACAGACATCGCATCACGGCTGTTCCTCCTTGGTTTCGGGTTGGCTGTTCTGGCGTTTCGGGCCAGCCGGCGCGGGCTGGCCGATGGGTGCGTTTCGCCACTGGGCGGGCGGTTTGAAGCCGGCCGGCGGCCTGTTCTCCGGCGCCATCGAGTCGGCGGGTTCCGACGCCCGGAAGGCGATCAGCCTGCGGCCGAGTTCCGCGACGCGCTGCGGGTGTTCGGCCGCAAGGTCATGTTTCTCAAACGGATCGTCGGCCAGGTGAAACAGTTCGACGACGTGTCGCCGTGTCTCGAAGCCCTTCGGGCCGCGGATGTCCGGGCCGATCACGACGAGTTTCCAGCCGTCGGCGGCGATGATGGCGGCCTGCTCTCGCTCGGCGCCACTCTGGCCGTTGAACATGAACAGATCGCGCGGCGGCAGCGCGTCGGCCCGGCCCGTCAGCACATCGAGGGCGTCGATGCCGTCGAGCGGTTTGTCCGTCGCGGGTTTGCCTCCGGCGGCCCGCAAGAGTGTTGGAGCCACGTCGCAGTTGACCATCGGGGCGCGGATCGTGCGGCCGCCGTCGATCACGCCGGGCCACCAGACGACAGCGGGCACGCGTACGCCACCTTCGTACACCGTCAGCTTGCCCTCGCGTAGGGGGGTGTTCACGTCGCCGAATCGCCTGACGCCGCCGTTGTCGCTGAAGAACCAGACGAGCGTATTGTCGCGGATGCCGGCGGTTTCGACCGTTTCGAGCAGCTTGCCGATGCCGTCGTCCATGCAGGTGATCATGGCGGCAAGCGTCTGGAAGTCGGAAGGCTTGCCATCGGCCGGGTCGTCGTCGAGATGCGCATAGCGGGCCACGTATTCATCTGGTGCCTGCAGCGGATCATGTGGGGCTGTATACGGCACGTAACAGAAGAACGGGCCCTCCTTGGCGTGCTTGCGGATGAAGTCCGCGGCCGCGTCGGTGATCAGGTGGGTGGTATAGCCTTTGGGCTGTTGCGGCGTCGCGTTGACGTGCCAGTCAATTTCGCCATTGCGATCCCGCGTCCAATAGTCGGCCGCGCCGTTGTACTGGCCGACGAACTCGGTGAAGCCCCGCGAGAGCGGATGCCACTGCGGGCCGAGATGCCCGAGGTGCCACTTGCCGAAGACGCCGCGATGGCGATAGCCGGCCTGGGCGAGGGCTTCGGCGAGTGTCTGTTCCTCCGGCGGCAGGCCGCGCGCCATCCACGGTCGAACGACGGATCGCGCCATGCCAAACCGCATCGGGTAGCGTCCGGTCATCAGCCCCGCACGCGTCGGCGAGCACATCGGACTGACGTAGAAGCGGTCCATCGCGACGCCGTCGCGGGCGAGGCGGTCGATGTGCGGCGTGCGGATGGGCCCGCCGTGATAACTGACCGAGTTCCATCCGAGATCGTCCGCCACGATCACGATGATGTTCGGCCGCCGGGGTGGCTGCTCGGGAGTCGCCGCGAGGCAGACGGCGCTGGTCAACGGGACAAGGACGGCCATACTGAGGGTAATCATGAATGTGTGCTCCTGGTGCCCACCGACCGACCGCGCTCCGCCGTACGGGGCAGGCGCATGTCAGCATACCGGGCCTGCCGCTCGATGCCCAGTCCAGCCGATGCCGCCTGCATTCTTCTGCGACCGTGTCACGTGTGTCTTCGCCGAGGACTGCCCGCAGGGGCCGGATTGCCTTCGGACCCTGGGCCGGGTACACCATGGCGCGCGTGCACGACCATACCCTTTGCCGGAGGAAAGCTCATGTTGCTGCTGAACGGTAGCCGAGCGTGTCGTCGGGCCCTGATGATCGTCGCTGTCCTTGGCTGGTTGACCGCGGCGCACGGCCAGACGCCGGCGACGACCTCGCCGAAGCCGCCGAACTTCGTCTTCATCCTGGTCGACGACCTGCGCTGGGATGCGATGAGCTGCATGGACCATCCCTTCGTCAAGACGCCGAACATCGACCGGATCGCGACCAGTGGGGTGCGCTTCGCCAACGCCTTCGTAACGACGTCCCTGTGCGCCCCGGCGCGGGCGTCGTTTCTGACGGGCACGTATTCGCATACCAACGGCGTGCGCACCAACGAGGGCAAGGACTTCGACCCGGCGCGCGTCCCGTCGTTTGCCCAGGTGTTGCAGAAGGCTGGTTACGAAACCGCTTTCGTCGGCAAATGGCACATGGCGCCGAACGCCAACCCGCGGCCCGGCTTCGACTATTGGCTCAGCTTCCGCGGGCAGGGCAAGTACATCGATCCCGACCTGAACGAGGACGGGCGCGCGTTCAAGGCCAAGGGCTACATGACGGATCTGTTGACCGACTCCGCCGTGGAGTTCATCAAGCGGCCGAGGAGCAAGCCGTTCAGCCTGTGTCTCTGGCACAAGGCCGTGCACGGTCCCTTCACGCCGGCCGACCGGCATGCGGGCCTGTATGCGGATGCGGCACTGCCCGAGCCGGCGAGTTTCCGCGATACGTTCGAGGGCAAGCCTCAATGGCAGGCGCGGCGCGTCGTCGGCCGCCGGGAACGTCAGGCTGCCAGCCAGCCCGTTGCGACGTCAACAGTTCGTGACACGTGGGATGGCCGTGGTCAGCAGCGGCTCGATTACTTCCGCGCGCTGGCTGCTGTGGACGACAGCGTCGGTCGTGTGTTCGCGGCACTGAAGGAAACCGGCGCGCTGGACAACACCGTGATCCTCTTCGCCGGCGACAACGGCTACTTTCACGGCGAGCATCGCCGCGGCGACAAGCGGGCGGCCTATGAGGAATCGATTCGGATTCCGTTGCTGATGTGCGGGCCCGGCATCGCGAAGCCCGGCAGTGTGCCCGACCCGATGATCCTGAATATCGATGTTGCGCCGACGCTCCTGGATCTGGCGGGCATCGAGCCGCCGGCGACGATGCAGGGCCGCTCGTTCAAGCCGATCCTCGCCGGCGCCAAGCCGGACTGGCGCAGTTCGTTCTTCTACGCCTACTACAAGGAGGGCTGGCTGCCGGCGATTCCGACGATGTTCGGCGTGCGGACGACCGACTGGAAGTACGTCGAATATCCGGAGATCGATGACGTCGATGAACTCTACGATCTCCGTCGCGATCCGCACGAGATGCACAATCTCGCGACTGCCCCCGACGCCAAGGCGCAACTGGCCGCCATGCAGGCGGAGCTGGCCCGGTTGAAGAAGGAGACGGGCTTTACGGAGTAGGTCGCGGCACCTACGCGCGCGGCTTGAGCTTCCAGGTGAACGCCATCAGTACGATCGCCATCACCGTGCAGATGAAGTACGCGATGATTACCATCTTCCACGCGGTTTCGAGCCCATGGGTCGGCGTGAAGCGCGTGAGCATCCAGCCCGAGCCTTCCGCTTGGACATACCGTCCAAGATAGCCGAAGAGGCCGATGAAGCCGGCGGCAGTGCCGATGGCTTTCTTCGAAGTCAGGTCGAGCGCGATGATGACGATGAAATTGATCACCGGGTAGATCAGGAACCCGATGAGGAACAGCATGGTCATGTCGAGCCACAGGAAGCCGGCGGGTGTAAGATTGATGGTTGTGAACGCGGCGAGGATGGGCACGAGGCAGAGCACGGCGACCATGCCCCGGCGGCCCGCGAGGCGGTCGGACACCCATCCGAGCAGGATCGTCGATGGGATGCCGCCGAAATTCAGGATCGCCGTTGCCCAGCCGCCATCGGTAATGGTCGCCCCTTTGACGTCGCGCAGGTACATCGGCCCCCAGTCCAGCATGCTGTATCGGGTGATGTAGGCGAAGAAATTAGCGAACGCGAGCAGCCAGACGAGGCGGTTTGTCAGGACGTAATCGAACAACAGCTCGCGCGTTGTCAGCTCCTTCTCAGCGGTTTCCCGGTTGCCCTTCTCCGGATAGTCGTTGTTGTATTCCTCGATCGGTGGCAGGCCGACCGATTGAGGTGTGTCGCGCAGCCGCCAAAACAGATAGATGGCGCTGATCATGGCCAGACATCCCGGAACGAAGAATGCGTATTGCCAGCCGCCGAAGCGGACTGTTCCCCACGCGGCGACGACCCCCGCTACGCCGCCGCCGACGTTGTGGGACGTGTTCCAGATGCTGAACTTCAGGCCGCGTTCCCGCTCGCTGAACCAGTGGCCCATCGATCGTCCGCACGGTGGCCAGCCCATACCCTGGAAGAAGCCGTTGAGCGACCAGAGAAACAGATGCATCCAGAACGTGCTGATTGCCCCGAACGCGAAATTGCATAGGGCCGTGAGCAAAAGCCCGACAGCCATGAACTTCCGCGGGTCGCTTCGGTCGGAGACGGCGCCCAAAACGAACTTGCCGAGCCCATAGGTCACCGCGCTCACAGCGAGGATATGGCCCAACGCATCCGGCGCATATCCCAGGGCCTCCTGCATGTCCTTGGTGACCACGCTGAAGTTGTTGCGCACGAGATAGAAACTGCCGTAGCCGATGAACGTCGATTCCATGATCCGCCAGCGGAACCACGGGTAGCGACGGCGGACCTCTTCCTCCGGCAGCCGCTGGATGTGCGGTGCCGGGGCAAGGAAACGCTGGATGATCGAAAACGCCATGCCTACCTCCGCGACGGGTCCTTACCGGGATGGGCTGCCTGCCGGTACGCCGCAGGGTGCTTCGGCACCGGCGGCCTCGCGATAACGGCTCAATTCCTGCTCGCGTTGCGACAGATCCCAGTCGAGGGCCTGTCCCATCCACTCCGCCACGGAGGCGGCGATCCGGGATGCGTCGCGCTCATAATAATGCCAGCCGGCTCGCCGCACCATCACGTCGGTCAGGTGCACGGCCCACTCTTGATTGCAGTAGTGTTCGACGAGCCTGGCCGACGGCGTCGGCGGCACGATGCTGCTGATGCCGTCGATCTCGTGTTTCGCGAGCAGGGGGGTTGTGGCCGTGGCGCACGCCGTGCGACCGCGCCCGAGGTACTTCTCGACCTGATCGACGGTCTGTTCGCCCATGAGCCGATAGGTCGTCAGCTTGCCGCCGGCGACATCCCACCAGCCTGGATGCGGCGAGCGGATCTCATGTGAGCGCGAGATATCCGACGGGTTACCGTTCGGATCGGCGATCAGCGGCCGCAGGCCCGCCCAATCGCTGATGACGTCGGCTTCGGTCAGCCTCGCCGTCGGGAACGAATCGTTGACGACGCTCAGCACGTAGCGCGTGTCCTCCGGATCCGTGCGCACATCATCGAGCGAACCATCGTAGTCGGTGTCGGTCGTGCCGAGAATGACTCGCTCGCCCCACGGGATCGCGAACAGGATGCGTGGCCCTTCGGTCATGACCACCGCATCGGGCACGGGCAGCCGGTCGCGCGGCACGACAAGGTGCACACCCTTGGTCAGCCGGAGCTGAACCGAACTCTGGGCAAACCGCTCCGCCCACGGTCCGGTCGCGTTGATCACGCAGCGGCTGTTGACTTCGTACTCCCGCTCGTCGAGGCGGTCGGCCAGCACGCAGCGCCAGCCGCGTTCATCGCGGTCGGCCGATTCCATGCGGCAGTAGTTGATCAACGTCGCGCCGGCCTTTGCCGCCGAGCGGAGCGTGTCGATCGCCAGCCGGGCGTCGTTGGTCAGCCCATCGTAGTAACGCACCGCGCCCGTGAGATTCTCAGTCCGGACACCGGGCAGATACACGGCCAGTCCGGCGGCGTTGAACGCACTGGAGCGGCCGAGGTTGCGTCCACCGCAGAGCAGATCGTAGATCCGCACGCCGATCCGCAGCTTCCACAATGCCCACGTGCCCCACGGCGGGCAGCGATACGTCGGGAAGAGAAACGCCAGCGGGTCGGCGACGTGCGGCGCGATCGAGTGGATGATCCGTTTCTCGATGCTTGCCTCCCGTACGAGGCCGATGCGTCCTTGCGCCAGATAACGCAGGCCGCCGTGCAGCAGTCGGCTCGATCGGCTGGTCGTGCCGAAGGCGAAGTCGTGCTGTTCGACCACCGCGACGCGCAGGCCCCGCATCGCGGCGTCTCGCGCGATGCCTGAGCCCACAATCCCGCCACCGACGACGAGCACGTCCACCGGCTCGTCTTTGATCTTCTGAATGGAATCGTTGCGATTCATGTTCCTTTTTCCGTCTGTGTTTCTCATTGCTGTTGAACTCACCGTCCGTCACCGGCCATCGCTTGAACGTCGGCTAACTGCTGGCCGAGTTCCTTGATGCTTGGCACGATCAAATCCGGCGGGTGCGGGCAGTCCTTCGTGTCTTCCCGCGTGGCCTCGCCGGTCAGTACGAGGATGCCGACGGCGCCGGCCCCGCGCGCCATCGCCATGTCCGTCATGAGCCGATCGCCGACCATGCCGAGCTCGTGTGGCTGCAGGTTGTGCCGATGCAGAATGCCTTCGAGCATCGATGCGTCCGGCTTGCCGAGCACAACGTCCGGTGCCCGACCGGTGGCCATCTGCAGTGCCGCACAGATCGAGCCGCAATCCACGAGCACCGTCGGCTGGTCCGTCGGGCACGTCCGATCCGGGTGCGTCGCGATGAAGGGCTTGCCGCGGTGGATCCACCACGCGGCCTTGCACAGCCGGTCGAATACCAGTTCGGTATCGAAGCCAGCGACGACGACATCCGGTTCATCGTCGCCGCTGGTGACTTCGAAACCGGCCTCGGTGAATTCGGCGCGCAAGCTGCGCGTGCCGAGCACATAAAGCTTCTTCACGTCAGGTCGATGCAGTCGCAGGTAGTCGATCGTGCACAGCGACGAGGTGTAGATCTCATCCGTCGTAGCGTCGATGCCCATATGCCGCAAATGCGCCAGGTAATCGCGAACGCTCCGCGACGAGTTATTCGTCAGGAACGTGCAGCCGACCCCGAGTGCGCGCATGCGGGCGAGAAAGGCCGGCGTGAAATCGAATAGCGTACCACCCTTGTAGATGGTGCCGTCCATGTCGAGCGCCAGATGGCGGATCGTCTTCAAGTCAACCGTATTCATCGCAGATGAATCGCCTCCGTCACTTTTCGTCGATCGGGTCTTCCATTTGCGTTTGTCCCGCCGGCCAGCACAGCGCGAACAGCACCATCGCCGCCGCGCCGGCCGCGACCAGGAAGCCCATGACCGGCTCCCATCCGTACGTCTCCACCAGCCTTCCGAGGCCCCAGCCCGACAGGATTCCGCTCAGGTAGCCGAAGAAGCCCGTGATTCCGATGGCAGTCGCCGCCGCGCGATGCGTTGCCAAATTGGCGGCGACGACGCCGACAAGACACTGCGGGCCGTAGATAAGGAACCCCATGGCGCACAGGAACGCGATATTCCCCGCTATCGAGGCCGGGGCGAGTTTCCAGTACAGGCCGATGCAGACCGCGCAGCCGGCCATGTAGAACAGGCATGCCCGTGCAGCCCGTCCGCGGAAGATGCGGTCGGTCAGCCAGCCGCTCAGGAGCATTCCTGCGACGCCCGCTACCTCGTATCCGGCGACCACCCAGCCCGCGTGGTGGAGTTCGAGCCCGCGATATTCCTTGAGCATCGTCGGGCCCCAGTCCAGGATCGAATACCGGATCGTGTAGACGAAGAAGTTCGCTATGCTGACGATCCAGATGTATGGATTGAGGAACACGTGCTTGACGACGAACGGTCCGAACGCGGGCTCCTGGGCGGTCGTGGCCTGTTCGGCGGCGGCTTCGCGGCCGTTGGTGAACTCATCGATGTCGGGCAACCCGAGTGAGCGGGGCGTATCACGCAGCCGGTTCACGAGGAACACCGCGCCGATCATCGCCAGCCCCGCGGGCACAAGAAAACAAAGCCGCCAGTCGACCAGCACCAGCCCGCTGCAGAGCAGCAGGGCGGCGGCGGCGCCGATCGAGTGTGACGTGTTCCAGATCGCGAAGCGCGTACCGCGTTCATGCGGCGCGAACCAGTGCGTCAGGCTGCGGGCGCACGGGGGGAAGCCCATGCCCTGGAACCAGCCGTTGACCAGCCAGAAGAGCCCGAACGCGATGGCGGTGCTGCTGAAGCCGAACCCGATGTTGACTGCCGCCGCACAGACCAGCCCGAGGGCCATGAAATAGCGCGGATTCGTCCGGTCGCCCAGGATCCCGTTCAGGAATTTCGACAGGCCGTAGCACAGGCCGTGCAAGGTCAGGAAAAGGCCGAGGTCCGCCTTCGTGATGCCGAGATCTTCGCCGATGGCGGGCATTGCGACCGAGAGGTTCTTGCGGACCATGTAAAACAGCGCGTAGCCGATCAGGCTGCTGTAGAGAATCCGGAATCGCCAATAGCGGTATTGACGAGATACCTCAGTCGGCTCGGTCAATGCCTTGATTGCCGGCGCCGGACGGAGAATGGCAGGGATCCACCTGTCCATCAGCCGCCCTCCCTGAGGTTCGGGAACAACTGATCGAGGCAAGCCGTCAGCCGGTTGGTCATGACCGCCAGGTCGAGCACCGTGAAGCGCCGGCGGATGTGCTGCGCGGCGATGTAGCTCTGGCGCAGCCGCTTCGGCTCGATACCGATCTCTTCGGGCGTCGAAGGCGCACCGGCGTCCGCGAGCATGCCTTGAAGCTCTGTTGCCGGAATGACCTGCTCCCGCAGTTGCGGTCGGAGCGTGGGCCAGGCCTTCTGTAGCCGCTCCAGTATGGCCGTGAGTCGATCGTGGCCGAGGTACTTCGCGGCGATTTCCTGCAAGGCGACGGCCTGGATGTCCGCCTGCGGGTGCGTCTGCGCGACCTGCACGCGCATCGCATCGAGCGTGGGCCAGCGGCTGGCGGTCGCCGCGATGTCGAGCGTCTCAAACGGCTCGTCGAGCAACTGCTCGTACAGTCGTGTTGCCGCGAGCGTGCCGATGGCGACCTTGTGGCCGTGGTAGGGGATGCGGTCGTGGTGCCGATGATTCTGCATGTCCCACAGATGGCTGAACTGATGATCCGCGCCGGAGGCCGGCCGGCTCGACTTGCACCATTGCATCGCAAAGCCGGTCATCATCAGGCCCTCGGTCAGGCCCAGCAGTGCTTCGCGGCGACCCGCGCGGATGGCGGCCGGGTCGGCGACCCACTGGCGCAGGTGCGACTGGACCATCGACCACGCTTCGGGATCGATGGCCTCGACGCCGAGCGCGTCGGCCAGAAGCCAGTCGGCCCCGGCCGAGACCTTCGCGGCAAGATCCGCATATCCGGCCGCGTTCAGGTCGCTCGGCGCGGCGGCAATGACGTCGAGGTCGGCGATCACCGCACGCGGCGCCGGGCAGAAGAACGTCTGCTTCGAGCCATGCCGGGTGATCGAGGCGCCGAACGCCGTGTAACCGTCCATCGAGGCGGCTGTGGCGACGACCATGTACGCCCGCTCGCACCGATGGGCTGCCAGTTTCGTAAGATCGTTGATTGTCCCCGAGCCGACGGCGATCGGAATCGCCGCGGTCGGCCGAAGAACCTGCTCGATCCGCTCGACATGATCGAAGACGGCGTGCAGATCCGGGTCGTCAAAGACCAGCAGCTCGCCGACGGTGACCCCCGCTGCGCGCAGCCGGTCCAGCACGCGCCGGCCGGCCACTTCGAACGTGTTCACATCAGCGATGACGATCGCCTCGGCCGAACCGAAGCAAGCCTTGAGTACGTCGGCCGTTTCCTTGAGGACGCCATCGCCGATGCGCAGGGCACGCGTGTCCGACGCCCTCTCCAACGCGGCTTTCATTCGCTGCGTAACCTGTCCGAGATTCGCGCCCATGAGCCTACCTGCCTCGCGCCTGGGACACCTCATGTCGGCGTGCTGCTTCGATAGCGATCTCCGGGTGGTCGGTGGCGAATGACTGAACGCCCCGTGCCAGCAGCGCTTCGTAGTGTGATACTTCGGTAGCCTTGATCGCCCAGACCTGGAAGAGAATGCCGCGTTGCTTCAGCTCCTTGGCCACCGACCGCAGAAACGCTGACGACGGTACGAACGGATCCTCTGTGCCCGGCTTCGCGACGGTTACGTGAATCTGCAGTTGCGTGATGCCGGGGAAGCCTTCACTCTGCAATTTGGCGAATCGCTTCTGGATGTCGTCCGGCTTGCCGCCCATCCAGTGCAGTGTCTGCGATTCCGGCAGCAGTTCGAGCCATCGCCGCACGGCTTCCGGATCGGGCGAGGCCAGGATGAGCTGGCGGGGCACGCCGAATTCGCGAGCCAGTGCGGCGATGGCGTCCACGTCAGCCTCTTTGACGTCCACGTAGAGTTCACGGTCCGGGTGTTTGCGAAGCACCGCGTAGACTTCGCGGAGTTGCGGAATGCGCTGGCCGGCAAACTGCGGGCCCTTCCACGCGCCAACGTCGAGCTTGGCCAGCTCGTCCCACGTCAGGTCGCTGACCTTCTTGGACTGCAGCTCGGGCGGAACGTCCTTGACCAGACGCTTGAACGACGTGTCGTGGAACGCCACAAGCACGTTGTCGCGGCTCGTGCGGACATCGGCTTCCGGGATCGTGCCGAGCTTCCACGCGTACTCGAACGCTTCCAGCGTGTTTTCGGGCACACGCTCACCGCCGCCGCGGTGGGCCTGGATCGGAATCATGCCGGCGGGCTTTGAGCCGTTCGAGCACCCCGGCATGACCGTCAGCAGGATCGCGGCGCAGCAGCCCAGCAGGCCGCAAGCGGTGTGGCGGTCCGTCAGCCTAAGAGATAATATCATCGTTCTTGCCTCACTTCGGCGTCCTGTGCGCGCGAAAAGCCCCCGCGATGAGAGTTCATCACGGGGGCCTTGCACTTTATCTCTGGCCCACCAGACGATGGACGAAGCCTTTTCGTTTGTCAGTATGAGGGTATCATACCGGGTAGTGTATCGTCAAGAGCCGGCCGCGCCGTGAGTTCCAGGGTGGCATGGGTCCCGACGCACGTCGGGATAGGCCTTCAGGCCAGAGGGTTTGCCCGTGTGATTAGGTGCTCCGCATCTTGTGCAGCCGCCGCAAGAGCGACGAGCGCCCGAGAGCAGGTGTGCATGCAAAGAGGACGTACAACAGCGAAGATCGAGCCCTGGCTGGCCAAGCCGGTGATCCCGGTTGTCTGGGACATCACGAAACAGCCGCAGGTGCTGGCCTCGGCGGCGATGATCTTTCTGCAAGGCGGCGAGGTGGCCGATTTGCCGGCGGTGCTCGATACGTTGGATAAGCCACCGCTGGCGCGGGTCGCGGTCATGCTGCACATCGATCTGCTGGCCGGGCTGACCAGCGATGAGGCCGGGCTGCACTTCGTTGCGAAGTATCCGCGGATCAACGGGATTATCACCGTGCGATCGCATCTGGTCGCATCGGCTCGGCGGGCCGGGTTGGTGTCGATTTTGCGGCTCTTCCTCCAGGACGGCCGATCGGTCGATCGCGGCCTGCATCTGATCGAGCAGTCGAAGCCGGACATCATCGAGCTGATCCCCGGCGTCGCGGCGGCCGAAATCGCCGATCGCTTCGCGGGCGTCTCGATCCCCCGAACCGCCGGCGGCCTCATCCGCACGCCGGAGGTCGTCCATCGCATCCTCGCCAGCGGCTGCCGCGCCGTAAGCACCAGCAACCCCGCCCTCTGGGCAATGAACGAAACGACGTAATCGCCATCGCGTTCCACGCATGCGCACAGTTATGGTGTTCGTGTGCGCACTGATCGAGGGCAGTGGCGCGCGGCGCACCCTATTCCAGGCTGTCGACGAGGACCTCGATGCCTGTCTGCGTTGCGTTCAAGAGGGAGGTCTCATACGGCGCGACCAGTGGCCAGTCCTCCACCGTGGTGTTACGCTGGACATTGAGTCGCATCGGGAGTACCCAAGTGTTATCGTACCAGTACAGGCTCAGGGTGGAGTAGGCCGCTGGATCAGGTATGATGGCCGGGGCGCCGCCGCATTCGGTGTGGACCTGGATGACATCGCTGATTGGCTGCGCCAGATGAATGGTCAGTTCATCCGCAGGCAGGTCATTCAAGTAGATCCCGTCGACTGTCAGCGTTGCCTCCAGCTCGAATGGCCGCGGCGTGTAGGCACCCTCGAGCGGTGTGAACACACACTGGGCTGGATCGCCGTAGTATTCGGCCGTGTAGCCGCCTTCGACAAGAGCGACCGTGCATCGCTGCTGGATGGCCGTTCCGCCATTCGCCGGGAACCATAGCTCAATGCTGAACTCGCCGGCATACTCGATGGCGGTGAGCCCCTCGCCCGGCTCGAGATGGATCATGGCGTCGTTGATGTCCGTGCTGATTGTGCCGGTCAGCGTTACCTTCCGATAACCGGTGACGGAGTCGGTCGGAGCCGTTTCCGGGCTCGTGGTACAGGTCTGGCCCGACAGGAGGGCGACGATCAGAAGGCTCAGGAGGGCTCGTTTCATCATGCTGTCTCCGTCGGCGAACGAATAGACCTCGAACGACGCGGTGTCAATGTGGGCTGTGGCCGGTAACATCGCCGTTTATCTGTCGGCGACAGCTGATCGCACTGCCGCAACGCATCGGCACCGCATGTGAAGCGCCAACCACGTCATCGTCTTGCGAACGCTGATGCCTTAGCGTCAACTGCCAGGCGTGCCGGCGAAGCCGACCTTTTGCAGGAATCGTCCGATGGAAGGCGGCGGGTCGCCGTGCGAGCCGGCTTCGCGCGAGGTGTCCTCACGGTCGGATGAGGCGGTCGATGTCATTATCGGTCTGATAATCGTGACGCTTGTGTGCGGCTTTCCTTCGGCATGCGTCGGAAGTCATGGGAAACCACGCTCTCGCGCGTGGAACGGCCGGGTGGCTTGGGGTGAGCAAGCGCCCGGTGCCACCCGGCCCTTAACGGCTAATGCTATTTCGCGTGCACCTGCCACCTCTTCCACAGCTTCGCATCGGTGAGCATTGGCATGAAGACGCCGCCGATGACCGGGCGGGCACGGAACCCGACGCAACGGCCGGTGTCGGTGTCATACCAATCGGTCAGCGGTACGCGGTCGGGCGTTTCGTTCGCGAAGGCGTAGACCGGCGCGACGAGGGCATCGAAGTCCGCGCGCTGCTCGGCGATCGCTGCCGTCCACAGCACCCAGTCGAGCTTGGTGTACATCGGCCGGCTATCGAGCGGCAGACCGTAGCGATTCTGCTTCGTCTTGTAGTACGCGATTTCTGTCGCCGCGATGGCCTTCGGGAACAGATTCAGCCCCAGCACACAGTCCCAGACGAGGTTGTACTTCTGGCTCCATGTGCCCGGCTTGTCGAACGCGAGCCTGTAATGATCGCCATCGGCGGCGAGCTTCTGCCACTCGCCGGCCATGGCCTCGGCCTCTTTGCGATAGACAGCGGCCATGTCCGCCTTGCCGGCCATCTCGCACAGCCGGCTGTAGCCGCCGAGCCCGAGGATCGCCTTGAGCGAAAGGTTGGCATTGTGCGCCAAGTGTCCGGCGAAGTCGTCCGTGCAGAGCTGGTTCTCCGGATCGAGTCCCTTATCCCGCAGGTACTCGGCCCATTGCGTGACCGTCGGCCAGTACTTCAATGCGTAATCGGCGTTGCCTTCGATATGGGCGATCGCCGTGAGCATCAGCAGCATGTTGCCGCATTCTTCGACCGGCATCTGGTTTTCGGTGGAGTCCTCGCCGCCGCCGTACTTCTGCCCGTTGGCCAGGGGATAGGTTCCGAGGTCGTGCGGGGCAAACGGATGCGGCCAGCGAGCCGAACCGGCGTAAGCCAGCAGCGGCGTGAGCTGAGCCTTGAGCAGCTCAGTGTTGAACAGCAGGAACAGCGGCGCTGCCGGATAGATCACATCTACCGTGCCAATGCAGCCGTTGCTGAAGTTCTCCTTCGAAAACATCATCGGGCTTCCGTCGAAGTCCGCCGCGAGTTTGTGAGCGGCAATGCACTGGCGATAGGACAGGGCTGCCAGCCGGGCGAACGGCTCGCCGCCGCGAGCGCGCAGGTCCATCATCAGCTTCTCATCGAACGCCGCACATCGCTTCATCAACGCCGCGTAATCGCGTGCGGCATCGGCCAGAAGTGGAGTTGCCGTCGCGCCCTTGCGCCGCCAGTACGGCCGCAGCCGGCGCTGCATGTACTCGATCGACCAGATATCGTCATACGCCACCATCGTGTACCGCTCGACGGGCTCGGCCCCGACCGCACCGAGCGCAAATGCCGTCGCCAGAAAGGGATACGCATCATTGGCTGCCCGCGGCATGCGTGCATCGTCTGCGTCGGGTAGCCGGCCTGTGTCGGCGAAGCCCGCGCGAGCCACATCGTGGGCGGCGATGACGTCGTCGGTGCCTTCGCCGCGTTCGGTTGCCAGGTACAGATACCCCCAGTCGATGCGCAGGTCATCGCCGGCGCGGGCGAGAACAGGCTGTTCGGTCGTGCCGACACGCACGATACTGAGGTCCGCACCCTTGATCCGCGTCGCGTTGACGATTTGGCCGCCGGTATTGACCGCCCATTCGGCGGAGCAGTCGAGGTACAGCTCGACGTTTCGCTTGCGGTCATCGAGCGACCGGACATTCCACGTAATGTACGTGACCGGGCGGCTGAGAATATCGAGGTCGTCGGCCAGCAGCGGCGACGTGAACGTCAGCTCGACGCGCACGCCATCGGCTTCGAATGTGTAGATCGTGCGGGTCGGCCAGACTACGCAGCCGACCTGCTCCATCGCGGGCACCTTGGTCGGCGCAGGCCCGGCGATGCGGAACGGCTTGCCGTCAATCCGTATCAGGCTGCACATCGCGTGTGCGGCACCGGTCCAGTGTGTGGACCAACCATCCGTCAACCGGTCGTGGAACGACCAGACGCTGAAATACGGGTCATGCGTGACCAGCGGCACGGCGGGCGGGCGGAACGCACCTTCGTCGGCCGGGGCCACGGCGGCCGGAATGCAGATGAGCGAAACGACGAGCAGAGCGTTGAGCGAACGCTGCATGAAACTACTCCCGTTGTAAGGGTCAGATTCGTGCCGTCACGTGTTTCCGGGCATCCACCGCGTGGGGCCCGATCCGGTGTCGGCGTATCATGGCAGCAGTCGCCCGTCGACGCAACTGGCCATGGGAATCGCCGGCGAGGCCGGTTGACAACGCGCTGGCCGTCCTGGTATACATGGCACCAGCATGATCAGACGTCCCGCCATTTCCGCGATCCTTACCGAAGCCGCCCTGCTTGGCGGCCTGCTTCTGCCGCGCAGAACCGGCACGCGGAAACGGCTGACGCTCTGAACGCAACGGCGAAAATCAGAAGACGTAGCAAAGCCCGCTTCCGCGTGGAGACGGGCTTTTTCTTTGGTTGCAGCTTGCACAAAGGACCATCGCAATGCCCCAGATCGACAACGACAGGTTCGAGTCCATGGCCGAATGCTATGACCACATGGCGCCCCGCTTCGTGCCCCGGTACGACGCGCTTCAGGACGAGGTCATTGCGCTGCTGCTTGCCGAGGGCCAACCGCAGTACCTGCTCGAGCTTGGGGCCGGCAGCGGAATCTTTCTGGAGAAAACACTGAAGGCCTGTCCGTCGGCGCACGCGGTCTGGCTCGATGCCTCCGAGGACTTCGAGCGCGTCGCCCGGCGGCGGCTGGCGCCGTTCGCGGACCGCGTCGAGTTCATTCTCTGTTCACTTACGGACGACTGGCCGGCTCGCTTGCGGCAGCCGGCCGACGCCATCTGTTCGCAATCGGCCATCCACCATCTCGAAAGTGAGGGCAAGCGCAGCGTGTATCGGCGCTGCTTCGAGGTGCTTCGTCCGGGCGGCTGGTTCTTCAATCTCGACGAGATGTCCACGCTGTACGACGACGCGTATCGGCGAACGCTCGCGTATTGGGTAACGCACGTCGAACGAAGCAGCCGCGACGTCCCGGAATCGCTCGCGCTCTATGCGCGTGCATGGAACGAGAAGTTCGACGGATGGAAGAAACGCAACGTCGAAAACATCGGCCAGCCCAAGCAGCCGGGTGACGACATCCACGAGGGCTATGTGCCCCAGATGCGATGGTTGCACGAGGCCGGCTTCGTGAACGTCGATCTGTTCGTGAAGTTCCAGCTCTGGTCGGCCATCGGCGGCCAGAAACCGCTCGCTCAGGCGGCACCGTGAGCGGGCTTCGAGTAACGACGCTTACTTGTTGCAGTCGATCCACAGCCGGTGGATCGTCTGTTCCTGCGGATCATCCGACTGCGCGTAGCGTTTCAGCTCGGCTTCGAGCCCGTCGAGCAGCTTGACGGCGGTGTCGATGTAGGCCTGATCCGCGGCGACCTGCGACGGTTCGGGCAGCGGCGAGAGCTTGCCGGCCGCCTGCAACCAGCGGCGGGCGTGGATCGTCGCCATCCAGTCCGCCGCCAGGCGCGCGTGCGCCGCTTCGTATCGTTGGCCCAAGCCGGCATCGCACAGCGCCGATTCGAAGTTGCGCATCCGGTTCGCACGCGCATCCAGTTCCGTCAGGTCCGCCGATAGCGCCTCGGCCATAGCCGGTTCTCGTTGCGTGTCCCGGCCGCCCGGCGACCACGGGGCGATCGACTCGGCCCCACCGAGCAGGATCTCGACACACGCGACCTCCGGCGTCTTGTCGTAGTTCAGCACGACCGAATCGGCGGTGGCGGCCTTCCACGGCTCGCCGTTGACCAGGGCGCCCGTCACCTTGCCGGAACCGCGCGTGGCGAGATAGATGCGCTTGCTGCCGAACCGGATCGGGAAATGTTGCTCCAGCCGCGTGATGCCGGGCGGAATGTGCGGCATCAGCGTCAGCGCGTCTGCGCGGTAGAGATACTCGAACAGCCCGCGAATCAGCGCCGCGGGCGGGCCGAATGAGTCGTAGCACAGGTTGATCGGCTCGTTGGGTTGATACACCTTGCTGCCGAAGTCGATCAGCGGATTGTCCATGCGGAATTGTTGGGCGAAGGTCATCAGCTGTCGCATCGATCGTCGGGCATCCTCGAACGCGCCGAGCCGATAGTACGCCAGGATCATCCGGGCCTCGCATGTGGACCAGTGGCCACCGTTGACCCAATGCCCGAATCGCCACAGGCCGGTCGCCTCCGTGTACATGTCGTCGAGCGTCGGGTCGTTGGCGATGATGAAATCATGCGGGCGCAGGCCGGCAATCGAGACGATTTTGCGGTAGATGCGCTGCGCCTGGGCATCATCAACCACGCGAAAGGCAATCGCGTCGTGATTTGGCGAAGCTTCGAAGTACCCGTGTTTCTCCGCCCCGTACACGCCGTGTCGTGTGCCGTCCGGGTCGAGCGACTTGATGAAGTAGCCCTCATCGGTGACCAGGCGCGCCAGGCCTTTGCGGGCCGTCTCACGATTCTGCCGGTGCAGCGCCGCGCGGTCCGGCGCGCCGGCCAGCGTGCACAACTCGATCAAGCGATCCATCGCCGCGACATAGGTGACCGACAGGCCGGCCAGGTACGCCCGATCGTATGTGCCGTCGGGCCGCTTCCAGCCGGCATAGCTCGGCGCCAGCAGGTTTGCTGCCGGCCCGACAAGAAAAAGGTTCGTCTTCGGATCCCGCCGCGTCTCGATGAAGGCCGCGCAGCGTTCGAGCTTGGGCAGGTAACGCGCGATGGCCTTGACGTCACGGCTGATGAGCAGGACTTCCGCCTGCATGATGATGCCGGCAGCCGTGAACTCGAAGGCCCAATCATGGATATCCACGCGCCCGTCGCCCTGCTTGGCGATGAATCGCCCGGGGCTGGCGGCGTCGCACAAGCAGCCGTCCGGCGGTATCCAGTCGAACGTGGCGCCGGTATGTTGCGTGAACGGCCTCGGCGTGCGTCCGTCGCCCATCTGATCGAACCAGAGGTCCTGCGCGTTCTGCAGGAATGTGATCAACGGTTCGTCATAGAACGGCAACGCGCTGTACGTCGTGCCGTAGCTGTTCTGGATCCACCACGCATCCCACGTCGGTCCCTCGACGAACCCGTTCCACTCCGGCGTATACAACATGGCTGCGTTTTGATATTCCGGATCGGGGCTGAACATCCGCCGGGCCACGTCCAGCAGTCGCAGGTATTCGACGTCGCCTTCGCCACTGAAATACCGGCCATCGAAACGTTCGGCCGCGGCTGCGGCCACGGCCGCAGGAGCAAGTGTGAGCTGGGCGAGCAACAGGGTGCTGACGATCGACATGCTTCACCTCTGCAAAGTAGGATCGGACGCCGGTCCATCGCCGACGTTCCCGGCTCTGCGTATATCCGGATTGGAGGGTGTGTCAATGCCCGTGCAGGTCCCCCAGTCGCCGCGAAGAACACCAACGGCGATCTATGCGCGAATCTCCGTGTTGACGCAATGGGGATTGCGTTGATCGTGTTGTTGGAACGCTCTGGTGCGCAATACAAAATCTTCGGAGCGCAACCGCCGGAACGGCGTGTATGAGCAGGGGGCAACCGGCCTCTCACGCCGAAGGCGCGTGGATCGTGACGCCACCGCCGAGCCTGGCTTCGCCGCGTTCAACGCGATCGGCAAATGTGAGCACCTCGGCATAGAGCGCGTCCAGCATCTCGGCCTCCGGCACCGTACGTGTCTGTTCGCCCTGGACGTAGATCATGCCGCGGCCCTTGCCCGCGAAGATGGCGACATCGGCACCCTCGGCTTCGCCGGGCCCATTGACCACGCAGCCCATCACCGCGACTTTCACCGGCGTCCGGATCGTTGCGAGCTTTTCGCGAACCTTCTGCACCAGTGTGATGAGGTCCACTTCAATCCGCCCGCAGGTGGGGCACGCGATCAACTCCGGCTCGGTCCGTCGCCGCAGGCCCAGGCTGCAGAGCAGTTCCTTGCCGTCCTCGACTTCGTGGATCGGGTCTGCCGC
>JAFGKA010000123.1 GCA_016928855.1 Phycisphaerae bacterium
CGCGATCCGAAGGTGGTCCGGAAATTCAGCAACGCCCACGAAGCGATGATGGCCTACGCGCAGGGGCGGATCCATATTCATGAGCCGATCATCTGCCGCATCGAATCGCGAGAGGTGGTAAACGAACAGAAGTCGCCGCCGGAACGCATGCCCGCGAACGGGCGGATTCTCACGACGGTGGGGCGGCTGATCTTCAACGACGACCTGCCGGCCGCGATGCCGTTCTTCAACTACCCGTTGTCTCAGAAGGGGGCAGCCCGTGTGATCGCGGATTGCCACGTCCTCCTCGGTCGAAGAGACACGATCGACCTGCTCGATCATGTCAAGAACCTGGGCTTCAAGCACAGTACGCTGGCCGGGCTGTCGTTCGGTATCCACGACCTTCGGATTCCGACGGCAAAGCCGAAGATCATCAATGCGGCGCAGAAGACCGTGGAACGGATCGAAAAGGGCTACCAGCAGGGCGCCATCACGCCGATGGAGCGGCACAACCAGTTGATCGACGTATGGGTCCATGCACGCGAGAAAGTCACCGAGGAGATGCTCCGCGAGCTGAAGATCGACCGTCGCGACGACCGGGGCGAGTACGTGGAGCCGGGCGATGCGCGCGGTTCGTACTATCTGAACCCGATCTTCCTGATGACGGATTCGGGCGCGCGAGGCAGCGTCGATCAGATCCGCCAGTTGGCGGGCATGCGGGCGTTGATGGCCAAGCCGTCCGGCGAGATCATTGAGACGCCGATCAAGTCGAACTTCCGCGAGGGCCTCAGCGTGCTCGAGTACTTCAGCTCGACACACGGCGCCCGGAAGGGATTGGCGGATACGGCTCTCAAGACCGCGGACAGCGGATACCTCACGCGGAAACTCGCGGACGTTGCCCAGAACGTTATCGTGACCGAGTTGGACTGTGGAACGATCAACGGCGTGATCAAGGGCGCGATCTACAAGGGCGAGGAAATCGATGTTCCGCTCCGTGACAGCATTATTGGCCGCGTGGCCCGCGATCCGATCCGCAATCCGATTACCGATGCGATCATCGTCAATGAGAACGCGGTGATCACTTCCGAGATCGCGACGCAAATTGAGCAGCTCGGCCTTGACACGATCCGCGTGCGCAGTCCGCTTACCTGCGAAAGTCCGCTGGGGATCTGTGCGCGGTGCTACGGAAACGACATGTCGACAAATCGGCTGGTCGAGCAGGGCATGGCCTCCGGGATCATTGCCGCCCAATCGATCGGTGAGCCGGGCACGCAGTTGACGATGCGGACGTTCCACACCGGTGGTGTGGCGTCGCGTGCACTGGTCGAGAATGACATTCGTTGTCTGCAGGCCGGCGTGGTCGCGTATCACGATTTGAACGCGGTGGAAGTGCCCGCCGTCGGCGAGGAGCCGAGCCGTCTGATCGTGCTGCGGCGAAATGGCGAACTGGCGATCCATGACGAGAAGAACCGCGAGTTGGAACGATACAAGCTGCCCTACGGTGCGGAACTCAAGGTCCGGCATGGCGATGTGGTGACCGCAGGCATGCAGCTCGTGACGTGGGATTCCTACCTGACGCCGATTCTGGCCGAGGGCACCGGTTTTGCCCGTTTCCAGGACATTCTGGAGGGCGAAACAGTTCGTCTCGAACAGGAACGGGCTGGCGCGAAATACGTCGTGATCGAGCACAAGGGCGAGAAGCACCCGCAGATTATCATCGAGGACCGTGAGGGCAAGGTGCTCGAAGTGCATTACCTGCCGGCGAAGGCGCGAATTGAGGTCACCGAGGGGCAGGACCTGGTGCCGGGCATGCTGCTCGCTCGTCAGCCGCGGGCCATTTCCGGCACGCAGGACATCACCGGTGGTCTTCCGCGTGTGACCGAGATCTTCGAGGCACGCAAGCCGAAGGAGCCGGCGGTCATGGCGGAGATTTCCGGTACGGTCGAAATCCGGGCGGACAAGCGGCGAGGCAAGATGACGATCGTCGTCCGCAGCGAATCCGGCAACATGGAGAAGGAACACCATGTGCCGCAGGACAAGCAGCTCGTCGTTCACGCCGGAGACCATGTGGAAGCAGGCGATCCGCTGATCGCCGGTCCCCTCGTGCCGCATGACATTCTGCGGATCAAGGGCGAGGAAGCGCTTCAGGTGTATCTGCTGAACGAAGTGCAGGCGGTGTACCGTTCCCAGAATGTCTCGATTAACGACAAGCACATCGAAGTGATCCTGAACCAGATGCTTCGGAAGGTGAAAGTCGACAGCCCCGGCGACAGCAGGTTCCTGCCGGGCGAGGTCGTCGACAAGTTCAGGTTCCGGGCCGAGAACGATCGTCTGGCCAAGAGCGTCAAGATCAAGGACCCGGGCGATAGTGAGTTCGCCGCCGGTGACATCGTGAGCAAGGACGCGTTCGACGAGGTCGTCGAGCAGATCGAAGGCGAAGGCGGAACGCCGCCGACCAAGGATCGTAAGCCGAAACCCGCCCAGGCCAAGACGCTGCTGCTCGGCATTACCAAGGCGAGCCTCCAGAGCGAGTCGTTCATTTCGGCGGCGAGCTTCCAGGAGACGACCAAGGTCCTGACCGAGGCGGCGTTGGCCGGAGCGGTGGACCACCTGGTCGGGCTGAAGGAGAACGTCATTCTGGGGCACCTGATCCCGGCCGGCACGGCGTTCAGACCATACCTCGACATGCGGGTCAAGCACCTGGGAGAGCCGGTCCCCGAGAAAGCCCCGTTGCCGGTGTCGGTGCCGCCGATGGAGCCGCTGTCGATCGAGGAAGAGACGGCGGCGGAGGCGGCTCTGCGGGCCGCGTTATCGGGTGTCGAGGCCGATCTGGAGGCGTCCGAGGCGGGCGGGGTGGCTTCGGCGACGCGGGTCGAGGTGGAGGCGATGCCCGAGCTGCCAGATGACCTGGTGGACGAGCCGGGGGCCGATTCGGATGACGCAGAGGCGTCTTGACGGGACAGTCTGACGGGCCGGCTTGAAACCGGACGCGAAAACGGACACAATGAGGGGCTGGAGCAGCCAACAAGGTAGCAGAGGAAACCGATGCCGACGATTAACCAACTGATCCGCAACGGCCGCACGAAGCAGGTCGCCAAATCGAAAGTCCGGGATATTGACAAATGCCCGCAGCGTCGCGGCGTGTGCCTGATCGTCAAGACCCAGACACCGAAGAAACCGAATTCCGCGCTGCGGAAGGTGGCGCGTGTTCGTTTGACCAATGGCAAGGAAGTGACGGCTTACGTGCCGGGAATCGATCACAACCTGCAGGAGCACTCGATCGTGCTCGTGCGTGGCGGCCGCGTGCGCGACCTTCCGGGCGTGCGGTATCATATCGTGCGCGGTACGCTCGACTGTGCCGGCGTGACCGGCGACAAGGAAAACCGGCCGCGGAATCGCAGCCGAAGCAAGTACGGCGTCAAGCGCGCCAAGAAGTGACCGACGGCCCTTGACAGGCCGCGGCCAACGGGGTAGGAAGAAGCCGGTCCACCCGTTGTCGCGTGCAGCGAGACGGCCGGACTGATTGACAAGTTGTGTGATGCGGTTGCAGGCGCCCGCCGGAAGCGGGCTAAGAGGGAAGGTGGTGCGAATCCACCGCGGACCCGCCGCTGTGATCGGGGACGAACGCCGCAAGCTGCCATTGCCCGTGGCAAACGGGTGAGAAGGCGCGGTTAGTAGGACGATCCGTAAGCCAGAAGACCTGCGTGTAACCGTGGTCAGTAGTTAGTGCCCCGGGCGTATTGGGCACCATGACCGCGCTCGGGATCTGTTGGGCATTCTGCGCCCGGCGGATCCCATTTCGTTTGCGTCGTGTGCGACCCAGCGTCCGAATCCGGGCACTGGGTCTTTTTTTATGCCGTTCGCGCGATGTTCGCGGCGGCAGGAGGCGAAAAGCCATGATGAAGGGGCCTGGACGCAAGAGGTGTGGTTGCGCGCTGATCGTGCTGGTGTGTGGCAGCGCGGTGTTCGGAGGGACGATCGGTATCGAGGTCGAGGCGGTGGCGACGTCGTACGACTCGGACCTGTTGCTGGACCCGGCGACAGGGCGGCATCTCAAGATCGAGGATGCGGTTGGCACCGGGGCGAACACGGCGTATCTGGTGATCGATTTCGCGGAAACCGGCGGTTACGCATACGCATGGCAGTGGAACTTCGACGGGAGTCCGACCGGGTGGGATATGGTGGAAGCTGTGACGGCGGCGACGCCGCTCGACATGACATTTACCGTCTACGGTTTCGGGACATTCGTCGACAACTTCACGTACGCGCCATATGGCGAGGCGGGCCTCGTGAGCAACTACTGGTTCTATCACAACGGGTTCGCGTCCGGCACACATGTGGAATGGAACGGTGCTAGCGGCGGCGCCACGGGCCGGGTGCTGGCCGACGGCGATCTGGATGGGTGGTACAACGGCTTCTCGGGCGCCTACGCACGGGTTCCGGTGCCGGAGCCGGTGAGTGGGGTGCTGTGGCTGGTCGCTGGCGCTGCCTGTCTCTGGCGCCGGCGTGCGGCGAAGCATGCGTAAGCCATGAAGCCCGTTCGGGTTTCGGTGGTTTGCGCTGACGGCCGGGCGGGTCGGCGCCGCGGCGGGAAGGATCCCGATGCGGTGCTGGCCCTGCCCGGGCCGCGAGCGTGGACTCGCGGGATGGGGCCGATGCGTGGCCGAAGGACAAGGAGTCGCAGGATGCGGGCAGTGTGGCTGGCAGTCGTTGTGGCCGTGAGTGCGGTCACGGCGGCCGATGGATACATGTACGACGAAGCAGATTTCCCCGCGGCCGTCGTGGAATACGTGGAAGGCAGCGGCGTGATCTTCGATTGGCTCAGTGGCGAGCCGTTCAATGAACCTTACTGGGCACTCGGCCTGGTTCGGCCGGGTGGCGCGTCCCCCCCCCAGGGCGTGAATCGCCGTCCAACCGTCGATACGACGGGTGACGGTTTCTACATCCCACCCACGGATGCGGTGCCGGTCGTGCCCGTGGGGCCGCCGTTTCGGTCCTTTGAGGTGGTCACCGTCGGCAACGGCGGGTATCTCATCGTCGAGTTTGAGCATTCCGTCGTCGATGATCCCCGCAACCCCTACGGCATCGATCTGATCGTGTTCGGCAACGCGATGCAACTCACGCTTTCGGGTGGTACATGGCATAATGGCGATCCCACGAGTCAGCAGTTACTCGCTTCGAGTGCCATCGAAAGCGAGCCGGGCCTTGTCTCGGTCAGCCAGGATGGCACGACGTGGTACACGTTCACGTCCGGACCGTTCGCGGATGCGTTCGCACCGACGTTGGGGCGCGTCTTTGATCCGGAGAATCCCGATCTATCGCTCGGCACATGGAACCAGTGGTGGGCGGCACCGACCAATCCGACGAAGCCACTTTATCCGCGGCTGACGGCGACCGATTTCAACGGCATGACCGTGGCGGAAGTGGCTCAGGCTTATGAAGGGTCGGCCGGTGGCACCGGCTTCGACATCAGTGTCTTTGGCCTGAGTTGGATCCGGTACGTGCGCATCGATGACATCGATGGGCCGATCGCGACGACGGAGATCGACGCCATTGTTGATGTGCGGCCGTGCGTCAGCTTTGACACCGACGGCGACGATGATGTGGATCTGGCCGATTTCGGCCGTTTTCAGGCCTGTTTCAATGGTCCGAACCGTCCGCCGGCAATGGAGACGGGCTGCCACGGCGCGGACGTGGACGCCGACGGCGACGTGGACCTTGCGGACTTCGGCAGGTTCCAGATGTGTTTCAATGGACCGAACCGCCCGTGTGCCGGCGGCCCACCGCATTAGGCGACCCGGTGTTCTCCCAAGTGGTGGGACGATGAGATGAACATGAGCCGACGAGACCGAGCCTTCACGTTGATTGAGCTGCTCGTCGTTGTGGCGATTATCAGTATGCTCATCGCGATGCTGCTGCCATCGCTCAGTCGGGCGCGCCAGCACGCGCAATCGGTCGTCTGCCTCAGCAATCTGCGTCAGATGGGCATAGCGGCGCAAGCGTATGTGTGCGTGAACAGCGACTTCTATCCGGTCGGGCAACACCGGGTGATCAGCGCGACAGGGATGACCACATTCGCGTGGGATTTCGCGTCGGAACGGAATTGGTCGACAGGCGAGATGAAGGTCTGGCCGGGGCTGCTGTGGGCGGCGCAGACAGCCATGGAAATCCAGCAGTGTCCGAGTTTTCAGGGTCCGGCCAACTCGCTGAACGATCCCTATACCGGCTACAACTACAACGTCAGCTACATCGGCCACGGCCAGGGCGAGGCGACCGATCCGCCCGCAAGGCTTCTGGTGCCGCCGGCCCGGAGTGGCCAGGTTCGCCGGCCGGCGGCCTGTGCGCTTTTCGGCGACGGTCAATACGGGGCCGGGGCCAACAAGTTTATGCGCTCGCCATGGGATCATTCCCTGGACCGGTTCCCAGCCCGGGCGGCGGGGACGCAGGGATTTCGGCACCTCTCCCGCACGAACGTGGGCTTCTGTGATGGCCACGCCGAGCCGCTTCGCATACGATACACACAGACGCTGGTATCCGAGGTGCCGAAGATCGCGCCGGATACCGGCTTTCTGTCGCCCGACAACAGTCTCTATGACCTCAAGTGAGCGATATGGCCCATCGACCGTCCGATCGCAGAATGTCGGAGTACCTCGAACGGTTTCGGTCTTGCGGGGCAGACGTCGTAATAGCCGACGATGTTTTCATTGAGCATCCGGAGACGATCGACGTAGGCGACCACGTTACGTTCATGCGCGGTTTCCACATGGTCGGCCAGCCTCGGGCCTGCCGCATCGGGAGCCATGTGACGTTCTATCCCGGCTGTTTCATTCAAGGCTCACCCGGTCGGTTCATCGTTGGCGACCATGTCGAGTTTTTCCCCGGCACCTACATCTCGCTCGGCGACTGGGAAACCAGCTTCGTCGAGATCGGCCACCACTGTCATTTCGCGCCGCAGTGCGTGCTTTACGGGTGGGGCGGCCTGACGATCGGGGCCTACTGCAACATCGCCGCTCATGTCGTGTTCGCCACCGTCGGGCATCACGTCGAGATTACGGACAGACCGATGGCCCTGACCGGCGAGAAGGCTGCGCCGATCACGCTGGAGGAGGATGTCTGGATCGCCGCGAACGTGACCGTGACGGCCGATACGCGCATCGCGAAAGGCTGTGTCATCGGTGCTAACGCCGTCGTGACGAAGAATACCAAGCCGATGGGCGTGTACGCCGGCGTGCCCGCGCGTCGGCTGCGGGATCGGTAGGTGTCCGAAGGGCGGCTTGCGGCGGCGGAGTCAGCCATGACACACGATCGGGCGCCGGGTATACTGGATATCCGTTACGACTGCGATTGCCGAGTGCGAATCGCGTGAATCGATCGCGACGCCGGTTGGAATGACAGAGGGGCAGTGATGATTGCCCCGCACATCCCATCATGAACGCAGGAGGATGCCGCATGGCCGAGGGCATGGACCGACGGGCGTTCCTCAAGGCCGGGGTCGCTGCCTCGATTGGCGGTGCACTGACCGGCCGCCTTGCCGACGCATGGGCGCAGGCATCGGCGCCGTCCCGCAACACGACCGGCGACGCGATGATCTGGTCCGTCCTGATTCACCTCAGCTACAACATGTGGGAAGACCATCCCGTCGAAGCCCGGCATGGCCAGCACGGCTACATGCCCGATCTGTGCTTCGACGAGAAGCTGTGGGACGATGTCCTGAAGGCTATCGCCGATGCAGGGATGAACATGGTCGTGCTCGATCTCGGTGATGCGGTTCAGTACGAGAGCCACCCGGAGATCGCGGTTAAGGGGGCCTGGACGCCGGCGCGGCTGAAGAAGGAACTCGCCCGGATCCGCAAGCTGGGCATCGAACCGATTCCGAAGTTGAATTTCGCCACGACGCATGATGCGTGGCTGGCCGAGTATGCGCGCTGCGTCTCGACAGAGAGGTATTACGCGGTTTGTCGCGACCTGATCGCGGAGGCCATCACGATCTTCGACAAGCCCCGATTGTTCCATCTGGGCATGGATGAGGAGACCGCCGAGCATCAGCGAAACCATCACTATGCGGTCGTGCGGCAGGGCGATCTCTGGTGGCATGATTTCCTTTTCCTCGTCGAGCAGGTCGAGAAGGGCGGCGTTCGCTCGTGGATCTGGTCGGACTACGTGTGGCATCACCCGGAGCTGTTCTTTGCCCGGATGCCCAAGTCGGTGCTGCAGAGCAACTGGTACTACGGCACGGATTTCGGCGACACGGTCAAGGCGGTCAAAGCCTACCGCGATCTTGAATCGCATGGCTACGATCAGATGCCGACCGGCAGCAACCACTCCGGCCCGGAGAACTTCGGCAAGACGGTCGAGTATTGCGCCCGCCACATTCCGGCTGAACGGCTTCTGGGCTTCTTCCAGACCGTGTGGCGGCCGATGATCGAACCGTATCGCGAGAACCAGATCGCCGCGGTCCAACAGGTCGGCGAGGCCAAGGCTGCCTTCCGGCGTGGCAGCGGCGTTTGAGGTGGCAGCATCCTCGATGTTCAAGAATGCGGCAGGGGCTCAGGAGGTGACGTTCGATGCAGGCGTTATTCTACATGATCGTGTTGGTGGTTCTTTCGGCCAATCCCACGACCGCTCCCGCCGCGAGCGCTGATACGTTGACTGCGGGCGTCGCCGTGGTGGATATCACGCCGCCGGTCGGTTATCGGATGGCCGGCTATCCAACAGAACGGATCAGCACGGAAGTTCAGAATTCGCTGCAGGCCAAGGCGCTCGTGTTCGCGCAAGGCGATACGGCCGGAGCGTTAGTTGCCTGCGATGTGATCGGAATCCCGCGCGACGTCACCGACGGCGCACGGAAACTCGCCGAGGAAAAGACGGGCATCCCGGCGCATCACATCGCGGTGTTTGCCACGCATACCCATACCGGCCCCCTCTACTACGGGCCGCAACGCGAGTTCTTCCACAAGCGAGCCATTGACCAGCACGGCAAAGACCCGCGCGAAGAGGTGAACTATGCCGACCTGTTCGCTGCGAAGATCGTCGAGGCGATCGTGCAGGCGCGGGCGGCGGCCGTGCCCGTCCGAGTTGACGCTGGTGTGGCGATGGAGCGGCGTTTGTCGTTCAATCGGCGGTTTCACATGGCCGACGGCAGCGTTCGTTTCAATCCCGGGCAGCAGAATCCCGATATTGTTCGAGCGGCCGGTCCGATCGACCCGGAGGTCGGCATCGTGCGGCTACGCGACGCAGGCCGGCGCCGTCCGATGGCCGTGCTGACGGTCTTCCCGCTGCACTGTGATACGGTCGGCGGCACGGCGTACGCTGCCGACTATCCGTACTACCTGTCGAAGGGGCTGTGCCGGGATCAGCAGGACCTCGTGTCCGTGTTCGGCAACGGTACGTGTGGCGACATCAACCATATCGATGTCAGCACCAAGGGTCGGCGCAGCGCGGAGGAGATCGGGTCCATGCTGGCGGAGACGGTGCGCGTCGCCCTTACGTCGTTGCACGACGTGGGCGAGCCGGCGCTGGCGATCCGAAGCGAACAGGTTGCGGTGCCGCTGCAGCGCTATAGCCCCGAGCAGATCGACCGGGCGGCCCGTGCCCTGGTTGCGAATGAGACGAAGGAACTGCCGTTCCTGCAGCGCGTCGAGGCGTACAAGATCATGGATCTGGCCCGCTACAAGGATCCGACGCTGCCGCTGGAGGTGCAGGTCTTCCGGCTTGGCCGCGATGTGGCGATCGTGACGCTTCCCGGCGAGGTCTTCGTCGATCTGGGCTTGGCGATCAAAAAGGCGTCACCGTTCAAGACGACGCTCGTAATCGAACTGGCCAACGACAGCCCGGCCTATATTCCCACGAAGAAGGCGTTTGCCGAGGGCAGCTACGAGACGGTCAACTCCCGCGTTGCCCCCGGTGGCGGGGAGACGATCGTCGCCGCTGCCGTGAAGCTGCTCAAGGAACTGGGCGGCTGAGCGAAGCAGGCCGCGCCAAACGGCTGGTCCATGTGGCCATGCGGGGATGACGGGCCTGCTGCCTCGACCGACAGGCTGCCGCGTGGCATGCGCCCGGCGATGCGGTACAATTCGCCCCATGTTTGCGGGATGGCTCGGAAGGCATCGCGGTGCGCTGTGCGTCGGGCTGGCGACGACGGCGGTGGTGACCCTGCTGCATGGGCTTGGTGCCACGCAGCGGCTTGAATGGTGGTTTCTGGACCAGCATTTCCGCTACGCGAACCGCATCGACGAGAGCCCACGAATCGTTCATGTGGATATTGACGACACCGCGCTCGAGCGCGTGGGGAGCTGGCCGTGGCCGCGGGACGTGCAGGCCGGCTTCATTCGCATCCTTGGCGAACTGGGGGCCGAAGCGATCGTTGTGGATCTGGTCTATTCGGAGCCACGGCCGCCGGAGCTGCGCCTGCCGGAGTTCAGCCGGTTCGAGGCCGTTGCCGGTTCTGGCGAACAGCTCGGTGAGCCCTCCGCCGAGAACATCGTTTATCCCGACGACGAACTTGCCGCGGCGGTGCGCGAGGCGGGCACGGTAACGCTGGCTGCGTTTTTCAAGTCGACGCGAACGTTGACACCCGTCGAGAAACGAATCTTCAATGTGCTGCGTCAGGATGTCGAGGCCGACGTGGAGGCTGTTGCGGCGGCCTGCCAACTGGACGTGGAGCTTGTCCGCCGTGTGGGGATTGTCACACCGCGTCGCCGGGCCATCGCGCAGCGAGTCGCCGAGGTGATGGACGCCCACCCCGACGCGGGCGCGAAAGCGGCGCACGAGGCAATCGCTTCGACGCTATTCGATCAGCTCACGCCGATCGGCGAGGAAATCAAGGCCGCCTACGCGCTGGAACACTCGCTTCGCCTTCTTGCGGCGGGCTGCGGGCCGGTTCCGCCGGGCCTGGCCGGTCGGCTTGCGTCGATCGAGGCGGTGACGCCGCCGTTGGCCAAGCTGATCGAGGCGGCCAGACATACGGGCTTTGTTGTCTTCGAGCCGGATGAGGACGGTACGCTGCGCCGCCTGCCGCTGATGCTGGAGTTCCGGGGGCGCCTGGTCAAGCAGCTCGCGTTTTCCGGGGTGTGTGAGGCGCTCGAGATTCGTGATGAAGATCTTTCTATCGACGACGCCGGCGATCTGCACATCGCGGCGCGCGGTGACCGCGCGGCCATGCGTATACCCCTGGATGCAGAGCGGTGTATGCTGCCAAACTGGCATCGTCGTGGCGAGAGCTTCGCGAACTCGTTCGTCCATGTGCCGATGTCGAAGGTGATGGAGGTCGAGGACATCCGCCGCCGGCAGCGTGAGAACGAGCAGCTCAAGGAAACTCAACTCGGGCGGGTTATGCAGCTCGTTAAGGATGAGACGGCATTTGCGGGGTATGCCGAGGAAGTGCGGCAATACCTGGCCGCGCGGCGTGCGCTGCGCGCCACCGAGCGGACCGGTGCCGCCGACTCGCCGGAAGCGGCTGACCTCCGCCGGGTCGTCGAGGCCGGCCGGCAGCGCATCGAGGCGGATCAGGCGTCGACCATCGAATTCGTACGCGAGGTCTGGGCTGAGTTGCGCGACGAGGATCCGGACGATCCCGAAATCGCTGCCGACTTTCGCCGCTTCAAGACGGCGCACGATATTCTTGTCGGACCGGTCGCCGAAGTCGATGCAACGAATGCCGTGCTGATCCGGCGTGCGGCCGAGGCGATGGACCTGCTTCGGCCGCTGGTGGCTGAAAAAACGTGCTTTGTGGGTTACACGGCAACCGCCATGGCGGATATGGTCGATACGCCCGTGTTTCTGAGGACGCCGGGCGTGATGGCCCATTCGAATCTGTACAACACGTTCATGCAGCGGGCGTTCATCGACTGGAGCAATCCTTGGCTGCGGGCGGCGGTTCTGTTTTTTGCCGGCGTACTGGTTACGTTCTGGTCGGCGTCGCGCGGGCCACGGATGACGTTCGTGCTCGTCGTTGTGACGATGCTGGGGCTCGTCGTGCTCAACCTGTTTACCCTCGCGGTGCTCAATTACTGGCTCGTATGCGTGGTTGCGGTCCTGCTGGCGTTCATCGTCTGGGCGATCGTCGTCATGTACCGGCTTCTCGTGACCGAGCGCGAGAAGCGGCGGTTCAGCAAGGCGCTGGCGCAGTACACCTCGCCGGCGATCGCACGGCAGATCGCCGAGAAGATGGATCAGGTGGACCTCTCGCCGGTGGATGGCGAGGTGACCTGTTTCTTCAGCGATCTGGCGGGCTTTACGCCGCTGACCGAGAAGTACCTCGACCCGGCCAAGACGCGGTCGGTGTTAAATCCATACCTCGAAGCCATGAGCGAGGTGCTGATGCGGCGCTCCGCGCTGATCAACAAGTTCATGGGCGACGGGATTTTCGCGTTCATCAATCCACCGGTGTACCTCTGCGCGGATCACGCCCGGCAGGCCTGCGCCGCGGCGGTCGAATCGCAGCGGGCCCTGCGCGAGCTGATTGCCCGACAGCAGGGCTCGCCGCTGGCCCACGTGTTCGATCTGCTGCGGATGCGAATCGGCCTGGCGAGCGGTCCAGTCTTCGTTGGCGACTATGGCAGCGAGAACAAGCTTGACTACACCTGTGTTGGCGATACGGTGAATCTCGCCGCGCGCCTCGAATCGGCGAACAAGGCCTTTGGCACGTATACGATGGTTTCGCAAACGACGCGTGACGCGGCCGGCGACGGCTTCGCGTTTCGTTCGCTCGGGGCTGTGCAGGTCAAGGGCAAGTCGATCGCGGTGCCGATCCACGAGCTGCTGGGCTGGGCCGGGGAGGTCGATCCGGCGGAGGTCGAGTATGCGGATCGATTCGGCACTGCGGTGGCACATTTCCAGGCAAGGCGATGGACCGATGCGGCAGCCGGATTCGATGGGGTGCTCAGGCGGCGACCGGACGACATGGCCGCCCGGCGGTATGCGGAGCTGACGCGGGCCTATCAAACGTCACCACCGCCAGCCGACTGGAACGGGGCGATCGAACTGACGGAGAAATAGGTCTGACGAATCGAAACGGTCTCACGCCACCGCAGGCTTGCTCTCGGGCGATTCATCATCGAACCGGACGGCGACCCGCTTGCTGACGCCCGCTTCCTGCATCGTCACGCCGTAAAGCACATCGGCGATGCTCATCGTCCGCTTGCTGTGTGTGATCAGGATGAACTGCGACTCCGTCAGGAACTCGCGGACGATCCGGTTGAACCGTTCGTTGTTGGCTTCGTCGAGAGCAGCATCCACCTCGTCGAGGATCGCGAATGGCGACGGCCGGCTCTTGAAGATCGCCAGCAGCAGCGCGATGGCGGTCATCGTCTTCTCGCCACCGGACAGCAGGGAGATACTCTGTAATTCCTTACCCGGCGGCCGGGCCTGGATTTCGATTCCGGCCTCGAGAATGTCCGGCGTGCCCTCGCCGTCGGTCGTTTCGAGCAGAATGTCGGCCTTGCCACCACCGAACAGCTTGCGATACAGCTCCTGGAAATGCGTCCGAACCTGATGGAACGTTTCCTCGAAGCGTTTTCGTGATTCGTCGTTGAGCCGCTCAATGAGTTCCTCAAGCTGCCGTTTCGATTGGGCCAGGTCCCCATGCTGCTCGTTCAGGAACTTGGCGCGTTCCTCGAGTTCGTCCTGCTCGGTGATGGCGTCGAGGTTGACGTTGCCGAGCCGCTCGATCTTCTGCCGCAGATCGGCGATCTCTTGCTCAACCTCGCTCCAGTCCTGCTCGGTATGCTCATAGCTGGCATACTGCTGCGGCAGGTCGATCTCGAGTTCGCCGCGAATGCGGGTCACCAGTTCGTCGCGCCGCACGCGCGCTTCCTGGTGCTCCATTTGGACCGTGTGCAGCTTCGATTCGACTTCTTCCAACTCGCTGCGGCACTGCCTGGCCTGGGCTGAGAGCGTTTCGATTTCGTGGCGCAACCGTTCGCGCTCACGCCGTCGCCCCAACGCGTCGCGAGACCGCTCTTCCTTCGTCGCGTACAGCTCCGCGAGGCGTGAGCCGGCGCCGAGGATGTTGCGTTCGAGCTGTTCGAGGCGGTGCCGGCAATCGGCGGCTTCCTGCTGCGCCTGCGCGACAGCCTCGCTGGCCCCGCGCTGGGCATCGCGGATCGCGCGCAGATTCTCGGCCAGCCCCGCGCGCTTTTCGGCGAACTGGCCGGCCTGGACCCGTGCCTCGGTCAGGCGTTCGGCCAGGGCGGACCGCTGGCTGGCGAGCAGGTCGATTCGGTCGTGCAGCCGCTGCACGTGCGCCTCGCGCGCAGCGTTCTGTTGTTCGAGTTCCTTCAGCGAAGAATGGCTGGCCGACGAACGCTCGACCGCCTGGGCGATCTGTCGCTCGATGCTCTCGACCTCGCCGGCGATGAGCGGCTGTTCCTGCGTCAATCGCCGGATGCCTTCGCCGTTCGTGTTCAGGGCCGCGTTGGTCTCGACCTCGGCCGTGCGGGCTTCGTAGATGGCGGTCCGAAGCTCCTGCTGAACGTGATCGAGATGCTCCGCTTCGGCCGACATCCGCGTGCGACGGTCGGTGAGGATGGCGACCTGCCGCTCGACGTCACTGATGTGCTGGTCGATTTCGCGCAGCTCGCTCTTTCGCGAAATCAGGCCGCCATGCGAGCCGGCCGGGCCAACGGAGATCCGCCCGCCGGGTTCCACCACCTGTCCCGCGAGCGTAACAAAGCGGTGCTGCGACGGCACCAGGTCGGCCATGCGCATTGCATCATCAAGGCTTCGTACGACGACAGTCTTGCCGAGCAGGTGACGTGCGAGCTGTTTGAGGTCGTCGGGGCAACTCACGAGATCCGCGGCATTCGCGATGAAACCAGGCTGTTCGGAGAAGTCCCGCTCGTTGACCACGGGCCCGAGCCGGTCAAGGCAGATCGCGTGCACACGGCCGGGCAGATCGTCGAACTTGTCCTGGTCGGCGAGGAATAGCGCGCTGTCCGTGACGACCAGATGCTGGTCCGCGTCACCCAGCACGGATTCGATGATCATCGCGTGCGACACGTCGGCGGAGAGCAACTCGGCCACGATGCCGCGGACGTAGCCGAATGTCGCGCCGGTTGCGTCGTCGCTCTTACGTTCCAGGATGCTGCGGACGCCCGACTCGATACCCTCGAACCGCCGGTCCAGGTCGCAAAGCAGTTGCTTCCGCGAGAGCAACGCGCTGCGGTGTTCCTTCGCCTCGGCCAGTTCAGTCTCCAGTGCCGCGCGGGTCGAGTCGAGCTGGTGGGCCTGCTGCCGCTTCTCCTCGAGGCGTTGTGTCTCCGCCGCGAGCAGCGAGGTGATCTCGTGCTTGCGGGCTTCGAGCTTGGCCTTCTGATTCAGCAGCTCGGTCAATTCCTGGCGAATGGCGTTGTCGCGCGCGGCCAGCCGGCCCTTCTGCTCGGCCAGGTTCTCCCGATGAACCTCCAGCGAACTGATGTCGTTGTGCAGTTGGGCCGTGCGGCGAAGCAGGTCGATGATGCCGGCCTTGTCGTCTTCAAGCTGGGCCTGCAGCGTCGTGAACTCCTTCGAGAGGGCCTGGTCCTCGGCGTGCAGCGCGTCGACGCGCTCCTGCTGGGCGCGAACTTGGGCCTCGGCGTCTTCGACCGCCCGCTCCTCGGCGCCGATGCGCTTCCCGAGCGAAGCGGCCCGCTGCTGTTCCGCGAAAAGCCGCGACTGGGCCCGGGCCTGCGTTTCGCGTTGCTCGTCAAGCCGCTGGCGGGACTGGCTGATTCGCTCCTGGTGGGCTGTGATCTCGGCCGTGACGGTCAACAGCCGCTGCTCAACGTCGTGGATTTCGTCGTCGAGCTGCAGGATGGCCGCGTCGTGCTGCGACTGAGCCGTCTCGGCTTGGCCGATGCGCGTACGCAGCTCAGCGGCGCGGTCGGTCGCGCTGTCAATCTGGGCGGAAAGCGCCGCGTGTCGCTGGGTGAGCCGGTGATACTCGGAGAGTGAAAAACTCGCCCGCAGTTCCCGCAGACGGGCGGCGTAGGTCTGATAATTCCGGGCTTTACCGGCTTGGTATTTGACGCTACGAAGTCGCTTCTCGACTTCCTCGATAATATCCGTGAGGCGGAGCAGATTCTGCTCGACGCGGTCCAGCTTGCGGATTGCCTCTTTCTTACGGGCCTTGTAACGGCTGATGCCGGCCGCCTCTTCGAAAATGATTCGTCGTTCGGCCGGGTTGGCCTGCAGCAGGACGTCAACCTTGCCCTGCTCAATGATCGAATAGGCGTCGACGCCGACGCCGGTATCCAGGAACAACTCCCGGACATCCTTGAGCCGGCAGGCCTGGCTGTTGAGCAGATACTCGCTCTCGCCGCTACGGTAGAGCCGCCGGCTGACGGTGACCTCGGTCTGGTCGCAGGGCAGCGTCTGATCCGCGTTGTCGAAGACCAGATCGACCTGGGCCACGCCGCTGCTACGGCGGGTGCCCGAACCGTTGAAAATGACGTCCATCATCTGCCGGCCGCGGAGGCTGCGGGCGGACTGCTCGCCCAGGACCCACTTGATCGCGTCCACGACGTTGCTCTTGCCGCACCCGTTCGGACCGACAATGCCCGTCACGCCGGGCATGAAATCGAAGTCCGTCTTGTCGGCGAAGCTCTTGAATCCCTGGCAGGTCAGTCGTTTCAGGAACATGTGGAATGACGCCTCCATGCACCAAGCTGGGCCGGCACCTCCTGGCCGTCCGGCAAAGACACCTCAGCTTATCCCAACCGAGGCTGCATTCTAGCTGGAAGAAGACTGAATCTCAATCCCCGAATCGGGCTGGTTGGCTGTGGCCGGCAGGTTATTTGGGCGGCCGAGGGCCCCGAGAGCCCGGTCGGCGGGCGGCCTGGTCGCGGATCGGGCGGCGGAGAGGCCGCCTCGCGGCCGCTGAGGCCCGCGAAGCCTTCCGGCACGCCCCGATTCCGGGCGGCTGACGGTTCGCGGCCAGAGAAGAGGGAGTTTGTCGGCTTGTTCTGGCCGGCTGGTCGAGTACAATGAGTCGTTTGCCTCGGTCGGGCTGGCTGGCCGGGGCCCGGATTCACTGCTCGGAGACTGCCATGGCGAAGTATTCAACCGCGGACATACGCAACATTGCACTCGTGGGTCACAGCGGCGCCGGCAAGACCTCGCTGGCTGACGCGTTCCTGCATACCGTCGGGGTGACGAACCGGCTCGGGAGTGTGCCGGAGAAGACCAGTCATCTCGACTTCATGGACGAGGAGAAAGAACGCGGTTGTTCCATCGACTCCGCCGTGATTCATATCCAGCAGGATGGCAAGGAAATCAACGTGATCGACACGCCGGGCTCGCCCGATTTCATCGGTCTGGCGATCGCGGCTCTGGCGGGTGTCGAGACGGCGGCGTGCGTGATCCCCGCCTCGGCGGGCATCGAAGTGAACACGCGCCGGATGATGGAGAAGGCCAAGGATTACGGTCTCGGGCGCATGATCGTGGTCAACAAGATCGACGCCGAGAACGCGAACCTGGAGAGGCTGTTGGGCCTGATCCAGGAGATGTTCGGGCAGGCGTGCCAGCCGTTTAACCTGCCCACGGGCAGCGGGCAGGGTGTTGTGGATTGTCTTACTCAAGCCGACGGCGAGTCGGACTTCGGCAGCGTGGCCGACGCGCATACCGCTCTAGTCGAAGCCGTTGTCGAGGCGGATGAGACCCTGATGGAGGAGTACCTCGAGAAGGGCGAAGTCTCGGCGGACAAGCTGAGCAGCGCGGTGGCCAGGGCGATTGCGGCGGGCAGCTTCGTGCCGGTGTTCTTCACCAACGCCCGCAGCGAGGTCGGCGTCAGGGAACTGCTCTCGGCTGTCGCGGCGTACGCGCCCTCACCCATCGAGGGACTCAAACGTGTTCAGAAGGATGGCGACGAAGAGAAGGTGGTCGAACCCAAGATCGATGGGCCGTTTGTCGGGCAGGTCATCAAGATCACCGGCGATCCGAAGAGCAGCATCAAGTACGCGGTGATCCGGATTCACAGCGGCCGGATCCGGAGCGA